>NZ_LATL02000144.1 GCF_000972705.2 Limnoraphis robusta CS-951 | reverse complement strand
CCCGCCCCTACATCATTCTGGGCGGGTTTATTGAGGCTATTTCTAACAAATATATATCTTTACAGAACCCGCCCCTACATCATTCTGGGCGGGTTTATTGAGGCTATTTCTAACAAATATATATCTTTACAGAACCCGCCCCTACATCATTATGGGCGGGTTTATTGAGGCTATTTCTAACAAATATACATCTTTACAGAACCCGCCCCTACATCATTCTGGGCGGGTTTATTGAGGCTATTTCTAACAAATATACATCTTTACAGAACCCGCCCCTACGGTGTTATGCGGCGACGGGTTTAACCCACGATAACACCGTTTCTACCGGACGAAACCCTACTGACTCATACAGATGATTAGCACCTGTGAGGCTTTGAGAGTCTACACTCAATTTAACAGTATCAGCCCCGATTTGTTGGAGTTGACGCATTCCTGCAAATAACATCGCTCGTCCTAAACCCATGCGTCGGAAACCCCGTCGAGTTCCCAACCATTCGATCCAACCTGTACGAATGTTGCGATGGGGTTGAGGTTTCAGACGACAGCTACACATCGCCGCAAAGGTGCCGTCGGGGGCGATCGCAATAATGTCTAATTCCGGTTGATAATCGGGGAGGGTATGCCAATATTTGACGGTTTCTGCGGTAATATCATAATGGTTCCAGTGATCAACAAAGGATTGATTATACATTTCAACCCAAGCCGGAATTTGATCGGGATTTTTTAAATAAGACAGTTGAAATCCTTGACTAAGTTCGGGTAAGGGTAAGGGTTGATTGAGCGATCGCTCTAAGGTCAAGAATTCTCGTTTAATTTGAAAGCCTTGTTGATTAAATAATACCGCCCGATCTACTTGATCATCTCGACTATCGGTTAACAGTCGTACAGGTCTATCTTTCTGTCTTCCGAGGCGTTGTAAGTGTTTTTCACTCCATTGAATTAACTCGGTTTCTAAGCCTTGATGTCGAACATCGGGATGCACGAATATCCACAGATTTCCATCAATTTGAGTGGTTGATTCTTGATGTTCTATTAAGGCTAAACCGATGAGTTTACCGTTGTAGTTTTCGATGAAGTAGGTATCACAATGGCGTTCTAAATCCGGTGAATTCAGAATTAGTTGAAATTCGGCTAGGGATACATCTTGATCTAAGCGATCATAGGCTGCACAAATATTGACTAAAGTGCTGATCGAACTTCGGTCTGTTGCTTTTTGGTAAGATCGTCTCGTTAACGTTGCTAACATCATAAGATTTTATTCGGTGTTACGAATGGTTTTGAGAATAGGGATTCGATTATCGAATTGAAAGCTATTTTTTCCCAGTTTTTGGGAAAATTGGTAATAAAAATCCTTCGGAATTGAGTTGAAATTTGCCGAAATACTCTCATTGGCTAAGAGAATTACCCGCAAACTCATTTCCTAAATTCCAAAAATATAATTGTGAAAAAGAGAACAACAAACTTCAGCAACCTTTCAAGATTGCCAAAAATTTAATGTTCTCAAGTTAGACACTCATAAAAAAATTGACCTGTTTTTAGGTTTCTTGGTTTTTCTCTAAATCGAATCAGGTTGAAAGGTGTCGCCAGTTCGACCTCTGGCTCCTGGAAAGCAACCGAACCTGATTTTTGTTGACCAAACGCTTAACTCTGCTAAGTAAAGAAGGATTCCACCTCCAAGGAGGGATTTACCCTTTTTCTAAAGGATGTCTTGTTTCTTTTGAGTTGATCGGAAGAAAGTCGTTAATATACTCCCCCCAAGCTTACTATAATCTCCACTCTCTGGTTTTGTCAAGGTCGAGTTGAGACTGAAGGCAAGGATCGAAGTATATGTTTTCAAAACCTATCCTTTTGAACCGACTTTTTAAGATAATTTTCTCATCAAGGCAAACAGCTTTTGAGCGGTGATTTCCCAAGAAAATTGTTGTGCTGTTTCTTTGGCTCTTTGACGAATTAAAGCTTGATTTTCATCATTCATCACTCGATGTAATTGTTGTCTCAAAGACTCAATTTTAGGTTCGGCCCAATGGGGTTTATTTTTAGGTTTAAAAAATTGAGTATCATAACAGTTACCGACGGGTACTAAATCATATTCAATCGGATAGCAGTTTGTTGGGTTCGCATATTCTGTCGGCCCGCCATAAAGGGGCATAATCACAGGTAAACCTGCGGCGAAAGCATCGAGAATTTTAATAGCAAATCCTTCCCCACGAAAGGGAGCAACAACGACATCTGAAAACCAATATAATTGGGCTAAATTCGTTTTATTTAGGAGTTTTCGGAGGATATAAATATTGGGCATTTTATCTCCAAATTTTCGACGAAGATTGACAACTATTTCGGTCACGTTTTGATTATTGCTTCCGCCATCTTTGATCACTAAAAGTACATGAGGATTTCCCAAAAATTCTTCACAAAATGCAGGTAAAAGTAAATCCGTACCAAACCGATATAAATCCCAGGAGTTTGTTAAATGTAAAAACCGTTTAATTTGGGGTGATTTTTGTTGATTGACTTGAGATTCTAGTTCTGAAGAATTGAAGAAAAGGGGATTTGCTCCCAAAGGTAAAACTGAAACCTCTGATTCGGGACAACCTGCTTGTAATAAAACTTGTTTACAATAGTGACTAACGGCTAATTTGTGATAGGAATTATGAAGGGTTGATTGCATCCAATCATCACAGGATTTAGAATTCTGGGAAAATTCATAATTGATGGCAAAAAGTTCAAAATTGAGATGACCTCTAAGCTGAATATTTCGCACCGTTTCCCAATAGTGTGACCATTTAATTTGAAACAGTTCTGAAGGGGATTGTTTCATCAAATAGTCTAGCAGCTTTTTCTCTTGATCACTGATCACTTTTAAAGCATCCCCGGAGATTTCTGAGGGTTCTATAGAAACAGGAACCCCAAGTTCAAACAGGGTTTTAGCTAAACTGAGCGTGATATCAGCAAAGGAATTAAAATATTTGAAATTGACATTAAAATGAACCATGAAAACAGTGACCATGAAGAGGTTTCAGTAAACAGTGAATAGGTAACAGATGACCAGGAAAAGAACTGATATAGCACTACGCATAACGGTTAGGACATTGGTAAATGCTGAAAATATTTTCTGCTGGCACTTTTGCCCTTCGGGTTCAGCAGTTGCTCCTTGATGGAAACCACCAAGATCGCACTGCTTCACCTCTTGCCTGTTGCCTTTTGCCTAGCGCGTAGCGCTATAACTGCATCACTGTAAACTGTAAAGACTTACTCAGTAGCTTGACCAATTGCCGGACGAACCAAAATTACAGTACAATCACAATTGCGAGCGATCGCTTCAGGAATATTACCCTGAATCACCTGTTTGAGCATCCCTTCACGACTGGCGCCTAAAACCACAACATCACAATGTTCACGATAGGCAAAATCAATCACCGCCTCGGGGACAAAATCAGAAGTAACAGCAGTCATTCTAACATTAGCATTCAATAGAGAACTCAACTCATCAGAAGTATCTTCCCAAACTCGTTTTTCAGGAGTCGTAATCGCTTTACTCATCACTTTTAACAGTCGAATTTCCGGTTGATGACTCAACTGCATCAAAGCAGGTAAAAGTTGTACTGCAACAGAGTCTTTCGGATCATCACGTAGGGGTACTAACCAACGTTGCCAACCTGACAAAGAATGTAACCGGAGTTTTCGTTTCGTATTAAAAGGATCAACCACGTGGGGCCATTTGACCAAAATTACTTCAGAACCCACCTGTCGGATAATCACATCAACGACATTCCCAAAAACGCGATCAGTCGTCGAAGATTTACCCTGCCAACCCATTAAAATCAAATCAATATGTCGCTCTTTCGTCGTTTCGAGAATGGCTTGAGCAATATCGTGAGTGACTCGAACTTGAGTATGAATCGGAATTCCCCAGGCTCGGCCCATTTGTTCAGCTTGTCGCATCAAACGCCGACTTTTGGTGAGTTTAACAGAGGTTTCACTGGGCGAACGATGACGGGGAATCGTAATCACATTCAGGCATTCTATCTCATAATTTCGTTCTCTGGCGATCGCGGCGGCAATTTCTAATAGAGCGGGTGCTGTTGTCGGGTTGTAGAGAGAAACCAACATCCGTCCTTTTCCGAGTTGAGGCGCTCGCGTTTGATAGACGATATAGGAAGGTTCAGGATGCAAACCCACCTGAGTATCTTCTCCACTAATCAAGCCCAATTCTGCTTTAATAATATCGCTGCGGGTGATAATTCCCACCAGATGACGACCTTCAACAACCGGGAGGCGACTGGGTTTATATTTAGCTAACAGATAAACCACTTGACTGAGCGTTTCCTCGGGAGCAATTGTAATCGGTTTAGCGGTCATAAACTTGCTTAAGGGAGTCTCCTCGGGCAAATTTTGCTTACTCGCATTGCTCAAATCTCTTTGAGTAACAATCCCAACCAGTTTGCCATCTTCAACAACTGGAAAGCCTCGATGTTGTGAACGAGAAAATTCTTGTCTAACTTCTAAGAACGTTTGATGAACGGATAGAGTTTCTACCTGACGCTGCATGACATCTCTGGCTTTTAACTGTTTCCAGGCTTGGCGCTCAAGGTCATCTTCTTTTAACTCAATACCACTTAATTGTAATAGGCGATCATAGAGAGACTGTTTATCAATTTTATCGGAGACAAAGTAGGCGACAATCGAACAAATCATTAATTGCAATACCAAGTTAAAATCTTGGGTAATCTCAAAAACAATTACAACCGCAGTAATCGGCGTGCGAGACACCGCACAAAAGAAAGCCCCCATTCCGGCATAGGCAAAGGTTGTCGAGGGTTCCAAGCCGACTAAGTTAAATTCCCAGATGCCAATCAATTTCCCCAAAGCCGCCCCCAAAACCAGCGAGGGGGCAAATAAACCGCCCGGTGCAGAAGAACTTGCGGCAATGGTTGTCAGGGCAAAATGAGCGACAAAGGCGAGGGCGATGGTCGTCCAGACAATATCCCCACGCAGTATTAGTTCTCGTAAACCTGCATTATTGCGAAATTCCATCGGCAAAAAAGAAACAATTAACCCACACAAAAACCCTGCTAATGCCATTCGTACAGGTAATCCTAAGCGAAAGGTTCGGCGGCTAAATTTTAGGGAAGAGACAATTCCTCGGCTAAATAGGGTGCCGAGTAAACCTGCGGTGATGCCTAAAATGATATAAAAGGGAATTTCACCCAGTTGTAGAAACGATTGCTCTGAGTAGCGTTGTAGCAGTGCTGCTGAGTGGGTTTCAAAGTCGGGATTTCGACCTTCTAAGATGCGGGAAACCACCGCCCCAATAAACGAAGCGATAATCGCAGGGCCGAGGGTGAGGCCGGAAATGTCGTGGAGTAAGTCTTCAACGACAAATAAAACTCCCGCAATGGGGGCGTTAAAGCCTGCGGCTAACCCGGCGGCGGCACCACAGGCGACAATTTGGCGTCTGTAGTTGGGGGAAGTCGGTACCCAACGCCCTATCCAAGCGGCTAAGGCGGCGCCGATTTGAACGGTTGGCCCTTGTCGTCCCAGGGTTAAACCGGAACCCATTGTAAACATCGTCCCCAGAAGTTTGGAGATGGCGACTCGCAAATCTAAAGAAATGGGTATTCCACTTAAAGCTGCTTTGACTTGAGGAACGCCGCTTCCGGTGGTTTCGGGGGCAAATCGTTCGACTAAAAATCCTGTTGTAAAGCCGCCTATTAAGCCGACAGCCGGTAAAAACACCCAAGTTGGTAGGGGGCCGTAGAGGGAACCATACATCCGCCATGACCCTAACCATCCCGCTCCTTCTCGTAAGAAAAAGGCTGCAAGTCCAGAAACTAAACCGATGAGACAGGCTTCAAGGATGGCAAAGCGTCTGGGAGAGTTGGGTTGTAGGACTTGAGTCGCGACAACTTTGAACTGTTTTGAAAGCTGTTCAGGAATAGAAATTCGCAACATATAATATTGAGGACTGGGGCCTATTGTCAGGATATCAGCTAGGATCAAGAGTCATGGGTTTGACTGTAGCCCACTTTTGAATCTAACAATGTTCGCTACAGACGGCTCTCTGGGTTCTTTAGAGTCAACAGTAACTCGTTTCGGTTGGGGGTGGTTGCCTATTCCTGTTATGTCGAACTCCGGTCTAAAAAAATGTTAAAATTAACCCTAACTGATTCATGCAAAATCGAGCAGCATAGATGCTCACCGGGTTGCAAATATTGGGGAGATAGGAATATGAGCAATATCGGTATGAACCGGATGCGGTTACAGTCCTACCACCAGATTAAACGTCTTATAGAATACCACGAACAACGCCATCGCATTTTATCAAAAAAAATTGATAAGCGAACGACGTGCAAATATAATGCTCATTCTGCTTTTTTGCTTTGTGCGATTAATCCCAGTGGCCCTTGTTCGGAGTGCCAGGATTATCATCCTAAATAATGTTAGTATCTCAACCTTTATCCTGAAAGAGCGCCTAGAATTTGGCTATTTATTTTGAGAGAAACACTCCCATTCTTTAACCTCAGCCGCCGATTGCGTAATTCTCAATAAAGGCTGTTGATTTTCTGGGTTTACCGCTTCTGTTTCTTGATCTAAAACTTCAACGACTTGGTTGTAAATTTCCTGGGCTTGTTGGGGGGAATTGCCAATACAGGTTAACCCCAATTTTCCAAATTCCGATAAACATCCTATTAAATGAAAGACGGTTCCAGTTTCTGTGCTGCTGTCAAAATGTAAGTGATGATCGGCGACAATATCCATTAAGTCATCGGGGAGTAATCCCTGATAGCGTTGACTCTGTAAATTATCAGAAGCCCTATAAAATTTTGGCTTTCCTTGTTGGCTATAAAATAAACCTGTTGAACAGTCATAATGTCCGTTGGTTAGGAGTTTTAAGGTCATAAACGGATGGGTTGTTCCTCCTCGACGCAAGTTTATTTCTATTGCATAAATCTCCCAAGCTTCATTCTCTCCATCATCCCGACGTACTGTTATAAAATCTAAGCCAAACCGTTCTAAAGCCCCTTTTTGTGCTAAGTTTTCGCCCACTTTTTGACCCATTTCTTGCAAACGCAATCGATAGGCTTGATCGGCTGGAAATCGACAGCCTTCAAAAATTTGACCATCTGGCCCACCTAAAATTTGGTCGTGAGTTGAGAGAATTTCAACAGTATTATTAGGATGAATTAAGCATTGAACACTGGGCGATCGCTTAATTTCTCCTTCGATAAAGGCTTCAACAATGGCTCCGAGATCGGCAATTCTATTCTGAAATTTTTCCCAGGTTTCATCGGGGGCTTGAAACCGCAATTTGGGTAAGCGATCGCGAATCGTTTTTAGGCGTTTTTGTCGGGTTAATTCTTCAATTTGAGGTAAATCTAATAACGCATTTCCTTCACCGGAAAATCCTTCATTCAATTTGACAACTAGACGTTTTAATTGGGGTTGACGTTCCCATAAATCTGTTGCAACTTCGACTAAATCTTCTCCGGTAAAAACTAAGGAACTCCCATCCGCATGAGGAATATTACACTCTGCAAAAATTTGCCGACTTCCGCTTTTGGTTCCCCAGTGTAGCAAATCGGGATCAGCCGCTAATAAAGGGATTCCTAATAAAACTGAAAGTTCTCGTTCAAAAGAAGTAGAATTGTAGCAAACCATGTAAGATTGTTTTGGACGCAAAACGTTAGCAATTCGTTCGATTAAACGGGGACGTTTGAGGATTTTTTCGGTGAGAGACTGGGAAGAACTATCATAAGTTGAAAAGAGTAATAAGCGATCGCGTGCATGAGGAAGTTTAATTCCCGGTATTAAATGCAAATAGTAATCGATGACACGAGGATGAATGGGTTGAGAGGTCACATAAATTAGACGAATTCGGGGGTTTCGCAAGCGAATTAATGAAAATAGCAATCGTTCCTCGTATAGATGAACACCGGGAATTTTTTGGAGTTGTTGTTGATCGAGGGTGACGGATGGAATCACTAAAACATCGTAGTCATCTAAACTTAGTTTATCTACGGAAACTTGCTGACGGAGTTGATTTTGTAGAGACTGAAATTGTTTAATAATCTCTTCTGAGGAACTGCTAGATGCTGACATAAAACCCCCCGAGAATCTGAATGAATATTTTAATTTTAGTTGAGGAATCGTCAGAAGATGTGGGTTTCGACAAGAATCTCAAACAATGGCTTAAAGTTTCTTCTCAAAATGCTAAGAAGTATAGATTCTTGGTTTTGCTCCTGAGTCACCCATCTGTTATTCTTGATAGAAATCTGTTTCTCCTGGTTAGCTGGTATCCACAGATAATGATTGAGTGTACCTGATCCGAGGTGAAAATGGCTATATAACTATGGACGTAGTTTCCACAGATCTCCCGGTTCAAAGATTAATTCGAGTTGATATCCTTTCTGTTCGAGGGTTTTTCGTAAGGAAGTTGAGGGTCGAAGGATGAAAACCCTTTTATATTTAGGAATCAAAGATAACTGGGGTTGCTGACTCATCAAGATAAATTTAACGTCTTTATCGAGTAAATAACTTAATGAAATTGTCTCTCCAAAATTAATATAGTTATCCCCTTGATCTGTGACAACATAAGGGAAATTAGGCACATTAATCTGACGAGCAATTTCTGGATTCCAATAGCTGAGGCTTTTAGACCACCAAGTTTCTGAATAAGCACTCTGACTCGCAGAAATAATGCTAGCAGTCAAACAAAGTGCTAACATTCCTCGCCACAAACCCACGCCATCAACCCATGAAAATCTACCACTATTAATGTGAACAGCAAATAAATAAGTTACCGCAAGTTGAATACCGGGAAAGCAAGAAACGAGATAACGAGTAACAGATGAACGTTGTCCTCCCATTAGTAAATCGGGTAAAACTAAAATCAGGAAAGGGACGAAAATTGAAGTGAGAATAAATTGTCGAGTCAAGGCAGGTGTTCGTTCACAAACTTGATACAAACCGATTAGAATAAGAGTTAAAAACGGTAGTCTTAAGAGATAAGTCCAAGGATTATTAAATCCCAAATCAATATCGATCAATAGGGAGGTAAAGCTGAGTATCCAATATTTGATTAAATCTAACAGACTGAGAGAAGCTTGAGTCCAATTGGTTGTATCGATTGCTCGTTGAAAGTTGGAAACGATCACATGAATCCAAGGACTGAATAAAATCACAGCGACAACTAAAGCACTGAAGAATTTGAGCAATAAATAGAGGGAGTCTTTTTTCAGTCGAGATGAAGAAATCAAGAGAAAAATATAGGCAAATTGAGCAATAATAGTTAAGCCAAAAAAAGGATGTGTATAGAGTCCTAACGTACAAGCTAAACTATAAAGCCCCCAAAATAACCAACCGCTTGAACGAATTGATTTGAGGAGTAAATAATTACTGGCAATGATGAATACAGTGAGTAAACCATATTGTCGTGCAGTTTGAGCATGGATAATATCAATAGGAGATAAAGATAAAAAGGCTGTCGCTAGTAAAGCTGTGAAATGAGAACCAAATAATTCCAAAGCTAAACCGTACATGAACGGTAATGCCAATAAACTCAATAATGCAGGTAAAAAACGAGATGCGGTTATCGAACTTCCAAAAATAGACATCCACCCCCGAGCCATGAGAAAGTAGAGCGGAGGATGTTGAGGATCATCGATAATTAAGGAATTTATCGTATCGATAAAGTTGGTATTAGGTTGAATGCGTTGGTAGTTTAGGAGTGAGGGGGCTGCAACAATTTGATTATCAAAAAATTCGGGATAAACTTTTGTGAGCGTCAATCCTGATACCCTAAAGTTGGTATAGACTTCATCATGCCAGAATACTTTTCGATCTAGTTCTATAAAACGAAAAACTACACCGATAAGAATAGAAATCACTAATAAAATGACAAGATATCGATGCCGAGTCCCTGTAAACAACTTATATCGAGAGAACATTTTTCAATCAAAAGTTACAATGATAAATGATACACTCTCCAATGCCGTCACGTTTAATTTTTAGCGTGTATTTCTCAGCATTGTTGAGAAATGAGCTTAGTTTATCATATTTTGGCAGATCTATAGAAGGGAGTGAGCCGTTTTTTAAGCTTCTTCCCCTGTGTTTGACTCTCAATCCTGTTTTTGATGAAAAAGTTCTGGCGATTGTCAATGAATAAGTGACTTTTCAAATCATGGATAGATTCAACAACGAACCAGGTGTTGCTGTAAAATTTTCATTAATTCTTTTTCATTCCAGGGTTTAGTAATGTAGTCATTTGAGCCTAATTGTTTTGCGAGTTTCCGATGACGCTCATTATTGCGGGAGGTGAGGATTAATACAGGCAGTACATCGCTTGAAAATTGACGGCGACAGTGACCTAAAAATTCAAATCCATTCATTTCTGGCATTTCTAAATCACAAATCACAATTGCAACTTGACTTTGTTTTTCGAGCTGTTTTAATTTCTTCGCTAATATTAGATTTTGGTTTAACTTGTGAACCGTTTAAGTTGACCTCTTCTTCATCGCTAACTTTCTCAAGTTGTTCATCTAAAAAGCAAAGATTGTTAAGTTTTTCGGTGTCTTCGAGAGAACATCCGAGTTGGGTTTCTAGTTGCTGTAAAATCGGAGAAATCGTGGCGATCGCCTGTTGATTATTATAGTCACCAGATTCGACTTTTTCTAACAGTGGAACTCGGAAACCATCAAAAGCTTGTAACAAAATTTCAGCCAACTCTGAACTTCTCAACTCCTGTAGAGATGTTTCATTAACTTCTTCTACCTGAATATCTTCTTCGTAAACTTCTTCTTGACTTCTATCTTTTGTCAACTCAATTAACGCTAAACTCAGTTTACCTCCTTCACTTCGATCCCCTTCTAAAACAGCTTTTTGTCCTGTCCAAAGATCGGTTAAAGCGACTTTTGAAATTTCTTGATAAGAATCAGGATAAAGTTGTAAAGCCTCTAAAGTGGTTTGAGCGATCGCAGTAAATCCAGACAAGTTTAACATACTCCCCAAAGTTGCTAACACCTCAAATTGAGCGTGTAATTCTTCTTGAATATTTTGAGGAGGAGAAGCCAATAAATCTTGAATACGGCGTAAACCCGCAGGAACTTCTTGATCAAATAGAAACAGCGTCATATCCATTTCTAGGGGAACTTCAGGAAGTTCAACCGCTTCTTCGAGGAGATATCCGAGTTTAGCTTCTAGATTCTCAACAATCGGTTGAACCCGAGTCAAGGGGCTTTCTTCGTCACAGTAACCCGTTTCAATTTGTTCAATAATCGGTGATTTTAAACAATCAAAAGCCTGTAAAAGTAATTCTTCTAATTCTAAATCAAAAACCGTATCTTCTGGATATAAAGCTCGAATCCCATTTTCTAATTGATGAGCAATTTGTTGAATTCCCATCAAACCCACACAAGCCGCTCCCCCTTTAATTGAATGAGCCGCCCGCATCAGTCCATGAAGTTTTTGAATGTCATGGGATTGAGAAAGATTCATCAATCCCTGTTCTAAAATTTGTAATAATTCGAGAGATTCTTGTACAAAAAATTCGTAAGATTTATCCTGAGTAATCGTTGACATATTCCTCTTTAAAATAGGTAGTATAGTAGGGAACAGGGAACAGTTTATTCAGTGAGCGTAGGGGCGGGTTCTGGGAAAATCTATATCTTCTTAGCAACAATCTACATAAACCCAACCTAAAAATTATCAGTATTCTGAACTTCTGAACTCCTAACTGTTCCCGGTGAGGGGGCGGATTAATACAATACCATGTCTGGTTGATTTATTCTGTTATGGGGATAGGGCGGGTTTATCTAAATTATTCCTCAGAAACACAAATATTGGCAGAACCCGCCCCTACAAGTTACTGTTCTAACTGTCTACTTTGAACTGAGAAACACCCGTTTGCAATTGACCTGCAACCCCCAACAATTGAGTAAATGAATCCGCCACTTGCAGAGATTGTTCAGAAGTCGAACGAGCGATCACAGCCACTTCTTTAATCGTCTGAGAAAGTTGACCTGAAGTTTGCGCTTGTTCAGTTGCAGAATCGGCAATTTGTTCAACCAAATCTCGAATAAAATGACTAACCTCCACCAATTCTGTTAACGTTTGACGAGTTTGTTTAACAAGCTGAGTTCCCGTCATTACCCGCTTTAAACCCACTTTCATCGCCCTGACAACTTCATGAGTTTCAGCTTGAATTTCCTCAACAATTTGCTCAATTTCTTGCGTCGCACTCGCGGATTGTTCCGCTAAAGTTCTGACTTCAGTGGCGACTGTTGCAAATCCATGACCATCTTCACTCATGCGGGTACTTTCAACGGAAGCATTCAAGGCTAAAACATGAGTTTGATTGGCAAATTCATTAATTAAATTCACCACCCGAGAAATTTTCTGAGAAGCTTCTCCCAAATTTTTCACTTTTCGAGCGGTAATGTAGACTGTTTTTTGGATGGCTAAAATACTCTCAACGGTGTCATTCATATCGTGATCACCTTTTTGCAAAATCTCCGATGCTGATCGCACTTTTGACTGAGCCGCCTGAGCATTTTTAGCCACGGCTTGAATTGAATCGGCGATGATTGAAATTTGATTCAGTGCGTTATTCATTGCATCAGCTTGACGTAGTGCTTCATTGGATAACTTCTGAATATCTTGTTCACTCGCCACCGCCGTAGACGTCACCACATTCGCCCCAGATTGTACTTTTAAAACAAGCTGTTGTAAACTTTCAATGGTGGCATTAAAAAAGTCGGCAACCGTTCCCATGACCCCTTCATTCACTCGCGCCCGAACCGTTAAATCTCCATTAAACGATGCTTCAATATCCCCTAAAAACGCTTCGATTTGAGACTCTAATTGTTCTTTTTCTTGCTGTTGTTGAATACGGGCTTGTTCTGCGATCTGACTGGCTTGTTGAATTTGAGTTAATAATTGTGCCTGTTCCAGTGCATAACCGACTTGTAATCCCACCTGTTTAAACCCTTCAATTTCTGATTCAGTCCAGTTATACTTTTCAAAACATTGATGAGCTTCAATCAATCCATACAAGCTTTGATTGACAAAAATCGGCACACTCACTAAACATTTAACTTGCCATTGCTTAAGTTGCTCCTGATAAACTTTAGTTAGAGGGGCCTTTTCTAGATCTTCAATCACCATGATTCGGCTTTGGCGATAGCGTTTCAAAAGTTCAACGCCCAGTGGTAAACGCAGCTCATAAAGCGGTTGACGGTCTTCTTCTGAGTTTGAGTCTTTTTCAGCCAAAATTTGAAAACAATAGGGTTTAACAGCCTCACAAGTCAGCGTCACAGCCGTTTGACCGTTCTGCTCCTCGTTAAAGCGATAAATAACAAGGCGATCAGCTTTAATTAATTCTAGGGATTCTTCAACAGTTGTCTGAAAAATCCGTTGCGGATCAAGAGATTCACGAATCCGAGAACCAATCACACTTAAAAGTCGTGCTTGTTGAGTCGCAGCCTGTTGTTCTTCGAGTAAGAAAGCTTGATCCAAAGCATAACCAATTTGAATCGCAATCTGCTGAATTAACTCAACTTCGTAGGGTTTCCACTGACGCGCATGGGTACATTGATGCACAATTAATAACCCATGTAATTTTTGTTTGGCAATAATCGGCGCCACCACCATCGCCTTGACTTCAAAAGATTCTAACTGACCGACTTGACATTCGGTTAATTCACCTGAATAAACATCGTTGGTGACTTTAACTCGACCTCGAAAATAGGGTTTAATGTAGTTTTGCGCTAAACAAAAGTCTTCAACTGCTAATCCCAAAGTTTTTGTCAGTTCCGCATTCACAGATTCGGCGACAATTGTTCCCGTCCAATTGGGATTAAATTGATTAACAACAACCCGATCAACACCCAAACTCTCTTTTGTTTCTTCAACGGCGGTACTCACAATATCTTTGTAGTTGAGAGATTCGCGAATGCGAGAACTAATAATATTTAAGCGACGGGCTTGTTCGGCGGCGTTTTGCTGTTTTTGTAATAGCAATGCTTGATCAAGCGCTAAACCCACTTGAATCGCCAGTTGTTTGGTAAAGTTAATATCCGACTCGCTCCATTTACGCGGACTTGAACATTGATGAATAATTAACAATCCATGTAGTTTAGTTTCCGCAATAATCGGTGCCACGATGTTAGCTTTGACACCCCAAGGTTCTAACATTTCAGCGTAACATTCCGCGTGTCCTGACTCCTGAAAATTATCTACAGAGCTAACTCGACCTCGAAAATAGGGCTTGACAAAGTTGTTAGCAAAGCAAGGATCACCCAGTTGTTTTCCTAAAATTACAGGCCATTTACTATCAACAGATTCAGCAACAACTTTGCCTTCCCAATTTTGATTAAATTGGTAGATAATCACTCGATCTGCTTTAATAGCCTCTCGGGTTTCTTCAACCAAAAGATCAAACACTTCTTCGGGGTTGTAAGAGTTGCGAAACTGAGTCGTAATTTCATTCAGAAGTCTGGCTTTTTTGGCGGTGGCTTGTTGTTGTTCGAGGAGATAGGCTTGATCGAGGGCATAACCCAACTGCACCGCAACTTTTCGCATTAAATCTATTTCTAATTCTGTCCAGGCTCTTGGCGCTGAACATTGATGAGCAATCAATAATCCCATCAATTTTCGGTTCACTAAAATAGGCGCAACCAGATTGGCTTTCACTCCAAAAGGTGCTAATTGACTCAGATAACATTCCGTTAAACCCGCTTCAAAGATGTTTTCAGTAGCGGCGACTCGTCCGCGTAAATAGGGCTGAATATAGCGTTGAGCAAAGCAAGGATCATCGATTAAGGCTCTTAATGCAGTCGGCCATTTACTATCAACAGATTCAGCAATAACAGTCCCTTTCCAATTGGCATCAAATTCATACACTAAAACGCGATCGCTGTGGAGTGCAGCCCGGGTTTCTTCGACAGTGGTGGCTAAAATATCCTCAACTTCAAAAGATTTACGAATTTGAGCGTTAATATGGTTAATTTGTTGGGCTTGATGAGTAGCAGCTTGTTGTTTTTGGAGGAGCAAAGCTTGGTCAATCGCGTAACCAATTTGAATCGCCAATTGACGGAAAAATTCTATTTCGGCTTCTACCCACACCCGAGGTTCACTACATTGATGGGCGATAAATAATCCGTAGAGATAACCTGTGGGATTGTCTGCGCTTTTAACTAAAATTGGGGCGACAAGATTAGCTTGAACCGCGAAAGGTTCGAGTTGACGAATATGACAGTCGGTGAGTCCAGCTTCGTAAATATTGGGGGTAGCTTTGACTCGACCTTTTTGATAAAATTCGACATAGCGCTCGGCAAAACAGGGATCGGCAATTTTAGCGCCCAAAGCAGAAGGCCATTGAGCATCGACGGACTCCGCGATCATTGTACCTTTCCAAGTCGGATCGAAGCGATAAACAACCACCCGATCACTTTGTAAGGCTAAACGAGCGTCTTCAACGACGGTTTGACAAATACTTTCAACGCTGAGAGATTCTCGCATCCGCGAGGTGATAATATTAATTAGTTCGGCTCGTTCGGCTGCGGCTCCTTCTTTTTCGATTAAGTTTTGCAGTTGGTTAATACGATACTCAATATTTGAGCGTAAGGTGGTTAATTCTTGGGATAAAGCGGTGGTTTTGGCTTTTAATCCGGTTCGTTGTTGGGGTGAATAAACGGATTGGGCTTCTGCATCCACCACAATCGGAATAATCGCTGAATTATCCATCCCATTTTGAGGGTTAAACGGTTGAGTGTTTCCCGAATAGGAGGGTTTAGAATGGTTATTCGATAAGTTGCTCGAATGGGTAGGGTTTAAGGGTGAAGCTGTCATGGTTAATGGGTGAATACAAAGGGTAAGTTAATACGAAATCAGTTCTGAAAGTTGTTAATGTTCAAGGAACTGAATTAAAGCCGCATCTAAAAGGAGTAAACGTTCACCTTGGGAATTCAGCCAAGCTCCTTTTATACAGTTATTTCGAGCTGGATGATTTAAAATGGTTTCAGGTAGATTTGCTGGATAAGACTGGATTTTTTTAGTTTCACAATTCTGGAGTTGTCCGACTTGATGAATTAAAAATCCGAGAGATTGTCCTTGAGTTTTGACTTTTAAAATGCTACAAAATGATGAGCTGAATTTAGCGGTTAACAAGGGTTCAAATCCCATCCAGTAGCTGAGATAAATTGCCCATAAAACTTCACCTTGCCAGGGAAAAACGCCAACGACTTCGGCTGGCATTCCAGGAATCGGAACAATTTCATGGGGGGCAATGTTGATAATTTCAGCCAGTTGCCGTGTCGGTAACATGGCTTTTAGACTAGGTGTAATCGAGAAACTCAGAAAGTTTTCAGTTTCTTGAATGCTAGATTGAGGAGTCATAATACGCAAAAACGCGAAACACCAAAAAACTCGCTTTTATACCGATAATTGATGCTATAGGGGCGGGTTTCACCTTGATGTATGTTTCTCACCAACTACCGACATAAACCCGCTCTCTCTCACTCTTCCCATCTGTAGCATTCTTGTTTAAACTTCATATTATTTGATTAATCCTTTGATGGTTTTGACAATTTCTTCTGTATTAATGGGTTTACAGATATAAGCCGATGCTCCCTGTTTTAAGCCCCAGTTTTTATCAAATTTTTCTGATTTACTGGAGCAAATGACAATCGGAATTCCGGCTGTTTTTTCCTGATTTTTGAGTTCACGACACAAACCAAAGCCACTTTGTCCGGGTAAAACAACATCCATCAAAATGGCATCAAATTTTTGTTTAGCCAGCATCGCTTTAGCCGCTTCGGCTGTAGTCACACTCAACACATGAAAGCCAGATTTTTGTAAACATTCGGTCAAGATTTTAGCTTCAGTTGTGCTATCTTCTACTACTAAAATGTGAGCCATTTTAAAAACCTCCAAGTTCATTCATTAAAAGGCAGCTCATGTGGAGCGCAAAATTTTAACAATAAAGTAGTCAGGAGTCAGGAGTCAGAATTCAGAATTTAATTCTGTGCGACTGGCGGATGAGTCTTGGGGTCTAAATCGACCTTCAATTGATTTGATTGCTGACTCAGAAATTCTGACTTCTGAATTCTTCTTTAATTGCTATATCTGACATTTTTAGCGACCTTTTTAGAGAGATCATAGAGAAACGAAACACCAGATTAACCGCTAACTAATAGATGCGAAAATAGACAATCAATTTCTCAACCCATTCTTGGCTCAATTTAGATAAAAAATTGAGTAGATGTGAGCGCTTGTTCCCCTCAATGGACTCGAAACAGGGGATATAAATACTTGAAGGAGCCGCAGATATCAGGCTTTGAATTATAGATGGCTTAGACGGATAAAAATGTAGTGTGCCGCTCATAATTCCCCAGCCAACCCATCGGTATCTTTAATATTCACCGACTCCGAGTTCAAAGTTATTGCTCATTTCGAGTCCCTGGTTATTTCCCTCCGTTGTCGTATCAGGTGATTTTGAGAGATATCGACGAACAATTTTCAAGGTTTCGTCAGGATTAGGCGGTTTACCCAAAAAGCCGGATGCTCCGATCAGTTTTGTGCGACTGCGATCAATCACATTATCCCGACTGGTGAGAATAATCACAGGGGTGTTTTGAAACACGGGCGCTTTTCGCAAAAACTGACAGATAGTATAACCATTCGCATCGGGCATCACCAAATCTAAAAAGATTAAATCGGGTTTGTATTTTGCCACTTGTGCTAAGGCTTGTACTGGATCTTGCAGCCCGATCACTTGATATCCGGCAGGTTCGAGGATATTTTTCATCACCTGAAACACTACTGGACTATCATCAATACAAGCGATTAACGGCTTTTGTTGATTCGGTTTAATGGACTCAAGTTCAGACTCCCCAGGGGTAGACACCCAACTGGCGGTTCTCAAGTTGAAAGTCGGGGCGGCAAGATCGGGAACGGTTCGCAACTGCACTAACCCTTTTTTGATCAAGGGAAGTAAGGCGCGAGTCACAGAAGTAACCGACTTCCCCAGACGCAGGGAGATATCCCAGAGGGTAAATTTGCCATTGAGGTATTTATCCCAACCCGATAGGGTTTCCGAGTGAACGGGTTTTCTGAGAATCGGCGCTTCTGTCGGGTTCATCGAACCTAAGCCTGCGGCTTCCCATTGCGATCGCAGTTGTGATCCTTTGGTGAGTACAGGTTCAAATTCACTGTAAGATAACCCTAAACCCAAGGAGACTTCTGAGGTAGCTTCTGGAGTCGGTTGGGCTTTGGAAATCGTATCGGTGCAGTTGAGTAAAGAAAATAGAATTTCTAAGGTGACATATCCGATAATGGTTTTGGCTTGAGTGAGAGTAAGCTGTTCGTTAGCAATGCCTTGATAGAGGAGTTGATATTCCCAAGGTTTCTCGTTATCGAAGGAAACCGAATTCGGCTGGGGTTTCCAGTTGGGGCTATTTTTTTTGAGCGCTCGATGCCAACGTCGTACCCGATGAAAGTCACTCGTTGCATACAGAAGGTTGCCGTTGTAAATGTACAGTTTTCCTTCTTTGGCGGGACTTGTGAGAATGACTTCACCCGATGCGAATTGTTGACAGAGGGTTTCTAATTGTTGAGTTAAGTTCTCTAGTTTTGCGGATTCAGCACTCAAACTCTTATCCTCCTTAGAGTTGATTAATTCCATAAAAAATGACAAGATGTTAGCTCCGTAAATTCGGAGTTTACCCCCTCTTTTCAGCACCCTTTATTTATAAATAGCCTGTTAGCCTTATTTCTGTCCGGATGAAATTTATGGAGTCTTTTTCTGATGAGAATCTCTAATCTGATAGTTTTCCAATCTTCCGAAGAAATCAAGCCGCTTGACCCAGATTAGCAAGTTTAATGTCCGAATTTTTGACCCATCTTTGGCGGGAAAATTCTATTTTATCAATGACTGCCTTTCACTTCCATTATACCCTTATTATAGGAATCCCGAGCAAGTTTATGAATTATTTCTAATAAATTTTTACTTTTATTCCGGTTTTCTTCCAGATTTTTCCCTTCGTCTCCAAGTTCTTTTTTATACTGATTTTCCAAAATATCAAGTTGCTTATTGTAATATTTTTTTGCGTCAAACTCGAGTTCTGACTTATCGATAAAAGGAGAAGTTCTTAAGCGGATCAGGAGATCTTGTTCTCCATTCATTTCTAGAGCAAATATTGACAAATTTTCCGTTCCGTATTCCACCTGTAAAGTTTGAAACGCTAGGTAAAAAGCTTGCCAATCTATCCCCGATTGAAAAGTAATATCAACCGTTTCTAAAGCGGGTTGAAACAGCTTCGTAAATTCTCCCACTCCCAAGGTTTTGTTAGCATCACGGGGACAACGTTCTTGTTTATTTTCTTTGAGATAAATATACTCACAATTGACTCGTTGAAGCCGAGTCGAACGATTGAGATCCCAGTCTTCAATACAAGCCCCTGTTAGAGTCGCCTCTTCAAAATTGGTTCCTAGAACTTGCGTAGCGCAGAGGTTGGCTTCAGTCAGGTTCGCTTGGCTAAAGTTGGCTTGGCTGAGATCAGCGCCCCGTAGGTTGGCTTTCCACAGATCGGCTTCACTGAGGTTAGCCCCACTGAGATCGGCTTGACTGAGGTTCACTCCCCACAGATCCGCGCAGGTGAGATTAACTTCTCGCAGATCCGCCCCCCAGAGATCGGCATTGATTAAATTCGCTCTGCTGAGATCGGCTTTCCATAAATTGGCTTCTCGTAGATCCGCTTCTCCGAGATCTAATCCTTCTGTACCTTGGTTGAGAATTTGCCATACCAGTTTCCATTTTTTCTCCCAACTGGTTTGCAGATCGATAATCGTTCCTTTGAGGTAAACGCCTCGAAAATCAGCTTTCCAGAGGTTCGCTTCACTGAGGTTAGCAGACTCTAGGTTCGCCCCCCACAAGTCAGCTTCACTCAAGTTAGCATTCATTAAGTTAACACCTGTCAGATCGGCACCTCGTAAGTCGGCTCTCCACAAATAAGCCCCACTGAGATCGGCATCTCCCAGGTTAGCGCCTCGTAAGTCTGCTCTCCAGAGGTTGGTATCACTTAAGTCTGTTCCTCGCAAGTCTGCTCCCCACAGATCAGCACTCCAGAGATCCGCCATCCACAGGTTCGCGCCACTGAGATCCGCGCCACTGAGATCTGCTGCTCGTAAATCGGGTTTGACTTCTAGATTGTTTTCTCTCCATTGATTCCACATCTCTACTCCCTGTTTAAGTTGGGCGAGATGTTCCTCATTAGCCATGCAAAATCAGCTCCTGATGCTTTAACTTTGTTGTTCAGAACTGCTCTAAAGCCACGCGCTTTCCTATTTTGCTCTGATTTTAAGATCAGGTGACACGCTTGAGAATTAACAAAAATGATCAACAAACTTCCTCGTCATGTTTGACTCGAGTTCGTTGTGGATCGCCCTTTCTATCTATTTCTGCTGTCTGTCAACTGCCAATCATTGACGAGAAAGACGAGAAATATTTCGCAGGCATTTCCCTGCTCATTCAAGGCTTTCTGTTATCCTGACTCAACCTTTTTCAAGATGAGCAGAACAGATGTATCCTTTTGAAATATGATTAAAACTCTTGAATAGAGAGCTTTCGCTTGCTATTTGTAGACTTGTAACAATACACCCATTCTCTACTTTGAAGTGACTTGACCTCAGTCTCAGATGTAAACAGCGCACCCTATTCACTTAAGGATCATAACTGAGCCTTGGGCATTTTGTCAACGCCACTGAAATTTCACTACCCAAAAATACTGAGAACTTGAGCATACTCGATACATGATTGACTCACCAGTCACCCGTGTTTTCACTTAACACTCAACAGTAACCAGTAAACACTCAATAGTTAAAAAACTGCTCAAGTGATCACAAATTCATGGGTTTGGTTACTCGCTTGTACAATCTCTGTGAGGGTTTTACGGGTTCGTTGAACTAACTCGGTTTCCCGAAGAACTCGTTTTAAACCCACTTTCATTGCGTGTACAACCTCGTGAGTTTCTGCTTGAATTTCGGCGATCATTATTTGTTCGGCGAGGCTGCGACTTTCTTGAACTTCTTGCAACAGTTGAGCCTGTTCGAGAGCATAACCAATTTGTAAACCGACTTGTTTAAACCGTTCGATTTCGGAATCTTGCCATTGATGGGTTTGAGAACAGTGATGGGTTGCGATCGCGTATAGAGTTTGATTAACAAAAACAGGAATAATTAAAGCCGCTTGCACTTCCCATTGATGGAATTGTTGTCTTTCTTCAGGGGTCAGTGAAGCTTCCATCACATCATTAATAATCACTTCCTCTCCTTGAGAAAGTTTTTTCAAAATTTCACCCGGATATTGCATATTATAGCGCTACTTGAATCGGGAACAGGGAACGGGGAACAGGGAACAGCAGACTATGAAAGGGTTTCAGAATCTAAAAATGTCCTAACCAATTTGCGTAGTGCTATAGCTTGAGAATCACTGATTTTCGAGTAACCCGATCGCACCGCTTCCGCGATAATTTGAGTCTTTTTTGGGCTACAAGAAAAAAAGGCAGGGATCACTCCCTACCTATCAAAATTAATCCGTTAAACTTGGCAATCTGGAATTAGTAGCGATAACCACCGGACTGATCGCCCCGGTGAATAATGAAGCTTAAGACTTGGCACTGCTTCACATTGTCAAAACCTGCAACCCGAATGAAACACTTGGGATATTCTTGACGGCAAGCTTGAATTTCCATCATTACATCACGAACCGTTGTTGCGTTAAACAGGGGGAGTTTCCACAATGTCCAGTAGCGAACTTCCGGTTCTGCGGTTTCGTTGAACTCAACAGCAGGAATGAAACCCTGAGACAGCATATATTGAATTTGCTTGTCAATTTGAGCATCAGTCAGAGGAGGCAGATAAGACAGAGTTTCGTAGCGACGCTCTTTTGGTAAAGTTTGCATTGCGATTTCCTAAAACGTTAAAAGGTATACAACAGTCAAGCTATCAGGTTCTATTCGTCCTGATTCGGTTCGGAATCCATTTTAAATTCGGGATGAGGACTGGTGTCAGACAACGAAACCTGTGTCATCCGTTCAAGGTACTGACGGCGATGTTCCATGTTGCTTTGCTGAATAGATTCACGCACCATTTCCGGTAAATATTCCACTACCTCTTGAGCGAGATGTTCTCGCACCGTCATAATTCTGAAAGCCATTTCCTGGTTTTCCTGAAGCATCTCTTTGAGATACGCTTCTCCGTCTTGAATTTTTCCGGTGGACGAGAATCCACTCAACCAAATTGCTAAACCGGGGTTTGTCTCTCTAAGCTGAGAGGAAACCAGCCGTACAGCCTGGTAAGTGAGGTAGCTTGATAGTACCTTGGTCGTGTCTTTTGCAACTTTTTTGATATCCATGTCTGACACCAACCTCCAAGAGTTCTGAGTTTTGAATTCTAAGTTTATCTACTTATCGCTTAAAATTCATTATCATCACTCTGGAAGCGGATTTAGAGTGTATCCATTGCTTCAAACTCGAACTTGATTTCTTTCCACAGTTCGCAAGCAACAGCCAGTTCAGGACTCCACTTGGCCGCTTCGCGGATGACGTCGCCGCCTTCACGGAACAGGTTACGGCCTTCGTTACGGGCTTGGATACAAGCTTCGAGGGCAACCCGGTTTGCAGTTGCACCGGGAGCATTACCCCAGGGGTGTCCGAGAGTACCACCACCAAACTGTAAGCAGGAGTCGTCGCCGAAGATTTCAACCAACGCAGGCATATGCCAAATGTGGATACCGCCGGAAGCAACGGGCATTACTCCAGGCATGGAAGCCCAATCTTGGGTGAAGTAAATGCCGCGATCACGATCTTGTTCGATGTGGTCTTCGCGCATCAAGTCTACGAAGCCCATCGTGATGCCTTTTTCGCCTTCCAGTTTGCCCACAACTGTACCGGAGTGCAGGTGGTCGCCGCCGGACATCCGCAAGCATTTGGCAAGTACGCGGAAGTGGATACCGTGATTTTTCTGACGGTCAATCACGGCGTGCATGGCGCGGTGGATGTGCAACAAGATACCGTTGCGACGACACCATTTGGCTAAGGTAGTATTAGCGGTGAAACCACCTGTCAGGTAGTCGTGCATGATGATCGGAGTTTTGAGTTCTTTGGCGAACTCAGCCCGTTCCAGCATTTCTTCGCAGGTGGGGGCGGTCACGTTCAGGTAGTGACCTTTAACTTCTCCGGTTTCTGCTTGGGCTTTTTCAATGGCTTCTTGAACGAACAGGAAGCGATCGCGCCAACGCATGAAGGGCTGAGAGTTAATGTTTTCGTCGTCTTTGGTGAAGTCTAAGCCACCGCGCAGACATTCATAGACTGCACGTCCGTAGTTCTTGGCTGATAAACCCAGTTTGGGTTTGATGGTGCAACCGAGGAGGGGACGACCGTATTTGTTGAGTTTGTCGCGTTCTACAGTAATTCCGTGAGGAGGGCCTTGGAAGGTCTTCAGGTAAGCGATAGGAATGCGTAGATCTTCTAAACGCAGCGCACGTAAGGCTTTGAAACCGAAAACGTTACCAACTAAGGATGTCAGCAAGTTGGTGACGGAACCTTCTTCAAACAAATCCAGAGGATAGGCAATAAAGCAGATGTACTGGTTGTCTTCACCGGGAACTGGCTCGATGTCATAACAGCGACCTTTGTAGCGGTCGAGGTCGGTCAAAAGGTCAGTCCAAACTGTTGTCCAAGTACCTGTGGAAGATTCGGCGGCCACTGCGGCTCCAGCTTCTTCTGGGGGAACTCCCGGCTGGGGCGTGACGCGGAATGCAGCCAAAATATCTGTATCTTTCGGCGTATAGTCGGGCGTGTAATAGGTCAGTTTATAGTCTTGTACACCAGCTTTATAGCCAGCTTTCGACTGTGTGCGGGTTTGAGAGTAAGCCATAACTCCTTGATATCTCCCTTGTCGGAATCTCTTATGTTTTGGTCTTTGTGCCAAGATATTTAAGATAGTATCAAGAATTTGTACCCGTCAACCTTGAATCTTTTTAAGATTTACATAATCTTTGTTTATATTTCTTTAAATCCCACTACATTTTGAGACATTTGGCTGAAAATCTGTTTGTCTTATCACCAAACTGAAACGATTAATGTTAAGTTTTTTAACGATTATGACGTAAAGACTGTGAAGGTTGTTAGAGAGTAATTGATGATTTTTTGATGATTAACCTCTCCCCCTACCCCTCTCGATTTACGAATAGTCGCTTATGGGACACCTTTTCCCACTAACCCCTCTATAATCTCCCCTACAAGGGGAGATACAATTGTCCCTCTCCTTGCAGGAGAGGGTAGGGAGAGGTCGAGAGGGTTAGCCAGAGGTGGAGAAGGGAGTAATGAACCTTAACTCATGCAACTGAGAACGGCTATATAATTAAGTAAATAGAGTTCATCCAAAAGGAAATACAATGATAGAGTCAGTCACTGATTTCAGGGAAGCAATAAATTATTTCAAAGATTCTGCTTGGGAATGGGCAGAAATCTGTACGATTATTGTTTCTCTATTTTTGGGTTTAATCGCCACTTTTAAATTATCTTTTAAATTCAATAGTCAACCTGAAATTGTCTTATTTTTAGTAATATCTCCCGTCATCTTTATGAGTTGGAGAATAGAGGCAGTTTTTGAAAATAATGTAACCCATTTTATGAATATTATCATTGTTTGTTTTTCTTTTCCCTTGATTGTTTTTAGTTTGTTCAAAATTTTTACTAAAAATCTCTTTAATGAAATTCATTAATAAATTTAACTGAACTGTAAGATGCTTGTAACATCTGTAAATTTGACAAACTTTTAGCAAAAAGAGAATGTTGAGTTCCCTAATCGGAGTGAAAGAACCTGTCTAAATTTGTTGTTTTTTTAATGCAATTTGAGAGTTAATGTTTAGAGAGGTGAAGTGCTGCATATTCATCTTTACGCAGTAAACTGAGAAGCGAAGAAGATTCAAGCTCAGAAATCCCGACAATTTCTAATGTTTTTTCTCCCATCATTAAGGCTGATTCTACAACTTCCGGCACGACATGACTCACCCCAATGGCTAACATTTTTTCGCGCTGTTCTAAATTGCGAGTTCGGACAACTAAGGGTAAATTTGGATAGGAACTTTGCAACAAATTGACTAATTTTTCGGTAATTTTAGACTCTCCAACGGTAATCACAACGGCTCGCGCCCGATGAACTCGAACCGCCGATAAAATGCGAGGATTATTCACATCACCAAAATAAACGGATCGACCGACTTTTCTCCCGGCTGCGACTTGATCGAGATCTTTTTCTAGGGCAAGATAGGGAATATTCATGCGTTCAAGAATGGTACAAACGACTTGTCCGACTCGACCATAACCAATAACTAAAACGGCTTTACGGCTGCGAAGTCTGCGTTTAGATGAGGTTTGTAAATGATCTTCGCCCATTGCAGTTGGAGATAAACGTTGTGTCAGTGTATCCCCAAACCGGACTAATATTGGTGTTGTCACCATCGAAATGACAATAATCATTACCAACCAAGAAAATGCCTCATCACTAATTAATTTTGTGGCTACGGCTGCACTAAATAACACAAAACCAAACTCCCCATTTTGGGGTAAGAAAGTCGCGACTCGCAACGCAGTTAACCGACTAAAGCGAAAGGCTAAACACAACCCAAATAAAATAATCGCTTTGACTAACATTAACGCTAAAGCATGACCAACCATTTGAAAGCTTTCCTGGAGAAAAGCATCAAGATTAATCGACATCCCAACAGAAATAAAGAATAAACTCAGCAGGAGATTTTTAAACGGTTCAATTTCGGCTTCTAAATAGTGGCGATAGTGAGAACCCGACAGCAACATTCCGATAAAAAAAGCACCGAGAGACATAGATAACCCGACTGTATCCATCACCCAAGCTGAACCAATAACCGTTAAACCGACAATTCCGGCGATCGCTTCTCGGTTGCGTTGACGAACAACAATTTTGAGGACAAACGGCACGACATAAAATCCCAAAAGATAAACAACTAATAATCCGCCGAAAACATTTGCGCCTTGTTGCCAGAAGGGAATATTATTAGCTTGAGTGGGTTGATTCGATAAGAGCGGAACCAATGCCAAAACCGGAACAATGGCAAGATCTTGTAACAGTAAAATTGCAAAAGTGGTTTGACCGAATTCGGTAGAGGTTTCATTACGTTCTTCAAGTAACTGCATGACAAACGCCGTCGAAGACATCGCCAAACCCAAACCCAAAATTAAAGCCGCATTCCAGGTATAACCGAGAAATATAGTATAAAAAGTAATAGCGATCGCTGTTACACTGAGTTGGAGTGAACCCAAACCAAAGACATCTCGACGCAGTGACCACAATTTTTCCGGTTGCATTTCCAAACCGATGATAAAGAGTAGAAACACAACCCCCAATTCAGTAACGTGTCTTAGTCCTTCGGGGTCTTCTGTAATGGCTAAACCAGACGGGCCAAGAACAACTCCCGCCATTAACAAACCGACAACAGAACCCAGTTTGACTCGTTTGAATAGGATGACGGAAACGGTTGTAATCGTCAATAGTAAAACGAGGTCTAGTAAAATATGGTGCAAGCTCATGTCATTTTAGATATCTGTTTAGCGATGGAGAAAAAAGAAACCCGAAAGAAAAAGTTAGGGAGTCTGCGGTAGACTGAATCAATTCCCTCAGATGGATCGTCTATATTCAAGGTATCGTTTTTAACAGTGAACCGTGACCAGTAAACAGCGCAAACTTGCGGCCCGGCGGTTTCCGCCGAGAGCAAAGTTTGTAAGAGAGTGACCAGTGATTTCGGCGATCACGGATTATTTCATCTATAATCTGAAATTTGTAAACTGAAAACTGTAGACTGTAAACTGATAACACTGTTCATTGTTGACTGAAATCACTGCTAAGTTGTTAACCCATCGTGGATTATCCTGTTTCATCTACACTGCACTGCATCAACCCCAAGTGTTCTAAACCGGACGGTCAGCCTTGGGGAAATAAATATTGTCTACGTTGCGGCGCTCCCCTACAACTCAATAATCGCTACATTCCTTTACGGTGTCTGGGAACGGGAGGCTTTTCAAGGCTTTATGTCGTTTGGGACTTGAAGACGAAAACAGAAAAGGTCTTAAAAGTCTTGCTGGAACCGTCCCCAAAAGCGTTAGAACTGTTTGAACAAGAGGCGAATGTTCTAGCACAGATGCGTCATCCGGGGGTACCGAGAGTGTCGCCGGATAGTTATTTTGTCCTGAAAAAACGCAACGCCGCCATCTTGCCTCTGCCTTGTTTGGTGATGGAAAAAATTCACGGGTTAACGTTGCAGGAGATTTTAGATCAACATCCTCAAGGGTGTCCAGAAGAATGGGTAATTGACTGGTTGCAGCAGGCTTTGGATATTTTACGGGAATTACACGGACACAATATTATTCATCGGGATCTCAAACCGTCGAATTTGATGTTGCGATCGACTCCTGCGTTCCCGTTGGCGGTGACTCCGACACAAACGCATCAGTTGGTGATGATTGATTTTGGGGGCGCTAAACAAGTCGGACAAATGATGTTAAGCGATCGCGAACCCACGCCAAGAAGCAGCACTCGTTTGGTTTCTCCGGGTTACAGTCCCCCTGAACAAATTGTGGGCGCGGCGGTCGGGCCACCTGCGGATTTTTATGCCTTGGGTCGGACTTGTATTCATTTGTTAACGGGCGCTTTTCCGGGTGATCTTGAAGATCCGATAACGGCAGAATTACGATGGCAACATCGGGCGGTTGTTAGTCCTTGGTTTGCGAACTTATTGGATCAAATGGTTCAGGATCAAGCCAGTCGCCGCCCGCAAACGGCTAGCGAAATTCAGACCTATTTGTTGAAAATTGCTCGTCAGAAACGGCATCCTCGCCGGATGATGTCGCTGTCGCAGGCTTGTTTGGATGTGGTGAAAACGGCTTTACTGGAAAGCGATCGCGCCTTGTCGAACCTCCTACAAGCGGTGGGGTCTCTCAGTCTTCAACTGATGGGAGTGGGTATGGCGACACTTTGGGGAATGGGACTGGCGGGGGT
>NZ_LATL02000143.1 GCF_000972705.2 Limnoraphis robusta CS-951 | reverse complement strand
CCCGCCACACCGGAATTAACGCTTTCTAAACCATCGCCACTGACGATATAAACATCATCATACAAGGCACCGCGAGACAGAAAACGATCTTCAGGAATACCGACCACTTGATCAGGAACGATCACCTGAGTATTGCCGCCAAAATCGGTTCCATCTAATAATACACCATCCCAGTTGACCGTGCGAAATCCGCCGATTTGTGAGCCGATAGCAGTGGTATTATCCAACCCACCAATAGCGGCTTTCATCGCTGCAAAAGCGGTTGCTGCATTGTCACCCACACCACTAAACAAAGTCGCGGCTTGTGCTTTTTGAAAAGGGATAGACACTGCCAATATTCCCGTTAATGCGATGCACAACGGTTTAAAAGTAGTCATAAAATAATCTCCTAACTCTAACAAAATCTTGAGTAGTCGAGATGAAGCCTACTGTTGTGCATCTTAGCCTATAACGTTCTGTATGTTTAGTGAAACTCTCCAAGTTTTACATGAACTACCCTTCTGTAAAGATAATTTAGATAAATTTAAAGGAATTGTAAAATAGTCAAATTACCATTGCTGGACTTTAGTTTTAACAAAATAATTAATTTTAAATCCGAAAACTGGGAATGCGGTGATTTGAATGATTCCAAAAATCAACGTGATTTTTGATAGATATTTCAACAATTAATGTTTCAGGAATATGAACCTTTCTTTCAAAAACAAACTCCCCGTAATCAGCCAAGTCATCAAGACCGATAAAATTGAGGATAATCTCAGCTACTATCCAAATAAAAAACTTTAAAACAGACTGATTTAAGTATTCCATAGCCTCTCACATCCTTGATTAACCTCCATTGAGGAATCATCAAAAAATCAACAACTTAACCTCATCCTTATTTTAAATAAGACCTGAGATAAATTTCTTCTTTCTCCTGAGAGATTTCTGGGTCATCTCTTGGTGTCTCTGTGTCTTGGTGGTTTTATTCTATAAAATCAAAAAAATAAGCCTGATTTCTTCAAGAAACCCGGCGATAAAATTAACATAAATTTTTGAATCATTTATTCTCCGGCTGACCAAGGTTCCATAAACTTTGGATACAGCGTTAGTCCGCCATCAATATAAAGAGTTTGACCCGTAATATAAGACGCATCATCAGAAGCCAAAAAAGCCGTAATTGCAGCCATTTCTTCAGACGTTCCGACTCGTCCCATCGGAATATGCTGTTCAACTTCTTGTCTTTTTTTCTCATCTTCTGACCAAGAATTAATCGGTGTTGCCGTTGCGCCCGGTGCAATAGCATTAACCCGAATTCCATGTCTCGCATATTCTAAAGCCAGCGTTTTAGTCAGGTTTCCCATGCCCCCTTTACTAATAGAATAACTCACATATTGAGGTCGAGGAATAATCTCATGCACACTAGAAACATTAATAATTACACCGCCATTATTCTGTTTTAAAAACTGTTTAATCGCTGACCGAGAACACAAAAAAGCACCTCGGAGATTCACCGAAATAACTTGATCAAAATCCTCTGTTTTTACTTGATCAGAAGCTTCGGCGATTTGCATTCCCGCATTATTCACTAAGATATCTAAACTACCCAATTTCTCGACAACTTCACCACACATTCTGATAATATCTTGCTCGTTAGAAACATCACCTTCGACGGGTATATCTTTACCCCCACAGTCTCGAATTTGATTGCAAACTTGATCAATCATTTCTTCTGTATCTTGAACTTTTTCAGGATTTCCCCGATAATTAATCGCTACATTTGCCCCTTCTGTTGCAAAGCGAACAGCGATCGCCTGACCTATTCCAGAAGTAGCTCCAGTGATTAACACATTTTTCCCTTTCAACCCTTTCATTATGATTTTAATCCTCCTAATATTTATTCTTGAATATTTAACGAAAATCCCAGGGTTTAACCTGGGAAAAATTAGCGCATCAAAAGTTCAGACTAAAACCTATTCTTTCTCAGTTTTACTGTCCGAAGAAATCTTTAACCGCATCAACTACATTATCAGAAGTTCTTTCAAGATCATTGTGGGCTTCGCTGCTTTGACGTTGGATGTCGCCGACATTTTCTTGTGCTTTTCCTTGAGTTTGTTTGAGTGAACCTTCAGTTTTGGCTTGAGCTTCTTTCATATTTTGTTCTGCTGCTCCGACGGCTTGGCGTGCTTTACCTTCCACTTTATTTGCTGTACCTTCTCCCAATACATTGTCTACCATTGAAGAATTAGTTGCTAAGATAGAAGAAGTATTCAGACTCAGGGCTTGAGCCGGTAAAAATGAAGCGGTTAGTAAACCTGAACAAAATACAGCTAATGATACAAAAACACCAAATTTTAAAAGCAATTTACGAGCAAATCTCATAGTTTAATCTCCTCTGTTGATTTCACAACAGCTTCAGTATTTATCGTTGAATATTTGTTCCAACGTTTCACTTTCAGAATAAACGGGTTTGAGGTCAATTGACCTCACTCTTTAGAGAGAACTAAATTGGAGGTTTGTGGACATTTTTGGTCAATTTAACCCCTTTTAATCTCTCTCTAGATAGAGTGATTATTTTAAAATTTTTTGATATAGTTTTAGTTAGATAAAAAACGGTAAAACAGAAGATTAAATTAGGAGTATTTAACAAATGAGTTTAGAAGATAGAGTGGCAGCAACCGCTAAAAATTTAGAAGGAAAAGCTCAAGAAGCGATGGGAGAGTTTACCGGAGATCCCAAAGACAAAGCCGAAGGAAAAGCCAAGCAAACTGAGGCTCAACTTCAACAGACTGTTGAAAACATGAAAGATGAAGTCAAAAAGAAAATAGACTAACGGTCACAGCAGGCTTCGTCTGATTTTGCATAAGACAGAAAGGATCTAATTCATTTTAGGTCCTTTTTTCTGATGAAAATTTCACTCTCTTAAATTATACAGATTGAATTGAGTTTCAGAAAAGACATAAACCACTTCTGTTTCAATCACTTTAAAAACAACCCAAGTTCTTGAGTTCATTCTTTGAAGAATTTGATAAGTATTGATACTTATTTAATCTTCTCAAGCTGGTCAGATTGATCACATTTTGACGTTGAACTCACCCGTTTCTGTGTCATTAATTTAAACTTCCTAACAGTTTGTATACAATCCTAAAATAATATTTAAATCTTTTAAAAGATCGTGTATAATACAGCTAGCTTGTACTAGCTTATGCAATCTTCTCCTGAGCGTTGTGCCAGCAGTAGGATGCTGACCTGGGGCAAGCCTCACGAACCAGTCCGAAATAAGTGCCTTTTAGCCACTTGGGGGGATGCTTCGTTTTCCCTTGCTATGGACGATACTGAGTATGACTACGAAAGCTTTAACGAGTTTAGCTCACCAATTGGTTAAAAAACCCTATGTTTTAGCCGTCGATGATAATCAAGACAATTTACTTCTAATTGGTTGCGTCCTTGAAAATTTGGGTTATCCTTATCTGAGTGCGAGTAGCTCTCAAGAAGCTTTGTCCCTTTTAGAACATTACCAACCTCAGCTCATTTTACTTGACATTATATTACCGGATATTGACGGCTTACAACTTCTGGGTCACATTCGAGCCAATCACCGACTTGACCAAACCACTACAATTGCTGTAACGGGCTTGGCTTTCGGAAAAGATCGAGAACACTTACTCGCGAGCGGTTTTGATGACTACCTCAGTAAACCTTATCTGTTGAGCGATCTCGAAGATCTAATCTGTCGCCATCTTACAAAGCCTTCCGATTGTGCGTCCCGTCGTCCGAGGTTTTTAAAGAAGCAGTGCGAGACGGAAATTCAAAAATAACAATTGCTCCAGTACGATCAGTATCAATCGCTGTATCACAAAGGAAGTCAGTCACCGTTACATTGATCGTCTTCTCAATCAAATCCTTAATTTTGGGCTGAATGATGCGATCCAATTCGCCTCGAACTCGGCTCACCAATCGGACATCATTATTTCGATTCAAGAAATGTTCAGGGGGAGTAATCACTCCCTCTAAAATAAAAACTACAATGCGATCAAATATATGACAACTAATCTTGATGAGTTGCTGTTCTAACTGTTGAGTATAGATCTTTTGAATCCCCTCACAAAGAAGCTGCTCTGATAATGCTAAATTGCTTGCCTCCATTATTCCTCAAATCAAAGACTTTTTTCAAGAAACCTGAGATTGATTATGCCCTGAATGGAGTTTAGGCTTAGGAATTGATTCACAATTGCGAACTTGGGGAGATTGAGTTAATACCGCAATAATACCCATCCGACCCGTTTCTAACTTCGCTTCACTCAAGAGATCAATCACATCCACTGCTAAGATTTCTTCGATCAAAGCTTTTAATTTCGGTTGAGTGGCATCTTTTAATCCCGCTCGAACCTCCTCCGCTAACTCATCTTGTCCCGCATCTGATAAAAGCTGTTCTGCGGGGGTAATAGAATTTTCCACAATAATTGCGATTTTAGAGTCAAAAAGCTGACAAGTCACCTTAGTCGGTTGATGTCCTAGTTCTTGACGATAGAAAGCTTGAATACGCTGAGAAAGATTCCGTTCCAGTTGTCCTCGAGTCAGATTATTCATCAACTTGCCTCTAAATTTTATTAGACTGCTGTACATAAGTCAGTCGAGTGATTCTTCTGAGTTATGGAACAGCAGTGTAAACTCGATAGCGATCGCTATCAATCACAACTAAAGATCAGTCTACAATTAGACAATAAAACTCGCATGATTCTTAGGATGGATTTTTGACAGTCACCCACTGATATCTGCAAACTGCTAACTGACTAACCCCGAACGCAAAGCCCGTACCGCAGCTTGAGTGCGATCTTCGACACATAACTTATTCAAAATACTGCGAACATGAGTTTTCACCGTTCCAACCGTCACATAAAGCTTTTCAGAAATTTCAGCATTGCTACATCCAGCCACAATCAGTTCTAAAACTTCCAGTTCTCGCTCAGTCAGAGGATAGGTATCAAGAAGCCGTTGAACATCATCTTGAGCCGAATCAATCTCAACCGTGTGCTTAGTTACCTCTTTCCCCGTGTTGAATTCATCAACCGCAACAGCAGAAATCGGTTCTACCGTTCGAGCTTGTTTGAGGACAATCCGAGCAATTGTTGGATCAATCCAAGCATTTCCCTCGTAGGTTGATCGAATCGCCTGTACCAGTATATCTAAACTCGAATCTTTCAAACTGTAAGAATCCGCACCTGCTGCAAAAGCCGCTAAAACCGAGTTTTCTTCCTCGTGCATGGTGAGAATCAGAACTTTCGTTTTAACAGTTGATTCAGAACTGGCTTGAATTTTTCTTAACTGTTGCGTCAACTCTATCCCATCAATATCGGGTAAGCCAATATCAACAATAGCCACATCCGGGGAAAGCGATCGCAACATCTCTAAACCTTTGCGGCCATTCTCCGCATCACCCACAACTTCAATATCATTGACTTGCTTGAGGGCAGCGACTAAACCCACACGACTCAAGTTATGATCTTCAACAAGAACAACACGTATTTTATTCATTCTAAAATTGCCGACAATAGATAGAGGAAATATTAGCGCTTTCGATATATCCTCATCAGATTAACCTAAAAAACCTTACTTAGTCTATCTATCCATAGTCCTATCGAAAACTGACCTAAAGATAGATTGACAATTGATATTGCTGGAGACGAAGATCTATGCTGACAGAAAGTATACTCGCTACAACAGTGTTCATGCCTCATGGCAGTTGTTATCTCTGGAAACCTGGATTAGTGGGATTGCATTGGGTGAGTAACGCCATCATTGCCTTATCTTACTTTTCCATCCCTGTTGGGCTAGTGTACATCGTTCGTCAGCGAGATGATATTCCATTTAACTGGATATTTCTGTTGTTTGCTGGCTTTATTATCTCTTGCGGTTGGGGTCATCTACTCGATATCTGGACGCTGTGGCACCCGAACTACTGGATTTCGGGCATCGTGCGAGCGTTCACGGCGGTAATCTCTTTATTGAGTGCGATCGCCCTAATCCTGTTGATCCCCAAAATTTTAACGTTTCCGAGTCCAGAGCAGATGGAAGAGTCAATGCGCTTACTCCGACAAGAAATCGAAGAACGCAAGCAAGTGGAGACTGAGCTTAAAAAAAGTGAGGAACGTTGGCAGTTAACCCTGCAAGGAACTGGAGACGGTATTTTTGACTGGAATATTCTCACCGGGTTCGTCTTCATGTCTACTCAGTTGAAAGCCGATTTCGGCTACAAAGATGACGAACTGGAAAATAACTTTGAGGCTTGGCGTTCTCGCATTCATCCCGAGGATCTTGATGATGTATTAGCAACAGTACAAAATCATCTTGACGGCAAAACACCTAAATACGCGGCGGAATACCGTCTGCGTTGTGCCGATGGCAGCTACAAATGGACTTTAGCCCGAGGAATTGCTCAAAGGGATGACTTGGGTAAAGCCATTCGCATGGTGGGTTCTCAGCAAGATATTAGCGATCGCAAACGAGCCGAAGCCGCTCTGCGGGGAAGTGAAGCCCGCTATCGCTGGCTAGCTGATCATGCCAAAGATCTGATTTCTACTCACACCTGTGAAGGGGTGTTTCTCTACGCCTCACCCGCCAGTCGGCATTTACTCGGCTACGAACCGGAGCAACTGCTGGGACGTTCCCTCTATGAATTCTTTCATCCGGCAGATGCAGCCGCTTGGCAGAGAACCTATACCATTATCGGTCAGTTACCCCATGAGTACACCAGCACTTATCGGGTACGTCGTTGTGATGGGACTTATGTTTGGTTTGAAACCACCAGTCGCGCCATATCCTCGGGAAATTCGACGGTAGAACCGATGATTCTCTGTATTTCCCGAGATGTCACGCTTCGCAAGCAAGCTGAAGAAGAAATTGCTCGTTTTAACGATGAACTCGAACAGCGAGTTAAAGACAGAACGACTGAGCTGGAAGTTCTCAATCAACTCAAAGATGAATTACTCGAACGAGAACGAGTTGCCCGTGAGCAAGCTGAAGCAGCTCAAGCCAAAATTCAAATCTATGAAGATATTGTCGAAAATATTCCCATTGGGATGAGCGTTTGGCATTTAGAGGATATCGACGATATTCAGAGTTTTCGCTTGATTAGTTCTAACCCGGAAGCGTCGCAATTATTAGGGTTAGAACTTGACGAGCAAGTGGGCAGAAAAATGATCGAGTGTTTCCCAAAATTGCCAGAAACCAACATTTGTTTATTGCAAGCTTATGCTCAAGTGGTTCGTCATCAACAGCCTTGTGGGTTTAGTGAAGTTCGTTATGGAGATCAGCGAGTCGGTGAAAGTTGGTTTGCAGTCAAAGCTTTTCCCTTACCCAATCAACGGTTAGGAATTGCTTTTGAAGATGTTACCCAACGCAAACGGATCGAAAAGGCTTTATCGGAAAGTGAACGGCTGTATCGCTCTGTTCTCAATAGTGTTCAAGAAGTCATCTTTCAAACTGATATTGAAGGGCGGTGGACGTTTTTAAGTCCGGCTTGGACGTTCATTACCGGATTTAGCCTTTCTGAGAGTCTTTCCTCTGGGTTGATTAATTATGTCTATGCTGAAGAAGATCAACGCTATATTAGTGAACAATTAGAGCGGTTGATTCAGACTGATCAACAGGGTTTTATCTTTGAATTTCGCTTGCTCAAAAAAAATGGGGATTTTTGTTGGTTGGAAATTTCTGCTCAATTGAACCGAAACGGTGAAAACGAAGTCATTGGATTTTGGGGGACGATTAACGATGTGACTAAACGCAAACAAACTGAAGCCATTTTACAGGCTCGTGCCGATGAATTGGTTCAACTGAATGCGATTTTATTGACCACAACCGGACAACTGGAAAAACGCAATAAAGAACTCGATCAGTTTGCTTATGTCGCCTCTCACGACTTGAAAGCGCCTCTAAGAGCGATCGCTAATTTGTCTGAATGGATGGAAGAAGATCTACAAGATAAGCTTGATGATGATACTCGTCATCAGATGAGTTTATTACGCGGACGAGTTCATCGGATGGAAAACTTAATTAACGGACTTTTACAGTATTCTCGAGTTGGTCGTGTTCAAGTAGAATCTGAAAAAGTTCAGGTGAGTCAACTGCTTGAAGAGATCATTGATTCACTTGATCCGCCATCAGAGTTTACCATTAAAATCGAAGGAGAAATGCCCACTTTAACCACACAACGGATATCTTTACAGCAAGTGTTTAGTAACTTGATTAGTAATGCGATTAAGCATCATCATCGTTCCGATGGACAGGTGATAATTTCCTGCACCGATCAGGGGAAATTCTACGAGTTTTCGATCAGTGATAATGGCCCGGGGATTGCGCCTCAATATCAGGCAAAAGTCTTTACGATTTTTCAAACCTTGAAAGCCCGTGATCAAGCCGAAAATACGGGCATTGGTTTGTCAATTGTCAAGAAAATTATTGATACTAAAGGAGGAAAAATTGAACTTGAATCTCAACTCGGCGAAGGGGCGACATTTCGCTGGACTTGGCCTAAGTAAAAGATCGCTCTTGCCGAGAAGGAGAAATAGCAGACTCTTCGTCGTTATAAATTGTTTCCAGTCTGATCTACCTCTGGAGATAGATAAAGATCAACTCAAGGTTTCTCCCTAGAGATGAGGTCTGAAGTTAAAGCTTTGTTTATAATCTCAGGAAGAGGTAGGCTGGGATTGCTATCGTTTGATGTTATGAGATGATCATAATCTCAAGAGGCGAGTTCAACGGATTATCTGATTTATGGGGGAAAAAATTATTAATATTCTATTGGTGGAAGATGACGAAGTTGATGTGATGAACGTCAAGCGAGCGTTTAAAAAGAACAATATTTCTAATCCGCTTTATGTGGCGGGTAATGGAATAGAGGCTTTGGAAATGCTACGTTCCCAAGAAGGTTGTCTTCCCATCGTTCCTGAAGAACGCCGATTGATATTACTTGACTTGAATATGCCTAAAATGGGAGGCTTAGAATTTTTAAAAGAGTTGCGTTCTGATCGAAAATTGAAAGCGACACCTGTAATTGTGTTAACAACTTCCGATGAAGATCGGGATTTGCTTGAAGCTTATAACTTGAATATTGCAGGTTATATTCTCAAGCCCGTAACCTTTACAAAATTTGCTTCAGTTATTGTTACTTTGAATACTTATTGGACGCTGTGTGAATTTCCCTAGTACACGGCTGTCTCGATGAATAACAGAACAGTGTAACTGTCAAAATAAAATTTAGATAAAAGCTGGAAAAATTACCATGAAAACAGTAAAATCGGTTATTGCTAAAAAATGGAATGTTACCTCTCTATTGAATGAAAAAAATCAAAAATGTCAAAATTTCAACCCCAGGTTAGTTCTGTTATAAAACCGAACGTCTTGCATCCGCTAAACCTCTGTAGATGGCAGGAGATGGAAAAACTATTAAGTATACTGATTGTTGATGATGATGAAGTGGATCGAATGGCTGTTAAGCGCTCGCTGCGGAAAGTTGATGTCAAAGTTGAAGTAGCTGAAGCACAAGATTGTGAAACAGCAGTCGCCCTCATCCAAGAAAATAAATTTGATTGTGTTTTTCTAGATTATCGCTTGCCCGATCGAGATGGTCTTGAACTCGTTAAACAGGTACGTTCTCTCAACATAAAAGTACCCTTAATTGTGTTGACAGGTCAAGGCGATGAGCAAATTGCAGTCGATTTAATGAAAGCGGGTGCCTCTGATTATCTCTCCAAATCTTGGGTTTCGCCCGAAAGATTGTGGCAAGTCATGCGGAATTCTATTCGGGTTTATCATGCCGAAATGGAAGCCGAACGAGCCAACAAACGTCTCTGGGAAAGTAATGAACTGTTACGACGCAAAAATCGAGAACTAGAACGACAACGCCAACAAATCGAATTACAAAACCGCAAACTGGCTGAAGCATCTCGCCTTAAATCCCAATTTTTAGCCACCATGTCTCACGAACTTCGCACACCCATGAATGCAATTATGGGTTTTTCTCAACTGTTGCTGCGTCAGTACCCAGATCCTCTCGCTCCTCAACAATTGGATATGGTAAAACGCATCTTTAATAATGCTCAAAATCTATTGACGATGCTCAATGAAGTTCTGGATTTTTCTAAAATAGAAGCCGGCCAATTTAAGTTAGAACCTCAAGAATTTGATCTGGGTAAATTTGTAGAATTGACGGCTGAAGAATTGCGATCCCTAGCCGTCGAGAAACAATTGACGTTGAAAGTTGATGTCGCTCTCGAAGAGGGAAAGGTGATTAATGACAAAAATTGTATCCGGCAAATTTTAGTTAATCTGATTTCAAATTCTATTAAATTTACAGAGTCGGGAGGAATTTGGATTGATGTTCGAGAACTAGAAACAGGTCAATTAGCCATTTCAGTTAAGGATACAGGAATTGGCATCGCCCCCGATCATTTGCAGGAAATTTTTGAAGCCTTCCGACAAGTCAATCAAACGAATACTCGTAAACATTATGGTACAGGTTTGGGTTTAGCAATCGTTGATTCTCTCGTGAAATTGATGCAAGGGAAAGTCAATGTGGATAGTCAATTGGGCTATGGTTCTGTTTTCCAGGTTGAATTTCCACGCTATTTAAAATAAAATATATATAAAAACAAAAACAGTTTTTATGAAAACTAATTTTAGTAATGTTGATATGTCTAGTATTGCAGTAGCGAAAACAAACTATATTCTCGCAGTTGACGATCTGCCAGATAACCTATTCCTTCTGAAGTTAGCCCTAGAACAAGAAGGACACAATGTTGTCTTAGTCGAAGACGGAAAAAGCGCTCTAGCACAGATAGAAGCCTCTCCGCCGAATTTAGTGCTGCTGGATGTGATGATGCCTGAAATGGATGGCTATGAGGTAACGCGGCTCATTCGCAGTAATCCTAAATATCCCTACATTCCCATTTTACTGATTACGGCTCACGAACAGTCAAGTGTCGTCGAAGGTTTAGATGCTGGGGCGGATGATTTTATTCGTAAACCTGTTCAAATTGATGAACTCCAAGCCCGAGTTCGATCGCTATTGCGTCTAAAACAAAGTATCGATCAGCGAGAAAATTTTGTTCGCTGTCTCACCCACGATCTACGAACTCCTCTGGTTGCTGCGGATCGGATGTTAAATCTCATGCAGCAAGGGGTATTTGGAAATCTAGATTCTCCAATGGATGAGGCGATCGCAACCATGATCGGCAGTAATAAAAATCTACTCGATATGTTAAACACGCTTTTAGCCGTGTATTCCTATGATGTCGGACAAAAAACCCTCAGTTTTATTCCTTTCGATTTAGATGCTCTCATCCAAGAAGTGATTACTGAACTCACACCTTTAATTGCCGAAAAACAACTTCTAGTGACATTTAACTCCGCCACTGAACCTGTGGTTAAAAAATTTGTTGGCGATCGCTTAGAATTGCGACGAGTGTTTACAAATCTGATTGCTAATGCGATTAAATTTACAGATGAGGGAAGTGTTGAAGTGAATTTAAGTTTAATGAAAAACTCCGAGAAAGAGTTACCCAAAGACTGGATAAAAGTTGAAATAAAAGACACCGGGATTGGCATATCTCCTGAAGATCAAGTCACCATGTTTGAAGCCTTTCATCAGGGGAATCATAAGCGTTCAGGAAGTGGTTTAGGGTTGCATTTATGTCGGCAAATTATCCAAGCTCATCAAGGTAAAATCGCCGTCAAATCAGCTCTGAATCAAGGCACTGTATTTACCGTTTGTTTACCGTTTTAAGTCAGTGACTAGGAGTTCATATGTCTTGGGATTAAGTTTTAAAAAACCCCGTGTATTTATATTTGTCTCTAATTGTTACTTATATTTTACATTGGGTAACTTCTCGAGCAACTCTACGGCAACAATGCTTTGTAGGAAAAGTTACAGTTGTCGAGAGGGAGAGAATGTTAATCTAAAACTGGAGCAATTAAAAAGATCATTTTATCTTTATAATCTCCCAATATATACTGACAGTATTTTTCTAGACAGTCAGATACAGAGTGTTGGTAGGGGTACAAGGCTTGCAACCTAGAGGTTCGAGTCCGACATCAATGAAGCTTAGTTTTACGAAAGGGAAACCATAATGAAGATTGCTCAATCGATTTTCGGGGGAGTGGTGATTGGGGTGAGCTTTTTTTCTCTCATACCAACCGGGATAGCAGAAGAAGTTCAGCGACTCGATACCTATCAACAGCCCTCCGTATCTGCATCAGATTTGACTGGAAAAGGCTTAAATATGGGCATCAAACCCTCTAGTGCCAGTTTTCCACAGGGGGGGCCATCACTCGATAAACCTTTTGAATACGAACCCGAATACTTGAATCAAGTTGCACCTCAAACGGAAGTAGTGATTGATCAATATTCATCTCAGCAAAATCGACAACAAGTCAACCCCTTAAGTCCTTCCTTCAATTCTCAAGGGGCTGGTGTCAGGGGAATTCCCATTCGCTTAGGGAATTGATTTCGACACAGCAGGGATTGAATAGCAACTCAATCCCTTTTGATCTGATTGAGAGTATCCGAGTCCCCGTAAGATTGGAGGAAAAAATCTCCGCCACAGTAAATCCTTGCACAGTTGAGTTTTGGAGCGGTTTCTGTGTCAATATAGAAAAACTGCCTGACTTGGTACAGGTCATCAACCCTGGGTGAGTTCAGGTCGTTAGAGAGGAGATACTAGGTTAAAGTCTATGAAAGCTGGCGATCGCGTTCGCGTCAAAACATCGGTTATTGTCTATACTCATCCCGAACACCGCAATCAGTCATTTGACATGAAGGGTTTAGAAGGAGAAATTGTCTCTATCATCAATGATTGGAATGGTAGGCCAGTGAGTCCAAATCTCCCGATTCAAGTCAAATTTACCGCCAAATTCAAAGCTCATTTTAAACAGGAGGAACTTGAAGTGATCTCAGACTAGCAGGTGAAAGGGGAAAATTCTACATCTGCCCATCGAGGGACATTAGAGAGGCTCAAATCCTTCAGTGTGGACAACTTTCCCCACCTTTAGTTCGTCCCTCGTCCCCGCCGAAACCAACCGAATATGTTTAGATCTCCTCGCATTTTTTGGAGTTCTTGCTGATGACGCTCGGCGGTTTCAGCGTACCATTGACAATGCTGTTCAAACTCCTCTCGATATTTGACTTCCTGATAAAATTTAGCAGTCACTTGATAGACTTGCAAAATCTCTGCTGCTGATTGTTGAGTATCTGTGAAATTTTCCCACTGAAAATACATTACAGCTCGAACCTCTGCTAATTATTTCTTCAAGTTAACATAATCAATCGGATTTATTGCAGGCTCAAATTATAACCATCCTCGCAACCGATAAACAACAATTCCGATATATTCTTTTAAGGCTTGGGTGAACTTTTGCAAAGATTGCGTATCCGGTATGAGGCCTAAAATGCTTGCTTGTATTGTGGTTTTTGAAGGGTTGACATCTTGTTGAGAGACCCAAAAATCAGTCGGTGCTGCGATCGCCTCAATTCCTTGACGCTGAAAAACCCGCAGCGATCGCGGCATATGCAGGGCAGATGTTACTAATAATACTTTCCCCGTCAACTTCTTCTCCTGTAAAATCTGACGAACATTCACCGCATTTTGATAAGTATTCAGTGAAGTTGGATCTTTTGACATCCTCCCACCACTAATTCGGAGTACCGAATATAGTAGGGGATTCCAAAACATCACTGCAAGGGTTTCCTCTTTCCACGAGTTGACTTGCTTGAAGGAGTTTCCACACTCAAGTATTGGTCAGTCTCTCCAGAGGCGTTTAACGTTCCCGTGTGTCCCACGGTACGGAGTCCTAATTCAAGTATGTTGATAGCTGCATTCCAGTCTCTATCAAGTACAAACCCACAATTATGACATCTATGAGTTCTCGTACTCAACGACTTTTTGACTTCTTCCCCACAGTTAGAGCAGTTGGCACTGGTGTAGTGAGGAGGAACCGATACCGTTGCCACCCCGAACACTTTACCGAAATACTCTAACCAACTGCGGAAATTAGACCAAGCCGCATCAGAAATCGACTTGGAGAGTTTTCTGTTTTTCACCAGATTTTGCACCTGCAAGTCCTCATAGACAACCAAGTCGTTAGACTGGATGACGCATCTTGCCAACTTCACGGCAAAATCTTTACGCTGCCTACTTACCTTGAGGTACTTTCTACCCAAGCGATTTTGAGCCTTAGCTCTATTTTTCGAGGCTTTTTTGGTACGAGAAAGTTTACGTTGAAGTCGCTTGAGAGACTTTTCGGACTTTCTCAAGTAACGAGGATTATCAACCGTTTGTCCGTTGGAATCGGTGTAGAACTGGGTCAACCCAACATCCAACCCAATGGTTTTACCTGTTGGCTCTCGTTTCTCAATCCGCTCTTGATCAAGACAAACCTGAACGTAGTATCCATCAGCACGACGGACAACCCGGATGCGCTTAATCTGTTTCAACTGATAAAAATGCAAGTCACGGGTTCCCCACAACTTGAAACTTCCGGCTTTAAACCCATCGGTGAAAGTAATGGTTCTTCTATCTTCCGAAAGCTTCCACCCGCAGGTTTTATATTCAACAGAACCATGTGTTTGATGCTTCTTGAAGCGTGGAAAACCTTCTCTTGGTGCGCTTCCTCTAGCGGCTTGCGAAGCCGCGAGGTCGCACCGCTTCTTCGCTGCTTTCTTCTTACAGTTGTCATAAAACCGAGCGATAGCCGACCATGCTCTTTCAGCAGAAGCTTGACGAGCCATCGAGTTGAGCTTACTTGCCCAGGGGAATTCCTTGGCAAGAACCGCACAATAAGCGCTCAGTTCATACCGTCCAATCTTCGGGTTGTCCATCCAGTATCTAATGCAAGAATTGCGGATAAAACGTGCAGTACGAATGGCTTCATCGAGCCGCTCATACTGTTGTTTTTCTCCCTCAAGTTTTGCTTCAAATACCAGCATTTTACGTCGCTATGCTTGAGATAAATTATTCTAACACACATCCTGACCGCAATTCATCTCACCGTCAAATCAAAGATTATGACGGGAGCCTTCTTACGGAGTTAGGTAAAATTGCCGACTCCGGAACCCCCATCGCTGCTGCAATTTCCGCCATATCAGCCGATTCAGGAGGTTCTTGACCGTCCCATTGAATGCGACCCCCACTTAAAATCAGCCAAGGGGCTTTTTCCTGTCGATACAACAACGCCCCATACAAAATCCGATCTCCGGCTTCGCTGACATCGACCCAAGGACGAGGGGGAATGGGGGCTTTGGTTCCGCCGCCCAACACGACAATCGCCGTTGCTTTTGGAAGTTCACCGTTGGGGATATTTTGCCACTCTAGCGATCGCACTAAACTCTGAGAAACCCAACTATTACTACTCACCAGGAGAATCAACAACGCTAATCCGATTGCCCCTGCCGCTATGCGAGGCTGCTTCCACAATAATATTAAGGCGACTATCAGTAAAAAGCAACTCAGTCCGAGAGGATAAATAAGTAAGGGCAGAAGTTTAGATAAAAACAGAAACATAGTATCACGCCCGGAATTCCGAGTTCAATTGAGAGGAGTTGATCCAAATTTTAGCGATGAACTGACACAATTGCTGTTAATACTTCCTAATTCATCTATTGTGATCATGCCGTGATGAATTTGACAAAGCCTTTAGTCAATCGACATAATTGAAGTTATGTTTGTTTACGGAGTGATCAATGGATAATCTTGAATCAGATTCTTTGCCGACTGAAGTGATTTTAACTCATCCTCAACGGTCTTTAGGAAGTATTTGCTTTGATTGGACACCTCAACCGGGTCATTATCTGGAGATCCTCGGTCAAACTTACGCCGTTTTAGAACGTCGTCACCGCTATCAGTTAAGATCGGGTCGTTATCGACTGCATCAAATCTCGCTTTACGTGCAATCTGCCGAACCTCCTCAAGAGAGAAGTTTAGTGGATGGACGTTGGGTACTCGGAGATGGGACTTGTCGCTTCAATGCCCATTCAGAATTAGTTCGTTGTGCGGTTCATCCACAAGGACCATGCGGTCAATGTCGCTTTTATGAACCGACAAATCATCAACCGTCAGAGTGATCACTTTAACTAATTCAAAATGCTCATATCTGCACGATAATCTTCCACCGAAACTAATCGCCACTTTCTATCTTCAAGCAGTTCTAAAACCTGGTGATGGTATTTTAATAAACTCATTCGATGCCCTACACTCACGTAGGTCGTTTGAGTCTCTTGTAACTTTTGATAGAGGCGTTCTTCGTTTTTTAAATCTAAGGCACTGGTCGCTTCATCGAGGATCGCGTAACGCGGCTGACTCAGCAACAAACGCGCAAATGCTAAACGCTGCTGTTCTCCTAAAGATAGCACATTTCCCCAATCCAACTCGACATCAAAACTATTCACTTGTTCAGCTAAATGACCCAAGTTGACCAATTCTAAAACCTGAATTAATTTTTGTTCATCTACACCTCGATCCGTATAAGGATACAATAATTGTTCGCGGAGACTTCCTAAAATCATATAGGGTTTTTGCGGTAAAAACAGCATTTCCTGTAAATCTGGACGCACTAACTGTCCGGTTCCTGAACGCCATAATCCCGCAATTGCCCGCAATAAGGAACTCTTACCTGCCCCACTATTCCCCATGATTAATAATCCTTGACCGGGTTGTAAAACCAGAGAAAGATCTGTTACCAGGGTTTTTTGATAATTGGGAGTATTGAGGGTAATATGTTCGAGAGCCAGTGGAGAATCAATCGTTAAATCAATACGAGGTTCTCCCGGTTTAGGGACTGTGTTTTCGGGATGTAAAGCTTCGGAAAACGTGGCTAAACGGTTAATTCCGGCCGCAAATGCACTCAAGGCTTCAATCTGACTGACAATGATCGAAAAGGCACTTAAAACTTGACTAAAGGCAAAGTTAGCTTGGGTAATGTCTCCAAACTTGATCTGTCCCGCAAAATAAATCGGAGCCATGATCAGCGAGGGTAAAATAATCACAATGTAGCGATAGCCTGTGGTAAAGTAATCCACATTTCGCTGCCATCCGATTAACAGATTAAAGTTCTCAAAAGCTTTCAGAAATCGCTGTTTGATTTGCAGGCTTTCTTGTTGTTCTCCTTGATAAAAAGCAATCGATTCTGCATTATCTCGCACATGAACTAATCCATAGCGAAAGTCAGCTTCTCGTCGGAGTTGGTTAAAGTTTAGTGGAATTAATCGCCGTCCGATCCAGATTGTAATCACGGTACCAAAGACGGCATAAACTAACAAAAATAACGAGAGTTTTTTAGAGATTGTCCAGAGAATTCCACTAAAGGAAATAATATCAATCACTGAATTCAGCAAAACCAACAGAAAAACCAAGCTGGTTCGGGTAAAAGATCGAATATCTTCAGTAATTCGCTGATCGGGGTTATCGATTTCTCGATCAGATTCGAGTTTATAATAGGCGCGGTTATCAAAATAGTTATCTAAAAATTTATTCGTGAGCCATTTTCGCCAATAGTTTCCTAAGCGATCGCGGGTATAGCCATATAAAGCAACAATGGGAATACCAACAATAAAAACACCTGCATAGACAAATAAAAATCGCCAAAATTCTGATTCATTTTTCTCGGCGAGGGCGGTTGTAAAGAAGTTTGAAACGTAGCTGATAATAACGTTTAAGCCGCTTACGGAGACGGATAACAGCAAAAGAATACCTAAAACCGCCCAAGGTTGCCAGCGAGATTGTAAATTCTCTTTATAAGAAAAGGCGGCGATCACAGGTAAAATCAGCATTAAACCGAATACCACGATCCAAGGAGACTGGATCAAGCCTGTGATGGTTTCCAGCAAACCAGGGGCGATGCTATTGAAAAATTCAGGAAATAGATATTGACTCCCGAGTGTGACTCCGGCGACGAGTACAAAAACAGCAGCAAAGATAAAAACCAGTAGCAATAGTAACAGTCCGAGAAACACTTTGCTGCTTCCCGGTTCAAGCGGATAGAAAAAGGGTTGGGCGATCGCTAAAAATCGCTTCCACAACTGACTGTCAAATCGGTTCATGTGCTGTCTTGTTGAAGTCTATACAGAGTTTGGATTATACAAGTTTCTGGTATAATGGTAGGCTATTGTAAATCTACCTGTCAAATATGTTACACACAATCAGACAGAATCCAGGGAGGATGAGGGGGGAAGCACCGCAAGGGTGATGAACTTCATTAATCCATACAAAACAGTCAAAACTACAAATGTTACAGCGATCACGACTAAGGGACGATGATTGAGGAGATTATCAATCAAACTCCTAATCAAAACATCTGGGTTACTGACGATATCCCAACTATTGAACCTCTGAAACCGTCCCAGGTATATTCCGACAGCCGAAAGTGCGTGTACAGTCAATTCCCCCATCCAGCGATGGCGTTTCCAACCTTGCTGATCCAAATAGCGATTCAGGTAAATCAGGGAAAGAACATAAGCTTCAAATCCGACAAACATGAAAACAAGATATTGGGGAATCAAAGCAAGGGAGATAATCCACACCGAATAACCCTGACGAATTTGATCAACCAGATGAATGATATCCGTGAGAACATAAGGTGCATTGGGAAGAAACAAGATAAAAACCAGAAAACCCAACCACCACCTCAAGGAAAGATGGTGAGGTCGGTTTGGTTGTCTGTGAGACTGCCAAATTTCTAATCCCATCAGCAGCAGAGTGATCAAAAGTGCGATCAATAAATAACTGTAGTCTAGAGTTTGAATTAAACGATGAAATTGCCGACCGACTTGATAGGCATGGGGGAGAAAACTAAAGCCCAGTAGCAACCCGACACCCCAAATGATCATCGGTGATCGCATTCTAGACAGCTTGGAGATTACAGGCGGACAGAATAACCATAAACTCAAAGCCAGAGGGATTAATGCCAGGAATAAATTCCACGACATCCAACCCAGATTAGCAAGAATTGCCTGCCAAGCTAAGATGATCTGATTGATTAGTATATCCATCTGAGATGCGGCAAGGGGACTCCCGTTATACCCGACAGGGTTAGCGGGAGAGGAATTGCCGCCCAAAGAAAACTGAGC
>NZ_LATL02000142.1 GCF_000972705.2 Limnoraphis robusta CS-951 | reverse complement strand
GATGGTATTTTAATAAACTCATTCGATGCCCTACACTCACGTAGGTCGTTTGAGTCTCTTGTAACTTTTGATAGAGGCGTTCTTCGTTTAAAAAATCGCCGAAAAGACATAGCCATCCTGAATGGTGCCGGAGAAGGGCGGTGCGTCCCAGTCGCTCTCTGTGCCGATATTGACCGGCACCACATCCTGGTGGGCCATGAGCAGGATCGGGTCGAGGCTCGAGTCGGACCCTGGCCAGGTGAATAGCAGACTATAGCCGCCGGGAATGGTTTCCTTGTTGGCGGCAGCGTGGAAGGCCGGGTAGGTTTCTTCCATCCAGTCCTGGAGCGCGAGCCACGGGCCTTCCTGCCCGACGCGAGGATCGCCCGGCGCGACGGTGACGGTTTGGAAACGAATGGCCTCACCAAGGTGCTCAGCCGCGATGTTGGAATCAAATTCCGGTACTTCGGGAAGAACGATCTCGCGGACATCGCTCGGCACGCCGCCATAATTGAATGCCCGAAACAGAATGACGACAACCAGTAGCGCCAGTACGCCGCCGATTCCGAAGTTTTCGGCCGCATTTTTTCAGGCTGTTNTGCTCAGCCGCGATGTTGGAATCAAATTCCGGTACTTCGGGAAGAACGATCTCGCGGACATCGCTCGGCACGCCGCCATAATTGAATGCCCGAAACAGAATGACGACAACCAGTAGCGCCAGTACGCCGCCGATTCCGAAGAGTATATTCCTGATCATGCAATCTGCCTCCCGCTATTTTTCGAACTGTGGCGGGATGGGCATTGATTGGCAAGCTATGACGCTAGGCCAGCTTCACTCGCTGAAACCGGTGACAAACCAATAGAGAAGACCTGCGAGCAGAACGACCCATAGCGCCCGCTTCACGCTTCTCGGCGACCGTTCCCAGACGCCGACAATCTGTGGACCGAATAGAAACAGCAATCCTCCAAGGATGAAGAATCGAATGAATCTGCTGACAGAGAAAATACCGAGAAATTCCCAATAGGGATATCCAGACGCCCCGGCGATCAAATTGATCAGGTAAGACGGCGCCGGCGTTGTGCCGCCAAGAAAGATGTATGACGCGCCGCGGTCTGCGAAGCGTTCCGTGTAGGTCGCCGCAAGCGCCTCGATACCGAGGCGACTGATCACGGGTTCAAAATAAGCCGCGCCGATCGCATAGACGATCGAACCTCCAATGGCGCTACCGAGCACGGAAACTGCGACGAACACCCAGATTCGTCCGCGAGCAGCGAGACAAAGCGCGATGAACGCCGCTTCGTATGGCAAAGGCAGCACAGAGGTCTCGATCACCTGCACCAATAAAAGGACAGGAAGTAGCCAACGCGAATGCGCCAGGGCGACCAGTCGATCAGCCAAAGATGGGCGTATCGAGCGCTCTGTCATTTACGTCTCCGGAGGAACTGAGATCTTTTCGGATTGTTTTTGAATCAGTAATCCAAAGCCGTGAGGCTTGGAGAATCCCCTTTCTTTAGAAATGGGGAGTATGTCAAATATAGAAGTTTATTTTCATCCCTCATCTCATCAGTTTAGAGTGCGGAGTTTACGAGAAACAACCCCACTGCGCATTGATGGTCAATTCTTACACTTTCACGAAGCAACGATCATCACGGGTACTCATCCCTGNTGAATCAGTAATCCAAAGCCGTGAGGCTTGGAGAATCCCCTTTCTTTAGAAATGGGGAGTATGTCAAATATAGAAGTTTATTTTCATCCCTCATCTCATCAGTTTAGAGTGCGGAGTTTACGAGAAACAAACCCACCGCGAATTGATGGTCAATTTTTACATTCTCAAGAAGCAACCCTCAACCCGGGTAGTCATCTCTGGTTAGGACAAGTTGAACTTGAAGTGGTTTCTATTTCCACAACAGAGGAAATTCCACCGACTATTTTATTTTCTCCAGATGCCTCCTTTCACTCACCCCAACCCCAACTTTCAACTCCTCAATATGGTTTACAATGTCCGAAATGTGATCGCATTTCTCCCTATGAACAGATCGACTTAGGTTGTCGTTGGTGTGGAACTTCGTTAGCGGCGGCAAGGAGTGTCGTTTTGTCTCCTCCGTAAAATTGATTAGGAAGTGGAGAGAGTATAACTAGATTGACAGTTCGCGTCATAAATCGGTACTATAAGTATGTTGTTGACTCAAGTTCAATGACAAAGTACCTGAAACCTGCAAGCGATAAGCTGAGTATTTGGGGTAAATGGTAGAAGACATTCTAGCAATTCTGCATTGTTTTTCTAGCCGATTACATGGACTGAGAAAATATCACGCCTCCAATTCACAAATGACCCAGAGCTATGCAACGAGCCTTCAAGACCAAGTTAAAACTGAATAACAAACAGAAGACCGTCATGGCTCAACACGCGGGATATTCTAGATGGGTTTGGAATTGGGCGTTAGCGATGTGGAATGAAGCTTACAAACAGGGTTTAAAACCTTCAACGAATAAGCTAAAAAAGTTCTACACNGTTTATCAATTTGCTTTCATGCACTTGGGAGAAGCATTTAGCCGATTCTTTCAAGGCATTGCCAAACATCCTAAGTTCAAGAAAAAAGGCAAAAATGATAGCTTTACTTTAGATAATTGCGGCAAAGTAATGAGGTTTTCAGGGAGGAGGTTAAAACTTCCTTTTATTGGATGGGTATTCACTTATGAACCCCTTCCCGAAGTTCAAACTAAGCGAGTTACCATCAGTCGGGTTGCCGATTCTTGGTATATATCTATAGCCTACGAGTTTGAACCAGAACAGACTGTTAAATCAAGAGTTTATCTGGGTGTTGATGTAGGGGTTAAGGTCTTAGCGACCTGTTCAGATGGTACTGTTTTTGTTAACCCAGCAGCCCACAAAAAAGCGCAAAAAAATCTAGCCAGACTTCAGCGCGAACTCTCTAGAAAACAGAAGGGTTCAAATAACAGGAATAAAGCTAGACTGAAACTCGCAAAAGCATATCAAAGAGTGGCTAACATCCGNTCTAGAAAACAGAAGGGTTCAAATAACAGGAATAAAGCTAGACTGAAACTCGCAAAAGCATATCAAAGAGTGGCTAACATCCGAAAAGTGTCAATTCACAAACTAACCTCATGGCTATGCAAAAACCACGCAGTTATCGGGTTAGAGGATTTGAATGTTTCTGGGATGTTAAAGAATCATAAATTAGCGGGTGCTATTGCCGATTCTGCTCTCTATGAAATTCGTCGCCAAGTCGAGTATAAGTCCGAGTGGTACGGTTCAAGAGTAGTGTTTGCTGATAGATTCTATCCGTCAACTAAGACTTGTTCAAGTTGCGGTCACGTTCAAGAAATAGCACTGAAAGAACGAGTTTTTAACTGTAATAATTGCGGTGTAAGCATTGACCGCGATTTGAATGCCAGCCTGAATTTAGAAGGTTATGCCGAGGGCTTCTNCTGACCGGGTGCTGCTGACAGTCCGGGGTGAGGCACCGAAGTAAACATTAACACGGTTTGTACCGCGTTATATCAGTTTTATAAAGCAGAAAATAGGAGATGCCAAACTAAAACTATTCTTGATTCCCTCTTTCTCATGGAAATTCGACTCAGTTGGCGAGATCCGATAACAAATGAATGGCGAACCCCTGTATTAAGGCCTCCCATTGCCATTGGACGAGTGTTTGCCCGGATGCCCGGTACGATTGATGGACATCGGGTGTCTCGCATTGTGTTGAAAGGAGATCGGGTTTCTCGCTTTCACACTTTAATAACTTTGGAAAATGACAGTCTCATCTTGACTGATATTGGTAGTCGAAATGGTACTTTTATTAACGGAGTTCGTCAAGCTAAAACTATTTTAAATGACGGAGATACCCTGCAAATTGAAAATCATAACATTCTGGTTTCTTTTGTCACCAGTTCTCTGAATTCTAATACTTCACCGGGGCCGTCACAGATCTTTTTTAATCCCAATACCAATCAACCTGATCCGTTAACCGCTAAACCTCAACTGATTACTCCGGTTAATCAGAGTTTCCCGCCTACGGAATTTTTACACGCGGTTCAAGTCTCACCTTCAACGTTACAAGCCACAGGATTACCTGTTGAGGAAATAGATTATTTGACCATTGGGGCTGGGTTAGGAAGTTTGATTTGGGCAGATTTATTGAGAATTTCGGGGGTAAAATCTAGCCAAATTATCGCTTTAGGAATGGAAGAAAAGCCCTACGCTCGTTATCAACGCTTGTGTCTTAATTCTCAAATTCCGCCTCACGAACGTTTGCGATCAAATTCTGATTCTTGTCCTGATAATATTTGGGGTTGGCCAAGTTATGCGGTGCGAGAAGCTTATCGTGAAATCTCTCACGGACGGTTATTAATCGCTTTAAAATTACTATGGCGTGTTTTTGCAGAACCGACTTTTGCAGAGACTTATACACCGCGATCGCAAAATGTTTTTGATTCGATTGATCGTGAAATTCAACGCATAAGTTGGCAAGAAATTTATCGCTACGGACGAGTTTTAGGAATTAGGAAAACAAATGATGGGCGTTATGCGATCGCCATTTCTCGTTCACGGGCGGATAAACGAGAACGGGGTTTTGTTGTCGCACGATATGTTCATTTAGCAACTGGATATCCAGCGATTCAGTTTCTCCCTGATTTACAAGCTTACCGGGAAATGACGCGAGATTTTAAAAGCGTTGTCNCTACGGACGAGTTTTAGGAATTAGGAAAACAAATGATGGGCGTTATGCGATCGCCATTTCTCGTTCACGGGCGGATAAACGAGAACGGGGTTTTGTTGTCGCACGATATGTTCATTTAGCAACTGGATATCCAGCGATTCAGTTTCTCCCTGATTTACAAGCTTACCGGGAAATGACGCGAGATTTTAAAAGCGTTGTCAATGCCTATGAGGAGCATGAACATATTTATAAACAGCTTGAACAACTAGGCGGAACGGTGATTTTACGAGGACGGGGAATTGTGGCTTCTCGAATTATTCAGCGACTTTATGAGGCGAGACAACGCAATTCTAATATTAAAATTCTGCATTTAATGCGATCGCCAAAAGCCATCGGAAATCAATTTGGAAAATCCCAGCGTCGAGTCGAAAATCATTTTGAATTTCAACCGTTTAATTGGCCGAAAGCTTGTTGGGGTGGAGAATTGCGAGAGAAGTTAGAAATGGCTCATGCTGAACGGCGCTTACAATTACTAGAAAGTTGGGGGGGAACCACCACAGCGAGTCGTCAAGACTGGCGAGAAATTGTGAATCAAGGACTGATTCAAGGTTGGTATCGGATTGTGTTTGGTCGAGTTGAACAGGTGGAAAAAATAGCAGGTGAACGGACATTAACGACCATTCGGGAACAGGGAATTGAAGCACAAATTCAATTAGAAGCTGATTTTATTATTGATGCGACGGGTTTAGATGCTCACGTTCAAACAAATCCCTTATTAAATGATTTAGTGACTCATTATAATTTACCGCTTAATGCTCTGGGTCGTTTGCAAGTGGCGAATGATTTTGAATTAGTAGAAATGCGTTCGGTTAGCGTGACTTTGCCAACGGGAAAAACGGCGACCGTTTCCCCTGGAAGTTCAACCCCAAAAGGTCGAATGTATGCCGCCGGAGCGATTACATTAGGCGGGCCTTATGCGGCTGTTGATAGCTTTTTAGGGTTACAATATGCGGCGTTACAGTCTGTTAGCAGTTTAGCGGCGATCGCGGCTCCTAATGTTAAAAAATTGGGGATATTGAGGTCATTTAACCAATGGTTCAAATGGGTGATGAATCAATCCCCTTAGTTGAACAGGCAATAGGCCGTCAGAAGTCAGGAAAAAACTGTTAACTGGTAGGGGCAATTGATCAATTGTCCCTACCAGACGGGTGACTGATTGTTAAGTATTGCTACACTTTTTGATAAAAAGTCTTTTACGCTTTTAACTTGACAAATTTACTTTTTTTTGCATAGTTGCCTAAAACTCTATTTTTTTGAGCCAAGATTTGTCTGAGAGTGAGGGTCATTTAATATCTTCCTGGATGTCGTGAACGTGAGACCCTGAACCGAGAGTGTCGAGTCGATGTTCCAGTATCGCTAGGCGACTCTCTAGTTCGGAAATTTTATCAGGTTGATCGGCCATTCCTAAATAGGTTCTTAAAGCCTCAACCACCAGGTCTGACTTCGATTGTCCAGTTGCTTTGACCCGTGCCATCAATGCTTCGTGTAATTCAGGAGGAATCCTAACTCCTAAAAAGGGATTGGGCATGGTTTTAGTTGAGGAACATTTGGACAATCAACATCAACAATGCCTCGATAATACCAGCCTATTGCTAAATCGTTATCGGTCTCATAGTATTAATTCGTAAAAAGAATAGTCAGTCCTCATTTTTTTGTAAATTTTTGTGAAATTTTTTGATTTATTGCAAAATTTTTAAATTTATGTCACCGTTGTATGATAACAATATGATAACAACTGTTATCACAGGGAATCAGATGACAGCTTGGACATCTAGACTCGCCTGAAACAGCTTGTTGATTGAGAACCGATTCAACCTGCACCGAAAGCCGATCGATCTATCTATGGGAGCAGACATGACAACGCAATTACAATCCGAACAAAAACGTAACTCCGGCAAAATCCTGATTGCAGATGACGAATCTGCCATTCGGCGCATTCTCACCACTCGTCTTTCGATGGTCGGCTATGAAGTTGTAGCCGCAGCCGATGGTCGGGAAGCCCTGAACCTGTTTGAAACCGAAAATCCTGATTTGTTGGTTTTAGACGTAATGATGCCCAAACTCAACGGCTATGGAGTGTGTCAAAAAATTCGCACTCTATCGGACGTTCCGATCATTATGTTAACCGCTTTGGGAGATGTGGCGGATCGGATTACAGGCTTGGAATTAGGAGCGGATGACTATCTCACGAAGCCCTTTTCACCCAAAGAATTAGAAGCGCGTATTCAAGCCATTTTACGTCGTCTCAGAGAGACAAATGCGGCTCGGGACTTCAGCACAGAAACCATCCAAGTGGACAGTCTGCAAGTGGATACCATTAAACGACGGGTTTACAAGGGTGATAAGTTGATCCCTCTAACCTACATTGAGTTTAATCTTTTAGAACTGCTCTTGAAGCATTCAGGTGAGGCGGTTTCTCGTTCGGAAATCCTTCAGGAGTTGTGGGGTTACGCACCGCGACGCATTGCCGATATGCGAGTTGTTGATGTTCATGTGGCTCGTCTGCGGGCCAAAATTGAAGAAGATCAGCGCAATCCCGAGTATATTTTAACCGTGCGGGGTATTGGTTACGCTTCTCAACGCTTGCCGATTGTTGAGGAAGCTATTGGAGCTTAAGCACATCTATTTTTTAAACATTTGGGTTCCGAAGAAAAACAAACGCTAAAATTGCAATTTTCATCTCAAAGTCTGATTTGATATTAATTTGAAGTTTGGATTAACGGTCTGAACTTTCATACAAAAATAAAACTAATGGCGATCGCCTTCAGTCTGTTCAACATGAGTTCAACTGAAAGCGATCGCCTCTGTTTTAGACAACTTCTCTTATCCGACGACTTAAAATGTAAACCGAGTTCGGACCAAACCAATTCCAATCGCAGGATTGTCTGAATTATGCTCGGGATTGGTAATTAGCAAAAATCCCGGAGTGACAGAAACTCTATCGGTAATTAAGTAGCGATAAGACACCTCAAAATGTAAAGATGTATCCGGATCTTCCCGATCAAGAACATCATTATTGGTAACTTTGGGGGGCATACCGAAAACAATACTTAATTGAGATCCCAATTTACCCCAATCGACCAAAAAAGCGGTAATTGCCCAACTCCAAATTTCTGCATGAGAACCCTGAGAAGCATTTACACCCTCGGTGATCTGAGGAGAGCCTTCAGCAACAGCATTCCAGTAGCTCAACCAACCGCCCAAGATTAATTTATCGGTGAGTTTATAAGTTAGTTGTAAGCCCAAAGCATTAGAAGAAGTGGGGGTATTTGCACCAAAAGGAAACTGAGCAAAAACGCTACCTTTACTTCCGGTTAAATCAATGGTTGAAGCGGGATCTGGGGCATAATAACGACCGTAAGTTAAAGCCATTCCCAATCCATCGGTAGGAGTATAGCTCAACTGAGCCAAAATCGTATATTGACCGTTAAATAATCCGGCACTCGCATCTCTACCGGAAGTCGTTAAATAACTCACCCCGCCGCCGATTTTGTCTGTAAAATTATAGTAAACCACCGCACCGGTACCGAAAGCAAAGGAGTAAATTGGACTTTCTGCTCCAAAATTTGAGATCGAGTTAACCGGGTTAAACGCGGGAAAAATTCGAGTCGGAAAATCCGCAATCGGAGCCACAGCAAAAATGCCGCGACTGCCGAGAGGCATTTGATAAAATATTGTTCCGGAGCGGATATCATTGCCCGTATTTGTAGTCCCAATTAAACGGGTCATATCGGTACCGGTAACGCCAAGACCGAAACTGCTAACATTCCCCGCGATTAGTTGAGTTCGCAATCTATCTTTTCCGGTAAAACTGGTATCAAAAATTAGTACAACTCGCTCAGAAAATGTGGGGATNGAGGTAACATTGCGATCCGGAAAACCCGTAAGCGGAGCCACAGCAAAAATGCCGCGACTGCCGAGCGGCATTTGATAAAATATTGTTCCGGAGCGGATATCATCGCCCGTATTTGTAGTCCCAATTAAACGGGTCATATCGGTACCGGTAACGCCAAGACCGAAACTGCTAACATTCCCCGCGATTAGTTGAGTTCGCAATCTATCTTTTCCGGTAAAACTGGTATCAAAAATTAGTACAACTCGCTCAGAAAATGTGGGGATTTCATCCAAATCTTCTCGGGATTCTGTTCCTGGAGAAACTGCTTTTTGATCGCCAAAAGCACTGATTAAATTAAAATCAACTCCGCCGCGTAAAATTGTAGTTGGGCTAAACTGATGCTCTTTGAGAAAAGTGACTTGCTCTTCTAAATCATCGATTTTGCTCGTAACCTCTTCGATTTCGGTTGCAAATTCTTCTGTTAATCTTTGGATGGCGATAAAGTCTTCTTCGTCGGCAAATTTATTACTTAAACTTCCAAGGGTCTGTCTAATTTTGAGCAGACAAGCATTTAAACCTGCCGCAAATTCATAGCGGCTCATCGGCCGATTTCCCTGAAAAGTTTCCCCCGGAAAGCCGCCAATACAGCGATATTTTTCGACTAAATTACGCAGGGCTTCGTAGGCCCAATGGTCGGGAGTAATATCTTGCAATTCGTGAACATTGATGATTCTGTCTCTGTTCAAACCGGGTGGGGGACTGCTGGATAGGGTATCAATTTGCTGAATGGGAGTTTCCGGGACTTCTGATATTGAATTAGACAACTCTAAATGGGAGGTTTCTAAGGGAAATTCCTCAGAATTATTTAAAGATTCTTCGCTCAAAACGTTTGAGTTGAACATTTCTTGCGCCATTGCCGGAGATAACATAAATAGAAGATAGCTCAGAACAGCCGATGGCACAGTCAGCGATATTTTATATTTTTTGAGACGATTTGACATGGTAATCCTAACATAAATGAATGTTATGCAAAAATAAGTATTAAATTAAACGACAGAAACAACTTAGTACGGACGCATTCTCAATTCATTATTGACCGCTTCTAAAATTTCTATCGTGACATCTTCGGGAATTCTGGTGTACTCTAACTGCTCGTTTAATTCTTGTCCCTCGGTTAAAATCCATGTCAATAAATTTTTAGTCGCGATCAGTTGATCTTCGTTAACATAGCGTTTATAAATCAACAGCCAGGTTAAACTGACCAAGGGATAACCCTCTTTTGGGTCCTTGACATCATCGGTGCTAAAGTCATCATTAAACTTGACATTTAATAATGCTTTTTGAGTTTCTTCTAAGGTCGGTTTAACGTAGCGACCTTCCCCATTTTCTAGGTTCGCAATTGAAAGATTCTGCTCCCGAGCCAAACGGGTTGGAACGTAACCAATGGCACCATCAATTCTTCGGACTTCGCCGGCAATTCCGCCGCCTTCCAATTGCGAAGAAAAGAATCTAAATCCCCAATTCGGCTCGCGACTGCCTGGTATCTTTCCGCCGCTAATTTGATTGAGATATTTGGTCAGAATAAAGCTCGTCGCACAACTTCCCGAACAAACGATCACTTCAATTTTTTGATTGGGAAAGTTGGGGTTAATTTGCTTCCAATTGCTGACTTCTCCCGTAAAAATTTGAACCAGTTTCTCTCGGGATAATTTAACATCTGTTGTCAGATCTCGGGTGATATTTTTGAGGTTATAAACAATGCTTAACGAACCGCCACCAATTGGCACCATGAGCAAACCATCTTCGATTTGATTCTGTTCTATCGGAGTGGGAATTAAGCTCGTACCCGCAAAGTCAACAGTCTGACTCGCCAACAACCGAATGCCACCCCCACTGCCCAGAGTGCTATATTTAAACTGTTGTCCTGTTTGCTGTTCGTATTCTTGGCTATAACGCTGGAGAAGGGGTTCCGCAAAAGAATCACCCCCTCCGCGAAGCAATAAAGCCGCAACGCTCGTCGGAAAAGAAATCGCTGTTAGCGTTAGAAAACTAACAAAAAAAAGCCGGAAATTCTTGAGGGTAAATGTTTTCATGGATTGAGGTAAATGCGTTAGTTTTAAAACGGATTTGATTAGCGTAGTCTTCGATAAATGGTGACTTTACTGGCGTCTTCGGTGACTTCTAGCCAAAAATCTTCGATAACAAATTGATAAACAAATTCTCCCAGACGGGTACTCCGCCACGTACTGATAACCGGCGCGTCTTCTATCCATTTTTCCAGCGCTTTTATAACGGGTTCTGGAACCGCACTGGAATCGATTTGTTCGTCAAGTTGAAGAATATTTCCGGTAGAAGTCACCTGAACTTCTACTTCAAAACCCTGTTGGTTTTCTCCTCGGATTTTATAGATTAGAGAACCATCGGATTTCAGTTCCGTTCGAGCGCATCCGAGAAAAGTTATAANCTTCTATCCATTTTTCCAGCGCTTTTATAACGGGTTCTGGAACCGCACTGGAATCGATTTGTTCGTCAAGTTGAAGAATATTTCCGGTAGAAGTCACCTGAACTTCTACTTCAAAACCCTGTTGGTTTTCTCCTCGGATTTTATAGATTAGAGAACCATCGGATTTCAGTTCCGTTCGAGCCAGATTAAACTGGGCGCCCGAAACGGTTTCTGCGGATGTCATCACTGAAATTGGGACTTCTTCTAGGGAGATTTCTCGCTCTATTCCCGCCAGATTTTGGGCAATTAATAGATGGTCTTTTTCAATCAAAACTTGACTTAGAACCTCTCTAGGATCAATGATAGAGGCAAAACCGACCATTCCTGTAATTGCCAATATTTTGAGCAAGTTTTTGAGGTTAAACATCATGTTTTTAAGTTGGATTTTGCTAGGTGAACAATGAATGAACTGGAAAATTAACGGTTTTCAAGAGCAAGCTGTGTTTATAAATTTTCTCGGATGCGCTCGAACACCCAAGAGGGAATGGCGTGTTCTTTGTCGTAAACTGAATTATATTTTTGTTCTATAGTTTGCCAATCAATAGAACGATCTGATAAAATTTCTTCGGAAAACATTTCTAAAGTTTTGCCGGATAACCCTTTTTCTAAACATTTTTTCATTAGCAAACGGCTTTCGTCAATTTCGCCGATACATTCAAAGGGAGTGTGTACCGATAAACCGACCATTTCTCGAAACGTCGGGAGCAAATTTTCATCGTCAAACAAATTGGTTTTAAACACCGCATCGACCAAATTTGAGGAAAAAAAAGCCGTCAATCCCAACCAAACATAGGCGCATTTTGGGCATTTTTTGCACCAAGGTTTTTGAAGATTGCAGGAGTTAATTTTCGGGATAACTTCCGAATATTTGCTCAAGTTATGAAAGATGCGGAAGTCGTAAATGGGTTGTAAAATGCTGAAATATTTAAAATCCGATAGCAAATGTTCGCGAACGAATTGATCTAAAATCTGTTCGGCTTCCAGACTTTTACCCCACTGGTGGTTAACTTCTTTTCCGATTTCCTCCCAAATTAAATTTCCGGTGTTGGCGCTTTTTTCGTGGGCTAAACATAAATAATTATACCCTCCGGCCAACATCAAAAATAAGGATTCAAAAATAGAAACTGGGGTTTCTGGGATGGTGATTCCTGAATTTTCAGGAAAATATAACTGGAGAAAGGGAAAGTCTATAAAATCATCGAAAATTGATATTTTATGCTTTTTAATTGNCCTCCGGCCAACATCAAAAATAAGGATTCAAAAATAGAAACTGGGGTTTCTGGGATGGTGATTCCTGAATTTTCAGGAAAATATAACTGGAGAAAGGGAAAGTCTATAAAATCATCGAAAATTGATATTTTATGCTTTTTAATTGGCTGGACATTTTCTATTACTTGAGCAATTAATTTGTGTTGCAAGTCTGCTTTGCCATAAACACTATGAGAATATTGCATAGAAGCAAAAGGAATATCCGCTTCTTGCAAAATTTTCATGGCTACAATACTATCTTTGCCACCCCCACAACCTGTGAGAATTGTCTGATTATCTCCAAAAATTTGCTCTGGATGACTTTTTCCTAAGTCTGCGGAATAGATAATTTCTGGCTGTTGGTAATCTGTGACATTATTTTCATACCAATGTTGCCCAAATACTCCTTGGTAAATTTTGAAAAATAAATCTAAAACTGGTTTTTCCAGATGTGAGGCAATGTTTGAGATATCGTAATATTTGGGAAATAAGGAACATAGTTTCATGCCTTCAAATAAGGCAATATGGGCAGCAATGCGATCAATTAATTGTTGAGAATATTTTTCTATCAGTGCCGAGAATGAGAGATCGTGATAAAAAACTTTCGTGGCAAATTTGAATTTATCTGCACTATAGATGATGTCTAGATGATGTTCATGAATAGCTAAACTTTCTATTTTGATTACTTCAATTTTCATTTTTGATTGTGTTATTAACCATTGTTTGTTATTTTAAGGGCTAATGGTTTAGTTATTTATTAAAATTTATTTGATTTATAAAATTAGTAATTTTCTTCCATCCCACCAACCAGATCGTGCCAAATTAGAAGTAGGAAAGCTACTTCGATTTGTTAGTTTGATCGAATTCATCTCCCGTTCCAATTACAGCTTGAACGGGAGATAAATTACTCCTTTGCGAATTTAAATAATTAACTGGATTAACTGATCGACAAAATACTTTACTTCCGCAAAATCAGTAGCTCGTGGTTGCAGCTTTTTAACACACTCATTCTTTCCTTGAAAACTTCTTGCCACATCTTTATAGCACAATAGTTTTTGATGGGATTGTAATACAAGTCATTATCTTCGACTCTGAGAACTACAGCAAAAATACCACCTGGTTTAAGAATCCGAATCAGTTCCTCAAAGCTTTCTAAAGGAACTTGATTGCGAGTAAAAACGCCAGTTGATACTAAAGCGTTAAACGTATTATCTGCAAAAGAAAGAGTGTTACCCAACTCTTCTAGATGCAAAGCATTGTATATCCCCTGGTCTTTTAATAGGTCTAAAGACTTTTGGCTAATATCCAGTCCTTGGAGATTTTTAAAGCCGTAAGAATTGAGTTCTCGACCTAATAATCCTGTACCACACCCTATATCTAAAATTAAAGCATCTTTCTTTAAATAGGATCTGAGGGTGTAACCAATATGGTTAAGTAAAACCGTCCAGCCGTTATCGTAATGTTCCTGGTCGTAAAATAATACCCAATTATCGTATTTTCCCCTCACTTCTTCGAGGTTTTCAAAGTAATCTGTTAATCCATTTCGATAATCTTGCTCATCATCTTTTTTCAAGATTTTATACAGAACATCTTTGATAATATAGCCGATTAAATTGAGGTCATCGAAATCAAAAGATGATGGCAATCTCAGATCGCAAGCAGAAGAAATAATCGATTCTGTTTTTTCTAGGCTGGGTATTTCGGTAAATGAGTATTGCCAGTTTTTGTAATAACGAGAATTATCGTCTCTGCCAAAAATCTGGATCGTCACACCCCTCTCGCTAGTTTGTTGTACAAATTGATCTACCTGTTCTGAAGTTAATCCCAAAAGATTAAATTGCAAACTGTCAGGCGCACGTTTCACTTTTTCCAAAGGAGAGGGAATATAAATATTTCTGACAGAACTGAGAATTTCTGCTAACCGATCGTACTTTTGTATACCTTGAAATATCTTGTCTTCTAAAAATTTTATTTGAGGTCTTAAGACAGCAGCAGTTAAGTTACTCATTCGCAAACTAAAATTAGGAACATGAGGCTTAAGTTTTTCAAAACCTGCTTGAGGAATTGGATCGGGAGTTTTGAAACTTTTATTAAATTTAATCAATGATTTTTGTTCTTTTTTTGATGCGATCGGGTTAAATTTCATTTTTGATCGTCCCCAGGTCGATAATTTTCCAACGAATTAAAAACAGTATGATGCTATTTCCGCAAAAGGAACATTCCAGAATTCCAACTTTTTCATGTCTGCATAATCGACAAAATAGAGTATATTTGGGGAACTATCGTCGATAATCTGATCATGTATGTCGATCTCTACGATCTGTAAAAGCCAACCTGACTCTGCTGCTGTTGTCGTCACGGGCCAGTTCGACGATATTGATGTTTGCGCCCAAGCCATCAAACATTTGAATGTTACTGCCACCCAGTTAACCTCTGGTCAGTTTGTGGGGAGAGTTAATTTGGCCGACTTGGGGAGCCTGAAGTTTACTGACGTTACCTATAATCAAGCGATGAGAATAAAGGGGGTAAAAAATCCTCATCGCCTGGGATTTGCGATCGCACTTCAAGGCGATCAGACACAAGTGCTGGCTCATGGTTGCTTGATCAAAAAACACGACCTATTTGGGTTCGATCCAACGAGAGAAAATGATATTACGACAGGCAAAGACACTCACTTAGTCCTCGCCAACCTTGATTTGACCGTTTTCCAGTCCCTAGCCGAGCAAATGGGATACCATGACTTAGGGCAACAGTTTCTCCAGCAAAATTCAATCCATTTCCATCCCGCTTCATTACGCCATCTAAGAGCTTATTATCAGCAAGTCTCTCAAATGTTGATTAATCAACCATCATTATTAATGGAGTCGCCAGCCCAATCCCACATTGTCGAAAATTTCTTGCCGTTGCTGATGGATACGATCGGAGCAGCTATCCGACAAAAAAAGCCGATGATCAAAACTTTACCAGGAAATTGCGAAAAGCCCCTACCTTCAGGTATGGGGATGGATAGCAGTGAGTCGAAGACGAACAAGTTGTTATCCAAGTTTGTCCGTGATAAGATAACTCTATGATAGTTAGAGAAACGAAGTTATTGAACGGTTCCAAGTCTCAATATGAAAGACTTGACGAAGCCATAAGGACTGCACAGTTCATCAGG
>NZ_LATL02000141.1 GCF_000972705.2 Limnoraphis robusta CS-951 | reverse complement strand
CAAGGTCATTGATTAGTCGGCTCTCATATAATATCATGTCAAATTAACTAACAATTATTCTGTAGGGGCGGGTTCTATCACATCTATAATACCCATCAGAAATTGAACTAAACCCGCCCTTCTATTAATCAATAATTATTCTGTAGGGGCGGGTTCTATCACATCTATAATACTCGTCAGAGATTAAACTAAACCTGCCCTCCGACTACAAAATAGATTAAGCAATGTTTGGGTATTGTGACCAGAATTGAGAAACTTCTTGTTTCCAATTTTCCCAATATTGATCAACTTCTGGACTGTCTAAAAAGGTCAGATCGACTTCATTTGGAGTAATCGTAATCAAAATACCATGATGAATTTGCACGTTATAGGGATGGCGATAATGTCGATTTAATCCACCAATATAAGCCGCAATTTGTAATTTTTGTTCGTCGTAGATGCGAATGCGATCGGAAAATTTAAACTCAAAAACCATTTCGTTAGGTAAGTTATCAAACTTTCCGACACAATCAACTCGTCCGGCGTAGCCTTCATAATAATGAAAAATCGGACTTTCTACCAGTCGAATATGATGAATTTTGTTGAGGACGGGTAACGCTTTTTCCCAATGACGCTGAAGAATTACAGGACAAGATTTATCCCCATTTTTGAAATAGTTTTCAATTTGGCGATGTCCGAGTCTACCAATTTGACAGGCTAAATTTGCTTCAGAACCTTTATTTTTTCTCCAACCGGCGAGTCGTGCTTTTTCCGCAGGCGATCGCATTTTATCGCGAATTGTGGTGAAACTCGGAAGAAAATTTCCGCGAAGGTCTTGCATCCCACCCAGACCATTTTTAGTGCAGGGTTTTCCAAAGTAAGGGGGAAGGGGATTATTTGACCAGAATTGGTTGTTCATATTTTTAACGCAATTAACTCGACTGAATTAACTGTCGCATTTTTATTTTGGAGTTATTTCCCTGACTTAAAACTGACTTAAGCTGACTTACCTGACTTACCCTGACTTTCTGATTTAACAGCTAAAAAAGCAGTTAAACTGGTATGTTAAAGAAGTGGTTGGTGTAGCAGATGGGGTTCCCAAAAGACTTTTTACACAAGTTAGCCGACGAGAAGGGACTAACTGACAAACAACAAGAGGTTTTTCTTCTACTGTTTGGAGAGGGTAAAAGTAGAGAACAAATTCAAAGTCAGCTTTATCTTAGTAATACTGCCTTTAACACTCGTCTTAGTGGAATTTACACGAAGTTTCAAATTGGCGGGAAAGGCCCAGGAAAAGAAAGTAGATTAAAGAGTGATCTTAATAACCGATATCAACGTTGGCAAGCTGAGAACTATAATAGCTCATTGTTGACTGAGAACACAGATGTAAGTATCCAAACATTAGTACAAAAAACACGCCAGCAAATTCAGCCCTATATTCAAGAATGTTGCGGTACGATGCGGGTACTTGATATGACGCAACCCATTAAGTTAGGAAAAATCTACACAAACGTTAATATTTTAGAGAAAATTACGGGACGAACTTGGCTGGAAATCGCCCAATTACAAGAAAAAGTCAGTCGAGAAAATTTTGAACGTTGGTGTCGAGGTACAGTAAAAGAAGAAAGGATTCCCGGTATAGAAGCGGCGGAAAAGTTCTCGAAGTTGATGATATTGGGAAAACCAGGAGCGGGAAAAACAACATTTCTCAAGCACTTGGCAATTCAGTGTATAGGTGGAGCATTTCAAGCCGAACGAGTTCCAGTATTCATCACATTAAAAGATTTTGCAGATATTAAGGAACACCCGAATTTATTGGAATACCTTCAACATTTATTGAAAGGTTATTCTGATGAAATGGAAGATATTTCCACTCTAACAAGTCTCTTAAAAGCAGGAAAATTTTTGATTTTATTAGATGGATTGGACGAAGTTAGAGAAATTGACTCTAGCCGAATATTGAGAGAGATCAAACAGCTTTCACAGGAATTTCATCAAAACAAATTTGTAATTACCTGTCGGATTGCAGCAAAAGAATACATATTTGAAAAATTTACTGAAGTTGAAGTTGCTGATTTTAACGAAGAACAAATTGCTGATTTTAGTCACAAATGGTTTCACAGTAAAAACGATCCAGTAAAAGCAGAACGTTTTCTCGAAAAGCTAAAACAAGATGAACCCATTCTTGAACTTGCAACCAATCCTCTACTCCTAACTTTGTTGTGTTTGGTGTTTGAAGATGTGGGCGGTTTTCCTGATAATCGTACCAGACTCTATGCTGAAGGTATTGCAAAGCTGTTAAGAGAATGGAATATCTCATGTGAAAGAGAGCGTGATCCAGTTTATAAAAAGCTCTCCCCTAATTATCGGGAAGAACTTCTCTGTATAATTGCATGGAACACCTTTAAACGTGGAAATTACTTTTTTTATCAGGAAGAAGTAGCCAAACTTATTCGAGATTATATTCAAAATTTACCGGGAATTACTCAAGAAGATTTACTCAAGCTAGATCATAGAGCCGTGCTAGATTCAATAGAACTACAACATGGATTATTAGTCGAAAGAGCTAGAGGAATTTATTCTTTCTCACATCTAACATTTCACGAATATTTTACTGCTTGTGAGATTGTCACCAATTGTAATCAATGCGATATTAATGATCCAACTTTGAGAGAATTAGTTAGTCATATTACAGAACCTAACTGGCGAGAGGTATTTCTTCTGACCGTTCAGATGTTATATAGTGCTGACTATTTTTTACTAAATTTAAAAACATCAGTAGATTTATTAGTACAGAATAGTAAAGAATTCCAGAAATTTCTCCTATGGCTATATCACAAAGTAGACTCTATAAAAATTCAAGCCAGTCCTAATTTAGCAATAAAAATTTTTTACTTTTGCGCTGAATCTATTTATTCATTTGGCATTTTTTACGAGGCTGAACTTATTGAGATGGTAAAAGAATTTCATGTTGATATTAAGTGCGAACCTGAAATTGATTTAGATTATGATCTTTATAGCTTACGTGATTTAAGTGATGGTCTTTCTTTTTTACCTAAAGATGATAATATAATAACCAGCATTGATGATATTTGCAAGCGTTATACTTTGAGTTCACCTATTAAAATAAAACTACAACAACTTAAAACAATTTTGAATAATCTGCTTAGAGAGTTTCCTGACCCTCATCAAGAACAAGAAAAATTTCAAACATTATGGGCTTTTGTTCGTTCAATATGGCGCGAAGATCTTAGAAGCTTAATGATTATGTGGCGTAATATTGGACGGAACTGGAACTTTAACTTAGCTGAACAAGACCTCTTAGAACAGTATTATGATGCTAATCTTTTGCTTGTTGAATGTTTAAATAGTTATTGTTATGTGAGTCGGGAGGTTCGACAAGAGATAGAAGAAACGTTATTATTGCCTATAGAGGAAATTGAAAAGTGGAAACAAAACAAACAATCAAATGATAGAGGATAAATTATGCCATCTCCTTTCCCCGGAATGAACCCCTACCTTGAACATCCCGAAATCTGGCTGGGTTTTCATTTATTCCTCATTGCTAATATTGCAGAATTCCTAACGCCTGAACTTCGCCCAAAATATTCAGTTTCGGTTGAAGTTAGAATGTATGAAACAACCGGGGAACAGTCGCTTTTGGTGGGAATTCCTGATGTTTCCGTACAACGTTCTCGACAAGTTTCTCAAACCGAAAAAATCAATATTGCGGTTGCTGAACCCGCTACAAAACCGCAGAAAGTCATAGTTCCCGTTCCCGAAAGTATCCGACAGGGTTATCTCGAAATACGGGAAGTTTCCACAAAGGAAGTCGTCACCGTTATTGAACTGCTTTCACCCGTTAACAAACGACCCGGAAAAGGACGAGAAACCTACAACAATAAACGAGAACAAATCTTCGGAAGTCGCACTCATTTTGTCGAAATAGATTTGCTGCGAATGTGGGAACCGATGCTAATATTTGCAGATGGAATTGCATCAGATTATCGCATTTTAGTCAGTCGGGGTGAAACTCGTCCTAGTGCAGATTTATATGCGTTTAATTTGCAGGAAAAAATTCCGGCTTTTCCTTTACCTTTGCGTTTGGGAGATACCGAACCGATATTAGATTTACAATTACTATTAAATCAAGTCTATGATCGCGCAGGTTATGATCTTAAACTCGATTATACCTTAGAACCCGTCCCGCCTCTCTCCGAAACCGATACAATTTGGGCGGATAATTTGTTAAAAGAAATTGAATTAAGAGAATAGATGTTGACTTCTTCTGGTAAAATATGGTTAATTGGGGGAACGAGTGAAAGTGCAACGTTAGCAAATGCGATCGCTTCTGCACAAATTCCCTGTATAATTAGCGTAACAACAGATAGCGCTAAAAGCCTTTATCCTTCTGAGTCTTCCTTGCTAAAAATTTGGGTGGGAAAACTCGATCATCATCAAATTTATGGATTTATTCAACAGCAAAATATCATCGCTATTTTAGATGTGTCTCATCCCTATGCTGTCGAAATCTCCAAATTAGCGATCGCCACCTCTACAGAATATCATATCCCCTATTTACGCTACGAACGACCCTGCTATCAAACAGAAGATTCACAGATTATTCATTTAGACAGCTTTGAAACCTTGTTAACGGGAGATTACCTAACCCAACAACGGGTAATGTTAACTCTAGGATATCGCAATTTAGCGCGTTTTAAAAGTTGGCAAGATCGTTCAACCTTGTTTGTGAGAATTCTTCCGTCTGAGGTTTCCTTAAAAGCAGCCTTAGATGCAAGTTTTACCCCCAATCATATTATAGCAATCCGTCCGCCAATTTCACCAGAACTAGAAAAAGCACTCTGGAAACAGTGGAATATTTCCTTAGTTGTTACCAAAGCATCCGGCGTTGCTGGCGGAGAAGAAACCAAGCGAAAAGTTGCGTCAGAATTGGGAATTTCGTTGATTATTATTGACCGTCCTAAACTCAATTATCCTCAACAAACGAGTGATTTAGAGACTGCTATTATATTTTGTTGCAATCAACAGGGGCGGGTTTATTAAGGTTATTTTTGGGAAATCTATCCCTCTTTTGTCACTCTCGCCAAAGTATAATTAGTAGCGATTCTCATGATTGAGACGCTTCGCGAACGCCAAAATCGAGACAGAGTGTATGGTTGAGCCACGCCCATCCGCGCCCACAGTCAAATTTGTGGACGAATACTGCCAGTTGTACAAAAACCTGTTTCCAGAGGTGAGAAGCTTTGAAGCTTTTAAGTATTTGCATCTAGGAATGATGTCCGATATAAAACGTAAAACGTTGCCAGCGATCGCGAAAGTGTTAGGACTAAAAAATCATCAAATATTACATCACTTTTTAACCTGATCAACTTGGGACATAGAGGAGTTAAGAGAGCATAGGATTGAGGAAAGTTAATATAAATTTGGAAATACAGGAGATGTAGTTAAATAAAAAATAAACTAAGCCGTGTTGCTTGAGTGTAGGTTGAGATCGAAAGTTCGGGGAATCCCCGAAGTTAAATCACTTCCCCTACTGCTCCAACTCAACGCTGAAGCCACATTCAGCCTTTTGTTTTTCAATTTGCTTCGGTGCAGTTCATGTAGATATTCTGAAGACAACAACTCTAGAGAAATTCAAAATTAAAAGGGAGCAATGTATATGACTGATAATTTCTATGCACTTCTTGTCAGTATTGACAAATATCAAGATTCAGTTTTCCCATTGAAAGGTTGTGTTAATGAGCTTACAGCAACAGCAGAATATCTAAAAGAAACTGAAGAGTCTTATACATAAATTATTGTTGATGTTCAGCTTTGATTGGATGAATTTGACGGTTGTGATTCCCAAATATAGGGAAATCGGTTGTTTTTAATCTGGGGTAAAAATGATGAATAAATATCATTCAATTCGTGTATTAATTGCTGATGATCATGCGATTGTGCGGCAGGGTTTAGTCTCATTGTTGCAGCAGGAACCTGATTTATCCGTTGTCGGGCAAGCGCGTAATGGACAAGAAGCGGTCAAAATGTTTAATCAACATCAACCCGATGTAGTATTAATGGATTTGCGAATGCCTCAAATGGATGGAATTGAAGCAATTACCGCTATCCGTGCCGGGTGTACTAACCCTCAAATTGTTGTACTGACGACTTATGATGGCGATGAAGACATCTATCGGGGACTACAGGCGGGTGCTAAAGGTTATTTGCTGAAAGATACCGAACCCGACGAACTTTTTGCGGCTATTCGTACAGTATTTGTGGGGAAAAAGTACATTCCATCTCCTGTGGGAGCAAAACTGGCTGAACGTATGGAAAACTGTCAATTAAGCGATCGCGAATTGCAAGTCATTCGCCTGATTGTTGCGGGGAAAAGTAATCAGCAGATTAGCGATATTTTGCATATTAGCAAAAGTACGGTGAAGTTTCATGTTAATAATATTTTGAGTAAGTTGAATGTCAATGATAGAACCCAGGCGGCGATCGCTGCTTTGAAACGAGGAATTGCTAGTTTATAGTTGAGTCGGTTGCAATACGGTTAGAAGTTACGCGAAGTTTCTGCATCGGATTTGAAGTAGAAATTTTTACAGCAACAGACGGATTGATGTTGATGCGGATGACTCGTACCCTGCCTTAGTTAATACCTGTACTTTTGGCTAGGTAAAAAACTAACCGATGGGTTAGTACATTCCTTGAGTCGAGCGCTGTACAGTGGTTTTGTAGAGAACCAGCAACAGTAGCCTAAAAGCTTAGTTGTTCAACCTATAAATTGAGGATGTTTATGTCTTGTACAGTCGGCAGATCTTACATTATTAAGTCTGGAGATGAGCTTTACAAAATTGCCGAGCAACAATTAGGTGATGGTAATCGTTGGCGTGAAATTCAAAAACCAGACGGCAGCCCAATGACAGATAATGATGCCAGCAATTTGCAAGTCGGTCAGGAAATCTGTCTTCCCGGTTCTACTACTCCCCCTCCGTCGCCCGGTGGTAATGGTTTTGCAGGTCTGATATCATCTCAGACTTATGAAGCCATGTTCCCAAACCGGAACGCCCTCTACACCTACGACAGTTTAGTGAATGCAACCAAGCACTACCCCCAGTTTTGCAACTCCGGTTCAGATGAGCAACGCAAACAGGAAGCCGCCGCTTTCTTAGCAAATATTGCCCACGAAACAACAGGAGGCTGGGACGCTGCTCCCGGTGGACGTTTTGCTTGGGGTCTGCACTTTATTGAAGAACAAAACCCGACCAGTCAATACTGTGACCCATCAAATACCACCTATCCTTGTGCGCCAGGTCGCTCCTATTACGGTCGCGGTCCAATACAACTGTCCTGGAACTACAATTATGGTCAAGTCGGTCAAGCTTTGGGTTTAGACTTGCTGAATAACCCGGACTTGGTTAAGACCGATGGAGAGATTGCCTTCCGAACAGCTTTGTGGTTTTGGATGACCCCGCAGCCACCCAAGCCTTCTTGTCACGAAGTAATGACTGGCGGTTGGACACCCTCTGCCGATGATGCCAGCAAGGGACGTGTACCCGGGTTTGGCATGACTATTAATATTATCAATGGTGGTCTTGAATGTAGTATCCCTACCAATGATAAAGTTCGCGATCGGGTGGGTTTCTACGAGCGTTTTACCCAAATGTTGGGTGTGAGTCAGGGCGATAATATCTACTGCGATCGCATGGCGCACTACTAAAGATTCTGTTGAAAAAAGTTTTTGGAAACTGTTCTAAACGCACAGCTAAAAACTTAACTATTACTGTGGCTACAGAATACATTTCAATCATTGAGGAAAGTATTTTATGTCTGAATTTCTGGGTGTGGCTTTTAGTCCTTATGTGGGTCAATGGACAGGAACGCCTCCAAATGCCAAAGTTCCCCTTTGGAACTCATACAGCCAGCAAGATATTATTCGGATGCTGGAAATCATCGCACCTCAGTTCAATAAAATCAGCACCTACAGCATGGGTTATGCAGGATATTACCCACCAACAACGCCTTGGAATCAGCTTGATTCTAACTGTCTTGTTGCTATTGCTGCGGCACAGTTAAATCGACAAACAGGCAGAGTTGCGATTGAAGTTGCTCAGGGAATATATCAGCATGATAATCCAGCACACCAACAGTTAGAAATTGAAGCGGCTTTTTCTGCGGTTTCCGAAGCGAATAGTCTTTATCCCAACACGGTAACTTCATTAGTTTTTACCAATGAATATGTCACCGATGCAGAGAAAGCAAATGTTGTTAACCAGATGATTGTGACGAATAAACAAAAAGCTCACAATCTGGGTGTTAAAGTGGGTGTTCGTTCCCATACTTTTGGAGAAATCGCCAATCCAAACAGCCCCTATTACACTCAGTTAAAAACATTAATCCAGAATTGCGATTTTATCCAATGCAATCTTTATCCGGCTACGAACACTGCTACCCCAGCCGACGGTGTAAATCAAGTGGGTCAGGCTTTTTATCAAATCAAAACTGCGGTGGCAAATATTAATCCCCAGTGTGAAGTAATGATTGGCGAAACGGGGTGGCCATCAGAGGGAATTAGTTTTAACAACACAAACAATAATGTGGCAAACCTCCTCGCTTATTATGAAGCAATTGACAAGTGGGCATTTGAAAATCGGGTAATAACTTACTTGTTTGAAGCCTTCGATGAACCTTGGAAAAGCGATCGCAATGCTCAAATTCCCCCAGCCAACCCCTGGCAAGGACCCAATGGCGCTGAAGGGCATTATGGGCTTTGGTATCTCAACCAACAGGGTGAGTATATGCAGAAGAAAATCTAACTGCAAAAAAGGAAAAGTTAAGTTATGTCTACTCAACAAACCTATTGGTATTGTGGGATAGAAGGGAAGTTCCCGCAACAGCTTTAGATAAGGGTACGGCAGTTCTAGGCAACAAGATTGATATCTTCGTTGATACTGTTAATGAGGCGATTAATTTGGGTAGAAAGCCCGTTAGTGTAATCCTTTAATTTTTCCTCAAAACTTATCTTTAGGCGGATTAATAATCCCCAAAAACTTCCCGATTCTGCACTGAAATTTTTCCAAATTCTCAAAACTGTAATCCGTTCACAACATTAGTAATTAGGAGATTGTTACCCATGAATCCACAAGACATTATGCGAGTGGTAGAACTCACAAATATTCAGCGTTCTCAAGCGGGTTTATCACCGTTAAAGTTTAATCCAGTGTTAGGAGCAGTAGCCCAAAAACATACTGTAGATATGGCATTAAATGACTTTTTTAGCCATACAGGTTCAACGGGTTCTAAAATCGGCGATCGCATTAATTCAGCAGGTTATCAATGGTCATATTGTGCGGAGAATATTTACGCGGGTGGCTCAACTCCAGAGCAAGTTGTAGAAGGATGGATGAACAGTGATGGACATCGCAAAAATATTCTGAGTCCTGATTCAAAAGAAATTGGTGTTGGTTATTATTTTCTAGCCAACGATACTGGGGAAGTTAATTACAAACATTATTGGACACAAGTTTTTGCCACGCCGCAATAACAACTAGGGAAAAGCCTTTATAGCTAAATATTTGGCTTTTCCCAATCATTACAAACTCGCTTCTTAATTAGGTAAACCTGATGAAATTTTCATTCACCAATAACACCAAAGGACAGTATTCCTCCGAACAGATTTACTTTGTCATTCTCGGAAAAAATTCTACGGGTCAATTTGGTCATGTAGACAAAAATGGTAGTTTAATTCCCTGCAATGAGAGTGATAACGATGCGCCCGGTCATTTGACTAAAAATGGACAAAACTGGTGCAATTATTTACATAAACTCAGTGAATTACCGGAAATAGAAGTTGGTCAAATCAATTCGGGTCGCGCATATATTGGTCTCGGTTCACCAGTATATTTGAAAATTGTTAACAATGGAAATGGTTTTGTTGGCCCAAATACAGCCAATCCATCTGACCCCAATACAGACGTTTATTTTGATTGGCTAGAATTTACCATTGACGATGCTGGTTTTCACGGTAATACAACTCAAGTCGATCAGTTTGGTTTTCCAATGACCATTGAATTGATAGGAACCGATGGAGTTTCAACAAAACTGGGAATAACTGAATCTAGAAGCATCTTGTTCAGTGAGTATATGAAAAGCGTCCCCGCCGAGTTTCAATCTCTGGTTCAGCAACCCTACAGAATTTTAGCACCTTTTAAAGGCAGTTTTGCTCGGGGTCAACAAGACGAAAAATACTTTGATAGTTACATTGCTGAAATGTGGCAATATTATACGTCAAATCCACTGGTTTTTAAAACCCATGAGGGAACGTTTACAGGAAAAGTAGAAGACAATGTTTTCACTTTTACAAAGGATGGTGATGTGAATACAAAATATAAAATTAACTATCCCACTTCTTGGGAAGTTTTTGAGTGTGCGGGAGTATTTGCTCAAGGAAATGCTATGGAAAAGGTGATTCAATCTCAGGTTAGCGCTATGTTCAACAGGCACGTATTGGGTAGCCCAGAAAATCGGTGTAATCCACAAGAGTATTATAAAAATGATCCGGCTAATTACTATGCACAGTTCTGGCATCTTCACAGCATAGATAATAAAGCTTATGGATTTCCCTTTGATGATGTCTGCGATCAAAGTACCTTGCTTGAACATCGTAACCCGAAAGAATTAAAGGTAGTTATCAGTTGGGATTGATCGTAAAAAATATTTGACGTTTTTCCGTTAGCTATAAAACTCAACTTCAAATCAGGAGAACATTATGACTCAAAATCAAGACGCAACAAACTGTGATGGATTGCTAGAAAGCAATGATATTCGCATAGGTTTCATCTCTGGGGCTACCTTTAAGAATAAGGAAGTTCAATATGCAGCCGTTGATGGACTAGCTATTTTTGAGGGCTGTATTGTTCTTGGCAGCGTTGAGGAAATGGAGAAAAAGGCTGCTGCTATTAGAGAGGGTAAAGATATTGAAGAAGAAGGTGGTAGCGAGCGGGGTGTGTTCATTACTGGACAGCAGTATCGCTGGCCGAATGGGATTGTTCCCTATGAAATCGATTCTAATTTACCTAATCAGCAGCGCGTTATAGATGCGATCGCTCACTGGCAAGAGAAAACCCCCATTCGGTTTATTCAACGAACAAACAGTAATGCTAATCAATATCCCAACTACGTTTACTTCAAACCTGCCAATGGCTGTTGGTCTTATGTTGGAATGCAGGGCGGAAAGCAAGATATTGGTCTAGGCAATGGCTGCACTACTGCTTCTGCCATCCATGAAATTGGTCACGCTTTGGGATTATGGCACGAACAAAGTCGAGAGGATCGCGATCGACACATTCAGATTCATTCACAGAACATTAACTCCAATAATTTGCATAATTTTAAGCAACATATCACCGACGGTGATGACTACGGCTCCTACGATTATGACTCGATTATGCACTACCCCTCTACAGCTTTTTCTATAAACGGTGAACCAACAATTACGACTATTCCGCATGGAAGACCCATCGGGCAAAGGAATGGTCTGAGTGCTGCCGATATAGCGACTATTCAATTTCTCTATCAACAGACAACTCCTCAATCGCGTCCGTACACGATCAAACCGGGAGATACATTGTTTTTAGTTGCCCAACGAGAGTTAGGTGATGGCAACCGTTGGCGTGAAATTATGAAGACATCTAATGGTGACTTGTTTACAGAACAAGAGGCTAATAATTTGCAACCCGGTCAGGTTGTTTATCTTCCTTAACTTGAGGAAAATTCTCTCGTAAAAAATCAGGAAACTGGGCTTAAAGGTTAGGAAATTTTCCTGTTTCCCAACCTTTTCTGTTCCCTGTTACTGAAAAAGATTATCCTAGTAATAGGACGTAATGCTAGAATTTTTAACAGCAATTTTGAACAGCTATTCTGTTTTTTGATGAATGCTAATGTCGTCCAATCATGTATTGCTTGTAAGAGGCGAAATTCTTTTCTCTGAAGAACTGAGTTCATTCTCGGGAGCCACAGGGAATGTATACCTTGAAGATGTAAGTTATATTGATGCTCCTTCTAAAGTTGTTGCCAAACAGGTGATTCCTAATATTTCCCATGAGGTAGGGACTGAGAATCGGATTGAATTTGCCCTAAAAGGGGAGATTCCAAATCTAAGTGCAAGTTATTCTATTTATGTACACGTCTCCCTTCATAAAGATGAACAAATTCATCCCGGAGATTACATCTCTATGGAAAGCTACCCCGTTCTTACATTTGGATATCCGAATCAGATAACAGTATTGGTGCGAGAGGTGACAGATTCCCGAGTTAAGTAGGATTTTTTTGATTAAAAAATATCAGCAACGTTGTTAAAAAAATATTCCCAAATACTTTAATCTTTTTTTGAAAAAGGTTGAATGGGTACGCTCACTCCGATTTTGATCTCAAGCGTATTATTTTCAACAAACCGCGATAAGGACAGGGAAGATTTTCATCAGCCGTATCCGTAGATTCAATCGGAATTACTGTTTTACTTTCATGGTAATAGTAATTGGTGATGGTAATCGTAGCCGTATTGCGATCGCCAGGAATAATGATACTTTTGTTTGCATCCCGGTTAATTGTTACACTGCGGTCATCTTCCGAATAAATGTTATTATTAGTTGCCCGATCTCCTGAAACATAACTTGGATTTTCTTCAATAATAATCTTTTGATCTTCTTGTTCTTCTGGCATATAAAAACCTAATTTTAATTAGCCTCTGTTTACTCATCTAAAACGAAAAACCCTGAGTTCAAGATTAAGTACCACAGCACCGCACATCGTTATAAAAGGAGTGTCGAGAAACTCGGCAACAGTTCCCCTCGCTAGGGAAAGTTGGTTGAGAAACAACGGTTCTATCCCTGCGCCTTGAATTATTGCTGGATTATCTAGGAGTATAACATTAGCTCCCCCTTTTTGAAGTACAAAAGTATAAAGCACTGCTCTTATGCTGCTAAATTTTCGGCATTGTAACATTCGGTTAATTAATCGTAAAAGTAGAGATGTACCCCATAGGTATGTCTCTACATCAATAATCAAAAATCATTTTATTACCCAAAAAGGATGATTCCAACAGTCAGCTTCACCACCTCACCCCAATTGCTCATCGAATCTGAGGAAACTGTTTCCTTACACAACTTTAGCCTGAATCCAACACCAACCGCATCAGGAACAACTGTAATCGTTAGTAGCCCGAACTTGTCAGAATTTGATCTCAATCTCATTGAAACCTAAGGCGGTGAACTTAATTTTAATTTTTTACCCCTTCAGATGTTTGCTTAAAACTCGTGTCCTTCCTATTAGTCTTGATATTTTCTAGTCTATCATTTTATAGATGAAGTGACCAGTAAAAACATCTTTTTCTAAAAATTTTGTGATATATTCTTAAAAGGGATTGAGGTTTGATATAATCACAAAATATCAAAATCTATTGAGGGAGTCAGTTTCAATGAGTTCCGATCATTATCCTCCACCGAACCCAAGCTTGAAAAGTAGGATTACTCGTTATTTTAAGTTTGAACAATTGACAACGAATTTTCGCACCGAGACGTTAGCCGGAATAACAACGTTTATGACGATGGCTTATATTTTAGCTGTTAATCCTATTATTTTATCAAAGGCAATTTATCTTAATAAACCCGGTGATTTATTTGATCAATTAGTTGTCGCAACCGGAATTTCTGCGGCGATTGGTACATTAATGATGGGATTATTAGCCAATTATCCCTTTGCACAAGCGCCGGGAATGGGACTGAATGCTTTTTTTGCTTATACTGTTGTTTTGCGGTTAGGAATTGACTGGAGATTAGCATTGAGTTCAGTGTTTATAGAAGGATTAATTTTTATTGGATTAACCCTCAGTAATATTCGCCGCCAGATTATTACCGCAATTCCAATGTCCTTAAAAAATGCAACCGCAGCCGGAATTGGTTTATTTATTGCTTATCTTGGATTAGCGAGTAATATTGAAACAGGGGGTGCTGGAATTATTGTGGCAAATGAAGTCACCAAAACTGCCTTTGGAAGCTTAAGAGAAGCACCAACTTTAGTCGCAATTGCTGGAATTTTTGTCACGTCTGCTTTTGTGGTTCGTCGTATTAAAGGCGCTTTATTATGGGGGATTTTAGCCACTGCAATTTTAGGCTGGATTTTAGGCGTGACTCCTTGGCCCCAAGGAATTATTGAAATTCCTCCTTTTCCGACTGAATTATTTGCACAAGCTTTATTCGGAGTTTATAACCTGAATGCTGATAATTTTTTAGATTTTTTAGCGGTGACATTTGTGTTTTTATTTGTTGATTTATTTGATACGATTGGCACGCTCACAGGTGTCGCAATGAAAGCAGGTTTTATTGATGAAAATGGCGAACTTCCCCGGGCAAATCAAGCGTTAATGGCGGATGCTATTGCAACAACTTCAGGCGCGATTTTAGGCACTTCTAGTGTTACCAGTTATATTGAATCTGCGGCGGGTGTAGCTGAAGGGGGGCGAACAGGATTTACTGCTGTAATTACGGCGATTTTGTTGGGGTTATCTATTTTTTTTATTCCGCTTTTACAAGCCATTCCCGCCTATGCAACAACGCCGACATTAGTGATTATCGGTGTATTGATGTTATCTAGTATTTCCCTGATTAATTGGCAGGATTTAGCCGAAGCTATTCCCGCTTTTTTAACGTTATTCACAATTCCGTTAACCTTTTCAATTGCTGAGGGTTTATCCATAGGGTTTATTAGTTATCCTATTCTCAAAACCTGTCAAGGAAAAAGCCACGAAGTTACTTTAGCGACTTGGATTTTAGCAAGTGTTTTTGTGGTGCGGTTTGTGTTTATGACGCTACGCTTCGGTTAATGTTGTTTCAGGACTATTCAGAGAGTTAATTAAATGGAAAGTTTCATCTCACTATTTGGCATTTTTGTGTTTATTGGGATTGGTTATGCCATCTCAGCAAACCGTAAAGCGATTATCTGGCGTCCTGTTATTTGGGGAATTGCGTTACAATTTATTGTCGCTGTAGTTATTCTCAAAATTCCCGGTACTTATTTAGTTTTTGATGCTATTGGTGCAGTTGTTACCCAGTTTTTAGACTTTACCGTTGAGGGGGCTAAATTTGTCTTTGGCGAAAACTATGAAGAACACTTTTTTGCCTTTAAAGTTTTACCGACAATTATCTTTTTCTCCTCTTTCGTTTCTGTTTTATATTATCTCGGCATCCTTCAACAAATCGTTAAAGGAGTTGCTTGGGTGATGCTAAAAACCACAAAAACATCGGGGGCGGAATCTCTTTCTAATGCGGCGAATGTGTTTGTCGGAATGACAGAAGCACCGCTTTTAGTGAAACCCTTTATCAACACCATGACTAAATCAGAATTAAACACCATAATGACGGGAGGTTTTGCCACGGTTGCGGGGGGAGTTTTAGCGGCTTATGTATCTTTTGGAATTTCCGCGAGAGACTTGATTTCTGCTTCGGTAATGGCGGCACCCTGTGCGTTAGGAATCTCTAAATTACTCTATCCTGAAACCGAAAAACCTGAAACCGCCGGCACGTTAGAATTAAAAGTCGAAAAAACGGCTACAAATGTCGTTGATGCGGCGGCGGCGGGTGCTATCGAAGGCGCGAAACTAGCGGTTAATATTGCTGCGGTTATTATTGCATTTTTAGCGTTAATTGCCTTTTTAAATGCCATATTAAGTTGGTTTGGGGGATTGTTTGGCTATCCTCAACTTTCCTTTGATTTAATCTTAGGTTGGGTATTGTATCCGATAGCATTACTCACAGGTGTTTCTTGGAGTGATGCGAGTCAAGTTGCAGCGTTAATTGGCAAGAAAATAATATTAAATGAGTTTATTGCTTATGTTGATTTAGCAGCACTTGTTAAAAATAATCTGCTTTCTGAACGTTCAATTAGAATTGCAACATTTGCCCTTTGTAGCTTTGCAAATATTGGTTCAATTGGGATTCAAATTGGGGCTTTAAGTGGGATTGCACCTCAACGCCGTAGTGAACTCGCAGAGTTAGGAATTCGAGCGATGATAGGTGGAGTTTTAACCAATTTAATTGTTGCTGCAACGGCAGGATTTCTGTTATAATGAAAGGCAAAAGGCAAGAGGCAAAAGTGATAACGGATTACTGATCACTGTAATTGGGTTTTAGATTTGAAAAACGGTGATTGAATTCTAATGAAAATAGTTTTTAACGTTGCAAACTTAACCAGATTGTAGTCAACTTTCTCACCCATTCTTTCAGCCAAGTAAAGCGATATTGATCGGCTGCTTTGCGAATCACTTCCGCTTGCGTTGGATAGGGATAAATGGTATTTCCCAGAGTTCCTAATCCGAGATTTCCCACCATTGCTAAGGTGATTTGATTAATCATTTCTCCAGCGTGAGCGGCTACAATTGTCGCCCCTAATATTTTATCGCTACCATGACGAACATGAACTTTCGCAAACCCATTTGTTTGTCCATCAATACAGGCTCGATCTACATCACTTAAGGCTACATAAAACGTTTTCACTCGTTCCGGTTTTGCCAGAATTTCAGCTTCCGTGATTCCAACGTGAGCGACTTCAGGATCAGTATAAACACAAGACGGAATAATCAAATTACTGAGTTTTTTTCGCCCAATTCCCAACACTGAAAACAAAGCATTCTGAATTACAATTCTCGCCGCCGCATCCGCCGCATGGGTAAATTTAGACTGCATACAAACATCTCCAACCGCATAAATATTAGGATTAGTTGTTTGTAAATAATCGTTAATAATAATTCCAGTTTTCGGATCAGATTGAACCCCAACCGCTTGTAAATTTAAGCCTTTAATATTCGGTTGTCGTCCAGTGGCGACAATAATCTGATCAACAGTCGATTTTTGTTCAATTCCTGATACTTCATAAAACAGCGTTTTTTCTCCAGGTTGAGTGGAAATTTGCTTAATCTCAGCATTTAAAACAACATTTATTTTTTCTTGAGCAAATACCTCTTGAATCAGATCTGAAACTTCAGGTTGGGAATGTTTTAAAAGTTTAGAACTTCTTTGCAATAAAACAACTTTTGAACCTAAACGTTGAAAGGTTTGAGCTAGTTCACAGCCAATATAACCCCCACCAATAATCGCTAAACGTTCAGGACGTTCTGTTAAATAAAATACAGTTTCATTCGTCAGATATCCCGCCTCTTCTAAACCCTCAATTTGAGGGATAGTAGGATGAGAACCTGTTGCAATAACCGCTTTTTTAAATCGCAGTTTTTGTCCAGCTACATCAATTGTATTTTGACTCAAAAAATGAGCTTCTCCGAAGAAAATATCAACTCCAAATTCTTCTGTAAATCTCTTCGCAGAATCATTTGAACTAATTTCAGAGCGCACTTTTCGCATTCGTTCCATCACGGCTGAAAAATCGACTTCCACCCCTTCAGGAACCCGAATTCCGTAGTCAGAAGCTTGAGACACTGTGGCGGCTATTCGCCCAGAACGAATTAATGATTTTGAAGGAACACAACCGACGTTTGTACAGTCTCCCCCTAATAAATACTTTTCAATTAATGCAACTTTTCCCCCTAATAAACCTGCGCCTGCTGCTGTTACTAATCCGGCTGTACCGCCGCCAATTACAACTAAATTATAACAGCTTGCGGGTTGAGGGTTTTTCCAGTTCGAGGGATGCAAATTTTCAACTAAAGTTTGATTGAATTCATCCATCGGAGAAACCCTAACAGGCTGAGTCTCAAACTGAGTCATTCTTCTTTCAACCTCTAAAATAAAACGATTTCTATCGTTAAAAATTCCCGGATATTTTTCAAGCAACTATTGGCTGCGGGGTAAACCCGGAATAATAGAAGCTTGTTGGGGATTATCATCAAATTTAGTATACCAATAAGCCCAAGCAATTAAAACCCCTTGAAAGGGAAGCCTTATCGCCTGAAACCAAGCCCCATCAGGAATCCCATCAATATGAATGTGATTCACTGCCATATTAATATTAGCAGGAAAAACGGCAATAAATAATGCAATAATTCCCCAAGCAGCCAATTGAGAAACGGGAGGGATTAACAATCCAATTGCGCCGAGAATTTCAAAAAAGCCGCTAATATAAACTAAAGCCGCAGGTGCGGGCAGAAAACCGGGTACAATTCTAATAAAAGGTTCAGAAACCACAAAATGTAGAATTCCTACACCTCCGAGAGTAACGGCTAAAATAACTCGGAGTAATTCTTTGTTTTTTTGGATTGATTCCATTCTCATGATTTTTAATTTAAAATAACTCAATTTATCCGTAAACAACCCGGTTAATTGGCGATTAAGAGTTTCATGTTAAAGTGAACTTCAGAAACCGGGTTGATGATTAGTGAGATAAAAACTCAGGTTGAACTTTTTTCGAGCCATCCTTTTTTGATGGTATTCCCTTCCAACTCAAAAATCGTAATTCCAGTCAATTCAATGGGTTCTCCCTTTGAAATTTCCTTGGAAAATCCATTGTTTAAACCCTTAATTTTCCAACGAGTTACTACTTTTTGATTGTAAACAAATAGATCTTCTATCAAAAATTTAAAATTGATGATGTCTTTTCTAAACTGTTTAATCAAGTTCATCAATTTTTCTCTGCTTTCTATGGGATTTCCACCGCAGTATAATGTACAATTTTCCGACACCAATTCATTGATAACTTCCAATTGACCTGCATTCCAAACTCGATTCCAAAATCGCCGGACAATCGCCTCATTTACGACTTTTGCACTTAACCGTTCTAACTCTACCATAGATGTCATTGTTTTTTTCCTTTAACTTACAACAAAAAACGAAAATATTATTCTTTATGTCTTGACTTAACGGGAAACTTTCTGTTTAGATGGACTGGGTGGAGCGTGATCATTAAAAATCTCATCCATTATCCAATCTACTGTAGCTTTAAAATTATGAATCGGAGTCGGTAAGAGTTCTAAATAAGTTCCCTGACGAATTAAATGAGCGGGTTGACCTGCTATCAAAAATCGCTCAAATAAATTCGCTGCTGCAACTTCGAGTCCTAACTTGAGTAATGTACCTCGCAGCTTAATTTGACTGGGTTCAAGTGGTTCATTTGCAGCCAAAGCCATGAGATTATTAGCAATGGCAATACCTTGTTGATAAGCCACTTGAGCCGTTGGGGGTAAAGCTTCATCCAAAACTGCACTATCTCCCCCAACAAACACCTCGGGAAACTCTCGTAATTGTAATGTCGGTGTGACTCGCAAACGGCTTTGTTTATCGCGTTGTTCTGAAGAAATTTGTAATGTTTTACTCAACGGATGAACCGCATTTCCCGCCGTCCAAATGACAGTTTCAGTTGCTAATTTTTGCGGTTGATTATTTTGCTGATATTCCACATATTGAGGGGAAACTCGGCTAACTTTTGCCTCGAGTTGCACTTCTACAGGAACCACTCGCTGTTTTAAGGCGGCTTGGGCTTTTTCTCGTAGATGAACGTTAATATCACCTGTAAGAATTTCAGACACCATATCCAGAATAATCACTCGCACTTCTGAAGGATTTCCCCCCAATTGACGATACCATTCTGGTAGCCAGTCTGCTAACGTGCTGGTAATTTCAATTCCTGATGGCCCCGCACCGACAACAGCAACAGTAAGAAGCTGATTCCGTATCATTTCATCTTCGGTTTGTGTGGCAAGTTGCAAACGTTGTCGCAGGTGATTTCTTAAAGCGATCGCATCCTCACCATCCCGAAATGCCAAGGTGTTTTCTTTCGCTCCTTCTATGCCAAAATAACTGGCAACACTCCCCAAACCTAAAACTAAATTTTCATAGGAATATCCCAAACCTGAAGAGAGTTTTAGTTGACGTTTTTGCAGATCAATTTCCTCCACACTTCCTTGAATATAGGTGATATTACCACAGTCTAAAAGTTCTTCATAACGAGGTAAAACTTGATCAACTTCCATTTCCCCGCTTAAAACTTCATAGAGTAAAGGTTTAAACACAAAACGTTCTTTCGGATCGATAAGAACTGTTGGTCGCGAATAGTTATGATGACACAAATGCAAAGCCGTAAACAAACCTGTGAACCCTGCACCGACAATTGCCGTTGTATAATGTTCGCTCTTTCGAGAATTATCGTTTGAGTTAATCATCATTTGTCTTTTTAATTAAAAATTTGGCAATCAACATCTGAGTCAGTGGGGATTTTGTTCAAAAGGTTTGATTGACAAAATCGCACTCTAATCTCAAATCTACTAAAGACAAAGTGCTTACATTATAAAATCTATTTTCCGAGACTAAAAAAGGCACCCTGACCGCTCCCAAATGAGCTTAAGCTAAAAGTATTCAATTTCTCTTCTATTGTAAAACACACATTTTGTATTTTGAACCAAATTTTATTGATTTCTAACTTTAGGAAGACTTGGGCTTTTGAACTCGACTCTCTCTTGAGTTATTGTGTGTAAGTTTTTCTCTCTCTCTCGATAGAGATTTATATCATAGTTTGTTGTTGATTCAGTAATCATAATTCGGGATTAATTAGATACAAAATTGGTTCAAAATTTTGATTAGGGAGAATATTTTTTCGTTATAGTTATTTAAAATTAACGGTTTTCCACGATATATTAATCTCACAAACACCCTGAAGCAACTTTGTTTAAAAATTTATTTATTTTGTAGGGGCGGGTTCAAAATAGATTTATTCATCTCACAAACAATCTGAATAACCCCGCCCCATCTCTCACTACCCAAACAAACGCTGCTGATTTTCTGTTACCCCTTGACCTCGATAAATTTTTCGAGTGCCTTTAGGAATAGTAATCCAACCTAAATCTTGCAAGCGATTGGTCAGATTAGAAATCGTGACGCCCAACTCATCACGCAGTTTATATAAATCTGTCCATTTTGTTAGGTCTAGCCCTTGTTGTTTCTCTTCTAATATATGTTGGGGCATCAACAAACAACTCGCAAAATATTGGGCTTGCCATTCTATTGAGGCAATTTTTGAGTCATAAGCTGAACCCCGACAGACAAAAGGTTGATCAGAATCCGTTGGTTTTGTTCCATATTCTCCTAACTGCAATTCCAATTGTTTAACCTCACCATCGACTTCATCTTGATTGATGTGTAGAACCCAATGACCGATTTCATGGGCGATGGTAGACTCAATAAACCCTTGGGGTTTTTCGAGGATCTTTTCGTTAATTTCAATGGTTCGTTCAGTCGGTAAAATACGGGCAGCAATTTCGCCTTCTTCATCAGGAGAAATGCAATCCCAAACGACTCCTAAATCCAGAAAATCAGCCACCAAAGACGACTCAAACGGCCACTGGGGAGCAACATTTGACTGAGTTTGCATTCGGGTGAGAATATCCTGCGCCCGCCGTTCAATTGATTCTTTGGGATAATAACGGTATGGCTTTAGAATACTCACTTATTCAGTCTCCTGAGCCGCATCAAAAATCTTTTTAGCAAAGCTCGGATTCTCCTGCAATCTACGGAATAAAGCCGTTATTTCTTTGTTATTTTGCTTGAGCAAACTCTCATAATGCTGCGGAATTCGACCCGCTAAAAAGATTAATTCCTCCTCGTCTATACCGAGATTTCGCCCCAGTCCCCGAATGACCTCCTCTTTGGGGGGGTAGTCCGCACGGTCATTTTCGAGCTTCGACAGGTAGGTAAAATCAACCTTGAGTAGCACCGCAAGCTGTCGTTGGGAGTATCCCTTGTCCTTGCGGGCTTGACGAATCAGTTTTCCAAATGTTTGTTCCACGGTATTTCCCTCCTATGCTCGATTTTATGCGAGTTTGATGAAAATTTCAACTTTTGACTTGACGATTGAATCAACGTTGGCTAATATAGAGACGTTGACTAAAGATTCAACATCTATCTCAATCCTCCTTTAGAGTTGAAACTTACATCAATTCTAACGGTACTCTAAATCAGGTGTACTCCCGTTGAGATTAAAGGGTGTGAAGAATCATTAAAAATGCAAACACCGTAATTGCTTGAAATTGAGAGGAAGATGAACCTCTATGCTGAGAACTTGGACGGATACGCACTACAAATTAGACGACGAAGATTGGATGTATATTGCTGCTCACGAAGAACAAGGTTCAGCGTCTCTAGTTTGTCCAGGATACGCACGAGATGGTGAAGGTTTTAGCATTCATTTTACTCCGGCTCATACAGAAATGCTGGAAAATTTGATTGCAACCTTACGAATCATTAAAGCACAACAAGAGACTTTGTATACCTATCCTGAACCTAAAACTCAAAACCATTTGATTCGCTAGTTCAAGGCTAATCCTTCGGAGAGAGAGAAAATCAATTCCTCAACTCAACATCAACAATTGTAAACTAAAAACGAAAAAAAAGGAAGATGAAAATGTCAAAAATGCCTGATAATTTTAACTTTTCTGTCTTTGGGGCAAAACATAAAGAAGCCATCCTGGTTCCCGAAATGCCCATCGCCGTTCGTAATAACTGTCAGTCTGGCAAATGGAGTGCGATTCGTTAGCTAGAAACCTGTCCTGTAAGGATTTGGGGGATTAGCTGCAAGGATTTATCCTTGATAACTTAATGACCATGAGGGTGTAAGTCCCTCCTCTCAGATGCAAGAGATGAAAGCATATTCCCCTCGGTAGAGACTAGCCATCAATCCGAGAAGCGGGAATAAACGGCGGTAATTCTAAGCCTAGTATAAAATCCCGTCTAGCAAGAATCTATGGGTAGTAAATACGAAGGTGAATTAACTATCGTTACCGCGTAACCAGTGAAATTAGGTTGACACACTGGAGCCAAAAGGCAACGAACATTAAGGATACTTGAGTCTACCATTGACTTGAGTTTGCATTATCCGTTCCGGTAGAGATTCCCACCCTAAAGGTTCAATCAATGGTCATTAGGAACGAAGTAACTCAATCGATGTCTCTCTATTAGGTCGATTAATAGAGTAGTCAGCTAAGACGCAATAGCTCAGTAATGAGGACGCGGTTGAGAAGGATTGAGTCAGAAGCAAAAGTCTCTTAGAAATAAGGGGATATGCAGACAGACTCACGATAATTCAGATTGTGGAGTTGTGATTAGCAATGTATATGTCTAATACGAGTTTAAAGACTACGTTGGAATGGAAAAAACTCAATTGGCGAACGATTGAACGCCGAGTTTACAAGTTGCAAAAACGAATCTACAGAGCTGCATCTCGTGGAGAAGTCAAAGCAGTCAGAAAGCTTCAAAAGACTCTGTTAAATTCCTGGTCAGCAAAATGTTTAGCGGTCAGAAGGGTAACACAAGATAACGTTGGTAAAAAGACGGCAGGAGTGGATGGTGTCAAATCATTATCCCCAAAGCAACGTCTAAGCCTCGTTGGACGTTTAAAACTAACAGGACTGGCCAAGCCCACTCGTCGAGTTTGGATACCAAAACCTGGGAAAGAAGAAAAACGTCCATTAGGAATACCCACAATATTCGACCGTGCATTACAAGCTTTAGTTAAGCTTGGATTAGAACCCGAATGGGAAGCAAAATTTGAGCCAAACAGCTACGGTTTCAGACCAGGAAGGTCATGTCACGATGCCATAGGACAGATTTACAACGTAATCAACAAAGGTCACAAATACGTCCTGGATGCGGATATAGCGAAATGTTTTGACCGAATCAACCACAAAGCTCTCATCGAAAAAATCGGCACATTCCCTAAATTAAACCGCCAAATAAGAGCCTGGTTAAAATCCGGTGTGTTAGATGGAAATCAACTATTTCCAACCGAAGAAGGAACACCCCAGGGAGGTGTAATCTCCCCACTGTTAGCGAACATAGCCTTACATGGATTGGAAACAGTAATCATCAAAGCATTCCCCCACAAGGTTCATTATAAATATGGTCGGGAAAATGGGAAAAGGACTCAGACATATATGGGGTACACCCCAAAAGCTCATGTAGTCAGATACGCCGATGATTTTGTAATCATGCACGAAAACATAGAAGTAATTCTCAAGTGCAAACAATTAGTAGTAGAGTGGTTAAAAGGTTTAGGACTGGAGCTAAAAGAATCCAAAACCCGGATATGCCACACCTTAAAAAAACACGAGAATAATCCACCCGGATTTGACTTTTTAGGGTTCAATATCCGTCAATTTCAGACGGGTAAATACAGAACAGCCCATGATAGGTATGGTAACGAACTGGGGATAAAAACAATCATCACCCCCAGTAAGACCAAAGTTAAAGAACATTACCAAACTATCTCCAAGATAATTGACACCCATAAAGCTGTGCCACAAGAGGCACTAATAAAACGGTTAAATCCGATAATTCAAGGATGGGCGAACTATTATTCTGGAGTGGTTAGCAAAGACATCTTTAACCGATTAGATTACGACATCTTCTGGAAGCTAGCGGCATGGGGAAATAGAAGGCACAACAAACCCAAAAATTGGACAGCCAATAAATACTGGAAAACCATCAATGGAGCCAAAAGATTCGCCTGTCAAGAAAATGGGAAAACAATAGCTGTATTAAAACAGCACAAAGAAACTCTCATTGAAAGACATACTAAGGTAAAAGGTGATGCAAGTCCTTACGATGGAAACCTGAAATATTGGAGTTCAAGAAAAGGTTCAGCTCCAGGAATACCAAAAGTCATAGCAACTTTGCTAAAGCAGCAAAAAAATCGTTGCACATATTGTGGTCATAACTTCTGGGAAGATGACGTGCTGGAAATACACCATAAAGACAGAAATCGAAGCAATAACAAATACTCCAACTTGGAGTTACTTCATAGACACTGCCACGACATAATTCATGGAAGCAGTACCAATGACAAGGACTGAGTTATCGAGGAGCCGTGTGAAGGGAAACTTTCATGCACGGTTCTGAAGACGAGTAGTTTTGGTGACAAAATTGCTTAGTTTAACCAATTGGTGATGAAGAATATAACTCCAAATGTTCGATGACCATTCTCAAATTTAGCAAATATTTCGGGGTGCGATTCGTTTAGCTTAAACCAACACTTTTCAAAGTGTTAGGGGGACAGCTAGCAAAGGATTAAAACTCCTTTGACAACTAAGTGTTTATGTAGGTGCAAGTAACATCTATAGGAATGTTGCTAAGTCCTACCCCACAGGTGCAGTGGTGACAGCATTATCCCTTCGGTAGCGACTAGCCATCAATCCGAAAAGCGGGATGAAAAGGAGGCAAGCTGAGAGCCTAACTTGGTATCCCTTCGAGCAAAGTACCCATGAGTAACTTAAGTAAAGATGCGTCTGAAACGTCGTTAAATGCAACCAGCTAAATAAGGCTGACAAACTGGAGCCAAAAGGCAAAAGTCAGGGAGTTGGCGATACCGAAGCGACCAACAAGCACTTCCCATAAACTCGGCGTATAGCATCACTCTAAAGGTACATAAAATATGAACACTTGGAACGAAGTAACCTCTAGTATGCTCTTGTAAGGTCGATTTACAAGTAGGTGCGTTCCCGTATGCTGCTAGCAGGAAAGATGATGTAAAAAGCGAATGCTAGAAGTAATGTTCTAGATATGCTGACGTACATCCGATGATTTGGAAGATAGAGACTCAATTAGGAGTATAAATGTCTAAAACCAGTTCAATTAATGACACTAGGGTGGAATGGAATGCGATTAACTGGCGCAAGCTAGAAAAGCGTGTTTATAAGCTCCAAAAACGTATCTATCAAGCCTCTAATCGTGGTGATGTTAAAGCAGTTCGCCGACTCCAAAAAACGCTGATGAGGTCTTGGTCTGCAAGATGTCTCGCGGTGCGTAGAGTTACCCAAGATAACCAGGGGCGAAAAACTGCTGGTGTGGATGGCGTTAAATCGCTGACCCCAAAGCAAAGAATAGCCTTGACTGGAAAACTCAAACTGGGTTCAAAGGTCAGCCCGACCCGGAGAGTCTGGATAGACAAACAAGGGTTGGATGAGAAGCGACCTTTGGGAATACCTACCATGTATGACCGCGCATTGCAGTCGCTTGTCAAAATGGCTCTAGAGCCTGAATGGGAAGCGAAATTTGAGCCTAACTCATACGGGTTCAGACCAGGCCGCTCATGTCAAGATGCAATCGGAGCAATTTTTATCGCAATCAATAAAAAGTCGAAATATGTGCTAGATGCTGATATTGCAAAATGCTTCGATTGCATCGACCACGAACGACTCTTAATAAAATTGAATACTTATCCAACCCTACGAAGACAGGTTCGAGCCTGGTTAAAATCGGGTTTCATGGATGGGATAGAGTTGTTCCCTACATCTGAGGGTACGCCACAGGGCGGGGTCATTTCTCCGTTACTGGCTAACGTTGCCCTTCACGGTATGGAATATCGGATAAAAGAGTTTGCCAAAACCCTTGATATGAAAAATGATAAGGGCTGTCAAAAAAGTTGGCAAATGAAGGTGCAATCATTGACCCTCATCCGGTACGCTGATGACTTCGTGATTCTCCACGAAGACATAAATGCCGTCCAAAGATGTAAAGAGATAATCTCTGAGTGGTTAAAAGATGTGGGTTTGGAATTAAAGCCAAGCAAAACGAGATTAGCCCATACCTTAAACAAGTACGGACAAGAGGAACCAGGATTTGATTTTCTCGGTTTCAATATCCGACAATTTAATGTTGGAAAACATCACGCAAATCAAGGTTTTAAAACCATCATCACCCCAAGCAAGAAAAGCATAAAGGCACATTACGACCAAATCGCAAAAGTAATTGACTCACATAAATCGATTAAACAAGAGGCATTAATACAACGCCTAAACCCTATAATCCGAGGATGGAGTAATTACTATGCGTCAGTAGTAAGCAAGGAAACTTACCAGTACCTAGACCACCTCATGTGTCAAAAACTAATTGCATGGGCAAATTACCGTCATTTAAACAAGAGCAAGAAATGGGCAGTCAATAAATATTGGCACAGAATAGGAAACGCCAATTGGGTCTTTTGCTCCAAAAAAGACGGAGAAATCACGGCTCAATTACTGAATCATGCGGCGACACCAATCGTTCGTCATGTGAAAGTAAAAGACGTTGCATCCCCTTACGATGGCGATTTGATATATTGGAGTTCAAGAATGGGCAAAAATCCAGAAATTCCAACAAAAGTTGCGAAGCTTTTGAAGGTACAAAAAGGGGTATGCGCTCACTGCAATTTACACTTCCGAGAGGATGATGTGATGGAAGTAGACCATATCATTCCTAAGTCGAAAGGCGGAAAGGATGAGTATAAAAATCTGCAACTATTACACAGACATTGCCATGATGAAAAGACCCGTTTCGACGGTAGCTTAAGAGGTACTCGTGACAAGAGCCAAGTCATTGAGGAGCCGGATGAGGTGAAAATCTCACGTCCGGTTCTGAAGACGAGTATGAGAGGTGACTCTCATGCTTAGTTTAATAAGCCCGATGAAAGTGGTACTTTAAAACCAATCAATTACTATTCCTTGAAATGGTCTTGGCAGGAACGAACAAATTGGTCAGTTGTTGAGCAAGCGGCGGCGGTTCTTTCAGATGAAAGTAACTTGTCTCGGATGATTGATTTAGAAGGAACAAAGTCAATGGTTTGTTTGGATAATTTATCGCCTCACGACATTGCTTGTTTGATTGCGGTTCATAGCCAAGCCAGTGATCCGGAAGAACTTGCCTTAAATTCGAGTCGAGAAATGGTGCTTCCACCGGCATCAGAAAAAGTTCCGGCTGAGGTTTCTTAACTGCTGAACTAACAGGAATGGAGGATGCAATTATTTTTGTGTTCCTCCTTTCCTGAATCTGAGTTTTTAGTTCAGAGTTAGAAACATTAAACCATGAAAAACTTTCTGAAGTTAATCCAAAAAACCTCGTCCCCTTCTCCGGTTGTGAATCAACATGAACTCAGTGATCGGATTCGAGAAAATGCCGTTTACGATTTAGAAAGTTTGTGTGCAGATTTTCAACATATGCAGATGCTTGTTCAATCTGTTCAACGAAATTATCAGGCGGTTTTAGAAGAAAATAAACGCCTAAAATCAACGTTGAAAGATTTGGTTAATAACTGTTATTGTTGGCCCGGAAATCGTTGCGATCGCTGTCAACGCATTGTCAACTTACTTCTACGTGAAAATACGGAGGAACCCTCAAAGCCTGTATCCGATCACCAAGAAATTATCGAAAAACTACGGAAGCGGCAGTCCCAGATAAAAGCGTAAAATAGAGTCAACCCTGTTCAATATTTGAGGTCAAGTGCAAAATGCAAACTACAATTCAAAATAGCAAAACTCAAATCATTGTCAAATTTCAGCAAATTTTAGAACAACGAAAAAAAGTTGATTCTAAAATCGCTACCAAAGAAGAAGAAGCTGAAAAAGAAAAAGGTAAACAACTGCTTGAAAAAACATCAGCCTACACCGTTGATAGCATTGTTAAAAGTTTAGCAGATTTACAGCTTGGTTTTGGCAACACGATTGTTGAAATTTCTGAACAGCTTAAAACAGAATCTTCTAAACTCGATGAACTGAAGCGATCTATTGAAATCGAAACTCAACAGCTTCAAGAGTTACAAAAAATTCGCGTAGTCGCTGATGCGTTGTATTTGTTGAGTCAAGAACATCAGGAAAAACTGAATTTACTCAATCAAAATGCAACCCTGCGTCAAGAAGCTTTGGATAAAGATAAAATCACCAAACGAAAAGCTTGGGAAAAAGAACAACAGGAGTTTGAAGCCACCGTTCAACAACAGCAGGAAGAACAAACGAAAGTTCGTCAGCAAGAAGAGGAAAATTATAACTATGAACTGGAAAAGACTCGTAAAATTGAACAAGATGAATACGAAGAAACACGCCGCAAGTTAGAACGAGAGTTAGCTAATAACGCTCAAGAGAAAGAAAAAAATTGGTCAGAGCGTGAGGCGATCTTAGAGAAGAATAAAGCGGAATTTGAGGCTAATAAAAAGAAAGTTGAAGGCTTTGAAGAAGAACTGAAAAAAGCGCATAACAAGGCGAAGGAAGAAGCCATTCAAGAAGCGAACCGAGAAGCGAAAGTTAAAGCGGATCTATTTGAGAAAGAATGGGAATCTAGTAAACAAGGCTATGAACTACAAGTAACTTCTTTAGACGAAACCATTCAACGTCAAAATGAACAAATTGCCGATTTATCCGCTCAGTTACAAGCCACAATGAAACAAGCACAAGATTTAGCGATGCGTGCTTTTGCGAGTTCTTCGAGTCAAAGTTAAGTAGCCACGAAATTAATTTAAAACCATCAAACCTCAACCTAAATTCAACGGATAAAAACAATGGCAAAAGTTAGCGATCGCAACACCAAAGCAGAAATTTTAGCCGCTTATCAAGAGTTAGAAAATGAAAAAGCTTCTCTTGAATCTCAATTTAAACAATCGAGTAATGGTAACAGTAATGGCAATAATGGTAACGTTGTTTATGAACCGATAAAAACTTTAAATTCATCATCCTCTAATCAGCCTAAAATGCAGCAAGTCCTCGAAAGTTTAACGCTGCTACAATCAGGTTTTGGCGGTGCAGTCAGTGAGTTATCTGAACAGTTAACCCGTGAAGCGACTCAACTGCAAGAACTTAAAAAAAATGTAGAACTGGAGTTAGAAGAACTCAAAACCTTACATAGTTTAGAAGACGTTAATGATGAAACGTTAGATGTTTTGGTTCAACGCTACGAAGAAAACGCTAAGACATTTACGGAAGAACTCACCCAACAACAGGACACTTTAGAACAACAATTTCAAGAACAACAAAAAGCTTGGCAAAAAGAACAGTTAGACTATCAAAAAGCCACTCAAGAACGCAATGAAAACTACAAAACCAGTCAAACCCGAGATCAAGAATCCTATCAGTATGACTTACAGCTTAAACGAGATTTAGATCACGAAGAATATGAACAGAATCAACAAACGTTGTATAAACAGTTAGAGGAGTTGCAACAACAACAGGAAAAACAATGGGAAGAACGGGAAAAAGCCTTAATTGAGAAAGAAAAAGAATATGCAGATGTGAAAGCAAAAGTAGAGGAATTTGCCCATAAGTTAGAAGATAATATTAAACGGGGTAAAGAAATCGGGCGCAATATTGGTAACGCTCAAGCCAAAATCAAAGCTGACTTATTCGCTAAAGAAGTCGAAGGACAAAAACAATTCTTTGAACTGCGGATTAAATCTCTCTCTGAAACGATTAAAAATCAAGAAAACCGCATCCAAAACTTATCCAAACAACTTGATTCTGCCCTCAAACAAGTTCAAGATTTAGCGGTGAAAGCCATTGAAGGCAGTTCCAACGCCAGTTCATTCCAAGCCATGAAAGACATTGCCATAGAACAAGCCAAAAACCAACAGAAAGGCAAGTAACCTCACCCCTAGCCCCTCTCCGACAAAGAGAGGGGAATAGGACTAAAGAATGCTATAATTAACCTAACTGATTTATAGAGAAAATGCTCAGATGAAACCCGAACAGATTACGGCTTCTTTTTTTGAAGTCATCAATAGTCAGCCCGAACTCTTTGCCGGAGAAGCCAAACAGGATTTAACTCAACTTGACATTGCTATCGATCAAGCTGAGTACATCCCTGAAGAGAATAAAACTGAATTTTTATCAGATGCGATTATAGACTTTTGTGATGTGAATCCCTCTATTTATAAAGCTTTAAGTGAAAATCTAAAGAAGTTGCAAACTGAAACATCTGAAGGAATAACGGAGGAAAAACGACTAATTTTGTCGAAAAAAATTAGAAATTTGATGAGTTTTGACAGCTATATTTAACTCAAGCTTACCGGAAAAAATACAATTAAAATAACTCTAAGTTTGTGTTAAATAAAAGCAGAGAACAGCCCAGAAGCATTACAAAGTCAATAGAGTCCCCCCTTTCAAGAGAAAATGTTAAAATGATCAATAAAAGTTTTGAATACCCAGAAAACGGGTCAGGAGGGCCTATCGAAACGATTTACGGTAATCTTCAAGGGCTAAAGCCGAGTCAACTCAAAGGATTACAACGTCTGTACCATCAACGGATACCCGGCGATCGCATTACTACCCCAGAGTTTGCTCAACGCCTAGCCGCCAGCAGTACAGAAATCGGTCAACCCGTCTGTGCTTATCTCAACCGTCGGGGACAAGTGATTCGGGTGGGAGTCGGAACACCCCGCCAAACTCAAATTCCCCCCCTAGAATTGCCTCGTTATGGGGGCGGGCGTCTAAGCGGCATTCGCTGCATTGCCACTCAAATTAAATCAGAACCCCCGAATGAATCCGCCTTAACTGCAATGGCGATTCAACGGTTGGATGTGTTAGTTGTTCTGACCCTAACGGGAAGCGGTTTTCAGCGTCGAGGTGGTGGCGGAACCGGATACATTGAACAAGCCTATCTCGCTCACTTGCTTCCGCCAACCGCAGAAGATAATAATGGCAACATCACCACCCTTCAAGCCACAATTCCCCATTATTTATCGCCACCGCAAAGTTTGGATATGCTCTCCACCCAGGATTTTCTCGACTTGGTGGATAACCTCGAAGCCGAACTGCAACGAGAGTTAGTCGCCCAAACCGTTGATTCTGACGGCGATAAAGTGTTGTTGGTGGGCGTCAAAACCGAAGACATCAGCCCTCAACGCTTTGAAGACGGGTTACTCGAACTGGTGCGACTGGTTGATACAGCAGGGGGTCAAGTCATAGAAACCCTACGCCAAAAGCGATCGCGTCCTCATCCTCAAACCGTTGTAGGGGAAGGAAAAGTACAAGAAATTGCCTTAACCGCCCAAACCATTGGTGCAAGTTTAATCGTCTTTGATCGGAGTTTGTCTCCGGCTCAAGTTCGCAACCTAGAAACCCAAATAGGCGTGAGAGTTGTCGATAGAACTGAGGTGATTCTCGATATTTTTGCTCAACGCGCCCAATCTGGTGCCGGAAAATTGCAAGTCGAACTCGCACAACTCGAATACAGTTTGCCACGTCTAACTGGGCGAGGTCAAGCCATGTCTCGACTTGGGGGTGGTATAGGAACTCGAGGCCCTGGTGAAACCAAGCTAGAAACCGAACGACGAGCCATTCAACGTCGCATCGCCCGCTTGCAACAAGAGGTGAATCAATTGCAAGCCCATCGTTCTCGCCTGCGTCAACGTCGTCAGCATCAAGAAGTACCCACCGTTGCCATTGTCGGTTATACCAACGCCGGAAAATCGACTTTGTTAAACGTTCTCACCAGTTCAGAAATTTACGCGGCAGATCAACTGTTTGCAACGCTTGATCCCACCAGTCGCCGTTTAGCAATTCCTGACGCCATCACCGACGAACCCCAAACTATTGTTTTAACCGATACAGTGGGATTTATCCATGAATTACCCCCTGCGTTAATTGATGCTTTTCGTGCCACTTTAGAAGAAGTGAGTGATGCCGATGCGCTCGTTCATGTGGTCGATTTATCTCATCCGGCTTGGCAAGGTCAAATTGAATCGGTAATGAAAATTTTGATGTCAATGCCGATTACTCCCGGGCCTGCTTTATTGGCGTTTAATAAAATTGATCAGGTTGATGGAGAAACCTTGAGATTTGCTCAAGAAGAATATCCTCAAGCTGCATTTATTTCGGCGGGTAAAGCTTTGGGTTTGGAAACATTACGTCAGCGAATTGGTCAGCTTATTCATTATGTCTCAAGTTTGAGTTAAGTTGATGAGCAGTCAATCTACACCCACAAAATCAGAAGAAAAGCAGAAAAAATCAGCCCGTTTTAAACTCAATGTTCAACAAAAAAATTGGCTGGTTTCTGCTCATATCGCAACAGCAGGAATTTGGTTTGGAACGGGATTGTGTATGGTGATTATTGCCCTACACAATTTAAAAACAACCAATGGGGATGAACTTTATATCCTCAATACCGTGATGCAATTACTCGATGAAGTCGTGATTATTCCGGCGGCGACTGCTTCATTGATCACAGGTGCATTGTTATCAGGTTTAACGAATTGGGGTTTTGTCAAATATTATTGGGTGATCACAAAATGGATCGCCACCCTTTCTCTGATTATTTTTGGCACCTTCTGGCTTGGCCCCTGGACAAATGCGATCACCTCAATTTCCCAAGAACTGCGATCGCAAGCTTTACAAAATCCCCTTTATATGTTTGATGATCGAGCCACTATAATGGGGGGAATTGTTCAAACAATTTGTCTATTAGCCCTGATTGCCATTTCAGTTCTTAAACCTTGGGGAAGACGAAAATCGGCTCAATCTTAACCCAAACTTCAAAATTTTCCAGACTGGATGATTCTTACTCAAAAACAACAAACTCAACACTTTCACCCCCAATTAAACACCCTGATCGAATAACGAGTGGAACACAAGAGAAATTCGCCCAGATCAGCGAGGGCATTTCTGGCGACGAGTTGATCTGGCGAATACAGGAGGAGATTTTCGCGCTCCCATCCGGTTTAGCAGAATCTCAAATTTTTTATGTTCTCGCAGAATAGAAAAATATTATCTAAAATTAATCAAACAAAAGAAGGGGAAAGGGATTGACGACTTTTCCATTCCCCACTCTCAAATCTGACAGTGCAGTTAAACTAGATGTATGCGTTTTATGGCGATCGCTTGATGATTCTCAGGCTATTCGGGAAAATCAGGAATCACCCACTGTGGGGGTTCCATACGCTTTTTACGAACCGCTTCTTCCGCGATATTCAGCATTTTGTCTAAGGATGTGCCATTGATGAAGCTTTCTGTGCTTTCTGCGTACTCCCGATTCGGACATTTATCGCCGAGAACACAGCCATTAACGCAGGCTTCAGCACAATTTATATTGTTTGCTTCCACAGTCGTCTCCTCTCAAATTTAATCAGCTTTTGACTTTGGTAATGTTGGGATGTGATAAGCTCCCTGAACAAATCCAAGTCTCTCTTCAAAAATTGTAATATCAATTCCTATGAATCATTGGATGCAACGGCTAAAAAACTTTCCCTGGCGATCGCTACTGCAAAGTGCGACTCTCAGCAATCTTTTGATTGCAGCCTTAGAAATCTTACTCTTTTGGGGAGTCGTTCACTCTCCCGTCGTGGGTAATGTCCTTAAAATGCTGTTCTCGCCGCCATTAGGCGTATTAACCCAAGTCGCGATCGCCATCGGAATGGGAGCATTAACCGTCTATTGGTTAGAAATCTGGCAGCAACGATTCTTGTTGAATTCATCGACACTTTGGGCTTTAGTCGGGTGCTTGCTTTTAGGACTATTTATTAAGTCTCTACTCCCCCTCCCTACATTTTTAGTCGATTTATCAAGCTTAGGATTAATGGGAATTTTAATCGGGGTTTTTTGGAAGGGAAGACCCTATTGGCGTTAACTTCTCGCCTTAAAATCCTTAAAGCTCGTTTGAAATTCATACATCAACCGATTCACATTATTCGTCGCCCTCGGAAAAATATCATATTCCCATTTTCGCTTTCGGCTAGCCAAAAGTTTAGCCACAGAATCCGATGAACTATTAGAAACAAAGTAACAGTTTCCAGACACTCTCAACTCCGAAGAAAAAGCAATGAAAGCTTGTGCGAGTTCCAACTTAAGTTGAGACGTATAATATTGACAATCAACCGCCATTAAAATCCGAGAAGCACGGGGTTGTCGTTGGTTCGCCCGACAGCTATCCGCCTCCATCTTATACAATACACAAATATCACAATCATACAAAACTCGCAAGCGACCATGAATTTTTACCCCCATATGTATTTCTAAAGGGGGTTTATTTGTAAATTCAATCACCGCATGAGTATAAGGTTGAGAAGTCTCATAAATTTGTCCAGCGCGTCTACGAAAGACTAATTGTTCAGGATTGTGTTTGAGAACATCTTTATAATAAACCAACGCTCCTTCATTACGAGCCGCTTTGACCAGAATACAAAAAATATAAAAATTATACAGTTCAGAAATCTCTGTAGCTGTTTGAATTTCGGGATGAAGGGTCTGTTTTAACTGTTGGCTAATATCTTGAATAAGAGTTGTATTAATTGGCATCTTTTTGCACCTCTTTCTGTAATTTATGAAGCAGTTTTAGCAACGTTTCAGCTTCCTTTTTGCGATGGGTTGCCAGTTCAACTGGAAATTTAATAAATTGACTTTTCTTCTCAAAAGAAGACGTAAATTTCAGTTCAGGTTGCAGATCAGAAGTCGTCGCTTCTTCACTGAAACTTCTAGCAATTTCTAACTCAATATCAACCGCATTCACAACCGCTTTTTCAATTGCATCAATTAACAGCAAAAGTTGTTCTTTCGGCGTATGATAAGTTAATTTTAAATCAGGAGATTTGCGTCCTGATACCATTTCTTCAACCGTTTTCCCAGCACTAATTACCTCAAGAACTTGTTGAGAAACCCAGCCTAATTGCAGTTGATTTAATATTTCGACCAATTCATCATAAACGGTCAAACAGTCTTGCTCATTCATCACTGTCACCGCAATACTATTATTACTAATTTTTCCGATCCATGCTTTTCAGAACTCTCTCTATTGTAGCGGATGAAAACAAAAAAATGATTTAAAAGTCAACGAAAGTTAACGAAGGAGTTTACAGTCAGCAGTAAGCGTAGGGGCAGGTTCTGTCAAAAATCTACAAACCAGCCCCCTCAAAGGGAGATGGCGCAGAGGACTTTTGCACGACTGCCCTCTGCTGTTCAGTGCAAGAGGGGCGGTTTATTAATGTTATTTCTGGGAAGCATACATTTTTGTCGAACCCGCCCCTACAACACATTCCCGACACCCCCAATAACCTTATACAGAAGCAGGAGTCGAAGCATTCGCCAGTTCCAGCAGTCGTTCTTGCTGATCGGTAAAGACACAAGCATCAACCACATCTTCCAAACCCCCCTCTAAAACAGGTGATAGAGAGAAGTTCTGACCCAGGCGATGATCCGTGACACGGTTATCTTTATAGTTATAAGTGCGAATTTTCTCAGAACGAGCGCCCGTCCCCACCTGAGATCGCCGCATAGAAGTCACCGCTTCTTGCTGTTCACGCAGTTTCATCTCGTAGAGTTTCGCGCGTAAAATCTGCATGGCTCGTTCCTTGTTCTGCATTTGACTCCGCTCTTGCGTGCAGAAAATCCGAATTCCCGTTGGTTTGTGGTAGAGATCAGCCGCCGTTTCCACCTTGTTGACGTTTTGACCGCCTGCTCCCCCAGAACGAGCCGTACTCATTTCGATATCTTTGGGATCAATTTCCACATCAACGTCATCAACTTCCGGCATCACCGCCACCGTTGCCGTTGAAGTGTGAACTCTCCCTCCCGCTTCAGTCAGGGGAACCCGTTGAACCCGATGAACTCCCGCTTCAAATTTCAGCTTGCTATAGACTCGATCGCCTTTAATTTCCAGAATGGCTTCTTTAAAACCCCCCATATCAGCGAGGGACTCACTGATCATTTTCACCTGCCAGTTTTGGCTTTCGGCGTAGCGGGAATACATTCGCACCAAGTCACCCGCCCAGATACTCGCTTCATCTCCGCCTGTTCCGGCTCGGATCTCTAACATGATGTTCTTATCATCATTCGGATCACTGGGTAACAAGAGAACTTTCAAGTGACTTTCCAACTGTTCGAGCTTGTCTTGAAGTTCGCTAACTTCTACAGCCGCCATCTCTTTCATGTCCGGATCGTCTCCAGCTTCTCTGAAAATTTGTTTCGCCTCAGCTAGCTGCTCCTGAGCCGTTTTCCAGAGCTGATAAGTATCGACCACTTCCTCAATAGAAGAACGCTCTTTAGCGATCCGTTGTAACTCCGTCGGGTTGTTAGACACATCCGGATCAGCAAGGCGCAAAGTCAATTCATTAAAAGTCTGCTCGAAAGACTTTAATTTTTCGATTAAATAAGTTTCAGCCATTGATCGTTGTCCTTTGTCAGTTGTCAGTTGTCACAAGAGTTGATGAATTGGGGTTGATAGGTATGAGGCCGTTAGGAAGGAAAATCTACTAGCATTCAAAGCCAGTGCGTTACTCCTCAGACGGTCTAATTGATGTTATGGAAACACATTGCTCGACTCACGGATCAACCCGAAAATATTTTGAGAGTCAGTTGTCAGTAGAAAACACTACAGACAACAGACGACAGACAAACGACAACTCAGCTATTTTTCTTCTCCCTCAGCAATTTCTGTTGCCGGAGTTTCACTCATCATGCCATACTTACGCAGGAAGCGTTCTACCCGACCTTCTGTATCAATAATCTTTTGAGTTCCGGTGTAGTAGGGATGATTTCCCGACCAGACATCAACAGAAATTTTCGGCTGAGTCGAACCAACGGTCATCACTAATTCGCCGTTGCAATACACTTCAGCTTCAGGGTACCATTCGGGATGAATATCAGATTTAGGCATCGTTTTAATTGAATAAATAGGGATTGCTTTGATTACTATTCTAACGAGGATTGACCGCTCTGAAAAACTTACTCAAAACTATCCAAAATCGCCCAAATCTAGACAGGGTTGGATAGATGAGATGTTTTCTTCCCGCTTCATTCTGGGAGTGTCGGCACTATCCAGTCCGCAGGCTGACACGGGCAAGCTACCCGCCATTGCTACTAAATTTCTAGCAGCATTTAGATCGCGATCGCAGGTCATACCGCAGTTTTCGCATCGATAAATTCGCTCAGATAAAGGCATTGAATCTTTAAGCGTCCTGCAATTTGAGCATCGCTTAGTTGAGGGTTCCCAACGGGAAACAACAATCAAATCGGAGCCTTGACATACTCCCCATTTCTAAAGAAAGGGGATTCTCCAAGCCTCACGGCTTTGGATTACTGATTCATTGACAACCCTTACAGCATACTGGTTTCCCAATCAACTCCAGAGGGGTGAGTCTCCCCAGTCGTTCATCTCATTTCAGAGATAGTTTCGGTATGCCCTACCGTACTTGAGAAAAAAATGCTTGATTCTCTGTACTTGGTGCTTTAAGGTTTTATATGGCCAAAGCATTCAGAGCAAGAACCCCGTACCTTAAGTTTTCAAGGTTCATTGCATCGATTAGATGCTGGGTTTTTCAACTGGTTGAATAC
>NZ_LATL02000140.1 GCF_000972705.2 Limnoraphis robusta CS-951 | reverse complement strand
TGAGTTACCCCTTGATATTAGAGAGTGGACTTGTCCTCACTGCGGTACTCGTCACGACCGTGATGGCAATGCAGCAAAAAATATCAGAGCGGAAGGTATCAGAATAATACAGACGGATGGAACAGCCGTTTCTGCTAATGGAGGGGGAGTAAGACCAAAGTTGGGACGCAAGTCCGTTCTAAGGCATTCCCCCGCGATATTAGAAGCTGACACTATAATCGCTTCGATTTAGTGTCGGTAGTTCACTTTTGTTAGAGAGAAAAAAGCTTTGAAAAATTGATGCACCCGACTGGGGAGAGAATGTCAGAGAGCAAATATTGACGTCCCAGAAGCTGCTACAATATTAGACTGGCATTATTAACAGAAAAGTTACCCACCTCTAAGCCTGAGAAGTGGGTCGAATGTTAATGGTTTAAATGTCTGTGAATAGCTCTGTTTAGCGTCTACCTAGTTCTACCTAGTTCTACCTATTATGACTGATTCGATTCGCTTCCTCATGTGTTCTCCAGACCACTACGACGTGGACTATGTGATCAATCCCTGGATGGAGGGCAATATTCATAAATCTTCCCGCGATCGCTCCGTTGAACAGTGGCAAAAGCTTTATCACACCCTCAAAGATCATGCTATTGTCGAGTTGGTCAAACCCCAAAAAGGCTGGCCCGACATGGTATTTACCGCCAATGCAGGTTTAGTCCTCGATAAAACCGTTGTCCTCAGTCGCTTCTATCACAAAGAACGTCAAGGCGAAGAACCCTACTTCAAAGAATGGTTTGAGTCTCAAGGCTTTACCGTTCACGAACTCCCCAAAGACTTACCCTTTGAAGGGGCCGGAGATGCGTTATTTGATCGCTCAGGACGCTATTTGTGGGCGGGATATGGGTTCCGTTCCGAACTCGACTCCCATCCTCTAATTGCAGAATGGTTGAATATCGAAGTGTTATCCCTGCGCTTGATGGATGAACGCTTCTATCACCTCGATACCTGCTTCTGTCCGTTAAGTGGAGGCTATCTCCTCTATTATCCCCCTGCTTTTGACTCCTATTCTAACCGCTTGATTGAAATGCGGATTCCTCCCGAAAAACGCATCGCTATCGAAGAACCCGACGCCGTGAACTTTGCTTGTAACGCCGTTAACATTAACCAAACGGTAGTCATGAACAAAGTCAGTGATAATCTCAAAGCCCGTTTAAGTGAAGCAGGCTTTAACGTTATTGAAACCCCTTTAACAGAATTCCTCAAAGCAGGCGGCGCCGCCAAATGTCTCACCCTGCGCGTCACCGAACCGATTATCCCCGATCGCCATGCAACGGTATTGATCGAAACCCGAACCGTTCGCATGGAAGGACACCTACTCGATGCAGGCTTAATTAACCAAGCCCTAGATTTAATTGTCGAAGGCGGGGGAAGTTTCAAAGTTCAACAATTTAACTTAGGTGAAGAACGTCAAAGCACATCTAATGCTTTAATTAAAATTTCCGCTCCCTCCCATCAAGTGATGGAAGATATTATTAGTCAACTCATTGATATCGGGGCGGTTTCTTTAGACGAAGATATTCAAGATGCCAAGTTAGAACCTGTTACTCAACATGGCGTCAGTCCCGATGATTTCTATGTCACCACCATTTATCCCACAGAAATACGGGTGAATGGAGAATGGGTACAAGTCCAAAAACAACGAATGGACGGAGCGATCGCAGTCAAAGAAACACCCGTTGGCATTGTCGCACAATGTAAGCTGTTGCGCGATCTCGAAGTCGGTGAAAAAGTCGTGGTTGATGTTGCCGGAATTCGTACCATTCGCAAAACAGAATCCCGTGAACAACGCAATGCACCCCAAGAATTTGGCTTCATGTCGGCAGGTGTTTCCAGTGAACGTCGGGTAGAATTAATCGTTGAACAAGTCGCCTGGGAACTCCGCCAAATTCGCGATCGCGGCGGGAAAGTTGTTGTCACCGCAGGACCTGTTGTCATCCACACAGGCGGGGCTGAACATCTGTCTCATTTAATTCGCGAAGGCTATGTCCAAGCGTTGTTAGGCGGAAATGCGATCGCCGTTCACGATATCGAACAAGCGATGATGGGAACCTCTTTAGGGGTAGACATGAAGCAGGGAACCGCCGTTAAAGGGGGACACCGCCACCATTTGAAAGTGATTAATACCATTCGACGCTGTGGAAGTATCGCTAATGCGGTAGAAAAGGGTTTATTTAAGAGTGGCGTCATGTATGAATGCGTCAAGAATAATGTACCCTTTTCTCTAGCAGGTTCGATTCGAGATGACGGCCCGCTTCCCGATACCCAGATGGATCTAATTAAAGCTCAACAACACTATACCGAGTTGTTGCAAGGCGCAGAGATGATCTTGATGCTTTCGACCATGTTACATTCCATCGGCGTTGGAAATATGACCGCCGCAGGAGTGAAAATGGTTTGTGTCGATATTAACCCCGCAGTGGTAACAAAACTCAGCGATCGCGGTTCTGTTGAGTCTGTCGGTGTGGTGACAGATGTCGGACTGTTTTTGAGTTTACTCGTTAAACAGTTGGATAAATTAACCAGTCGTTATCATCTGGAAGTTTAATTTTTGGGAGATTTGGAGACGTTCGGGTGGGGCGTCTCTACTCCTGAGAAATCGGGGGTTAAGGACTGTTGATATTACCGAAACTCTGGGTTTAAAGCCTCGCCCTTGCAGGGCGACTTTCATTATGCTATACTATTTTGCGTAGGAGTTGTTCACGCAAATGATAGTTTTAGAATTTAAAGTACAAGGCAAAACAACTCAATATGCAGCCCTAGACGAGGCGATAAGAACGGCTCAGTTTGTTCGTAATAAAGCTATCCGTTTTTGGATGGATAACAAAGGCGTGGGACAAAAAGAGCTATATCGTCTAAGTAAAGCTATCAGACATGAGTTCCCTTTTGCTAATGCTCTAAATTCTAGTGTTTGTCAAGCCGCTATAGAAAGAGCTTATAGCTCAATCTCTCGTTTTTATGAGAATTGCAAGAAAGGTATTCCTGGAAAAAAAGGTTATCCAAAATTCAATAAAAATAACCGTTCAGTGGAATACAAAACTTCGGGTTGGAAGTTGTCAGAAACGAGAAAGCAAATAACTTTTACCGATAAAAAAGGAATTGGCAAGCTTAAACTAAAAGGAACGTGGGATTTAAACTTCTACCAAATAGACCAGATAAAAAGGGTTAGGTTAGTACGTCGCGCTGACGGGTATTATGCTCAATTCTTAATCAGTGTAGATAACAAAGTAGAAACACAACCAACAGGCAAAAGTATCGGGTTGGATGTGGGACTTAAAGAGTTCTACACAGATAGTAATGGGTATAGTGAACCTAATCCCAGATTTTATCAAACTGGAGAAAAACGGCTAAAGTTTTATCAACGTCGTATTTCTCGAAAACAAAAAGGCTCTGCCAACCGCAAGAAAGTCATTAATAAATTAGGGCGAGTACACCTCAAAATAAGTAGGCAACGTGAAGAACACGCCAAAAGGGTGGCGCGTTGCGTAATCCAGTCTAACGATTTGGTCGCCTACGAAGACTTGAGGATTAAAAACTTAGTAAAAAACCACTGTCTTGCCAAATCTATTAATGATGTGGGTTGGTATCAATTCAGAAAATGGTTAGAGTATTTTGGGGTGAAGTTTGGCAAGATAACTGTAGCTGTAATCGGCGCTTATACTTCTCAACAATGCTCTAATTGTGGTGCGGTAGTTAAAAAATCTCTATCAACAAGAACTCATGTTTGTGAATGTGGATTTGAGTTAGATAGAGATTGGAACGCTGCAATTAATATTTTGAAAATAGCCTTAAGTACGGTAGGGCATACCGGAACTTGGATCTTAGATCAAAACGCTTTAGGAGATTCGACCTCTACTCAAGTTGGAGAAATCCTGCCTGAGCAAGTTGGGTCTGTGAATAAAGAATCACCGCACTTCTAGGGCAGTGAGTGTCAACTAAATCATGTTGAACCGTCGCCAATTTTTAACCGGGTTCGGACAAACTTTATTATCGACTCAATTTTCTCCAATCACGGCGAATGCAAATGGGGCGCTTCTCAAACCACCACGACTCAAACCCGGTGATACTGTTGGCTTAGTTACTCCCGCCAGTCCCGTTAAAAAGTCCTATTTAAAATTAATTCAATCTCAACTCGCCCGACAACAATTAAATCTAAAAGTCGCGCCCCATGCTTTTGATGAATATGGTTATTTAGCAGGAATTGATCAAAATCGGGCGGCAGATATTCATCGTTTTTTTGCCGATACATCGGTTCAAGCGTTAGTAGCCACAGGGGGCGGTTGGGGAAGTAGTCGGATTTTACCCTTATTAGATTATGATTTGATTCGCCGTAATCCTAAAATTGTATTAGGTTATAGCGATATCACTGCTTTATTATTAGGAATTTATAGTCGCAGTGGAGTTGTTACGTTTCACGGGTTGTTAGGAACTTCGATTTGGAACCCTTTTTCAGTCGGTTATTTAAAACGACTACTGTTTGAGGGGGAAGCTATTACGTTTCAAAATTCGGCTGAGGTGCGCGTCGAAACGATTACTTCCGGACAGGCCAGAGGGCGGCTACTCGGAGGAAATTTATCCGTCATTAGCACTTTAGTCGGGTCTTTGTATTTACCTGACTGGAATCAAGCCATTTTATTTGTAGAAGATACTGGAGAAGATGTTTATCGGGTTGATCGGATGTTAACTCATTTGAAGTTAGCGGGAATACTACAACAACTGTCGGGTTTTATTTTTGGTCAATGTACTCGCTGTTTAGATGAGGAAGATGATTCTCCAACCTTGAGTCTGTGGCAAGTGTTAAGCGATCATATTCGCCCTTTGGGAATTCCCGCTTGGTATGGTTCGATGATTGGTCATATTCCCAATCAGTTTACCGTTCCCCAGGGTGTTGAGGTCGAAATTGATGCCAGTTTGGGTAGAATAAAGATGTTAGAAACTGCCGTGATATAGGCTGATTTTATTTGTGATAATGATCACCACTAGCCGTGATATAAAACAAAGATTTTTTCAACTATTTCTGTTAGTCTTCTATAAGGTTTGATTAAACAACCGTGAATTTACATCAGTTTAGAGCTGAAAAAGATCACACAATAACACTTTTATAAAGTGTAATGGCTGTTACCCATTTGTTGATGATCTTAGCGGTGCTAGGGGGAACAAACAACCTAATATTTATTATTAGGTGAGAGATGAATAGCTCAAAAAACTGTGTAAAAATCACAAAAAAAGCGAGGGCATTTAACTGTTCTCGCTTTTTTATTAATATTTTTAACCCTGGCAATAGGCAAAATAGGGGACAGGAAACCTTGATAATTGATAATTGATAATTCATAATTCATATAGCAGGTCGCGCTGGCTTGTTTACAAGGGTCAAGCCTTGAATTTACCACCAAGACACAAAGACACAAAGAAGTTGTAAACATTAACCTGCTCATTGCTATAACTGTTCACTATTAAAACCTAGCGTCATGTTAGAAAGTATCCTATGGATCTTGCTGATGGGCTTTTTTGTTGGGCAAATTGCTCGACGTCTCAACGTTCCCGCCCTCGTGGGGATGGTGTTGGTTGGGATGCTTTTAGGTCCCCAAATTGGCAATGTTATTAGCCCCGGTGTTTTAGAGGCTGCGGACGCTTTGCGTACCATCGCCGTCATGGTAATCTTAATGAAAGCAGGGCTAGGACTTGATCGCGAAAAACTCGCCCAACAGGGAACTGTTGCCCTCAGATTAGGCTTTTTACCTGCGGCTTGTGAAGCGATCGCTGTTGCTTTTGCTGCCATGTGGCTCTTTCAATTTGATTTTCCCACAGGATTACTTTTAGGCTGTATTATTGGTGCAGAATCTCCGGCTGTCATTGTACCCGGAATGTTGCGACTCAAAAGTTTGGGATGGGGAGTCAAAAAAGGCATTCCTGATGCTATTTTAACCGGAAGTGCGCTGTCGGATGTATTACTTTTATTAGTCTTTAGTTTACTGTTAGCCTTTCTCTCTCAAGGTGCAACCACAGGCATAACGCTTCCCGGTGGCATAACGTTAAGTTCTATTCAGTTACTTCCCGTACAAATTATTCTACAAATTGTATTAGGGGTAATCTTAGGAGGCTTAACCGCTAAACTCTTAGTCTCACTGTTAGCCAAACAAAATTGGACTCAAAATGCCCTTCAAGATTCTCTCGTTGCTGCCAGTTTGGCCCTATTATTAGTTGTATTAGCAGAAGAATTTCCTATTTTTTCGGGCTATTTAGCTGTCATGTCAACGGGATTTTTCCTCATCGAATTTGATGCCCCTTTAGCCCGACGTTTACGAGGCGGTTTTGATAGTTTATGGGGAATTGCTGAAATTATTTTATTTGTATTACTCGGAGCGAGTATTCAACTCAATGTTTTAAAGGATACTTTTTTAGTGGGTTTATTAGTATTAACAATTGGCACCTTAGTCGGGCGATCGCTTGGTTGGTATCTTTCCACATTGGGCAGTAATTGGACACAGAAGGAGCGATTATTTCTATTCCCCGGAAATTCGGCTAAAGCAACCGTTCAAGCCGCTATTGGCGCAATACCCCTCGCTCAAGGCATTGATGGCGGTGATACCATTTTAGCGATCGCAGCCTTATCGATTTTGGTAACAGCACCTTTGGGCGCTTGGGCGATTCCCACTTTTGCCCCTAAACTATTAGAAAAAGGGGAAGTAGACCCGACAAAAGTTGCTCTATCTCGTCGTATTATTTTATTAGCTGCCGTTGATACTTCCCCTCTTTCAAAACAGGTATTAACCCAAGCCGCAGACTTAGCCCGTCGCAGTGATGGGGAAGTGATTGTACTGCACGTTATTCGAGTTGAAGATACTCAAAAAATTAACGAATTACAACAACAAGCTAAACAGATTTTAGCCGATATTCGTTATCGGTTTATCACCGCATCGGGAACAGTACCCGAAGAAATTGTTCGCACGGCATTAGATTATAATGTAGCAGAGATTATTATCGGAAAACGCGGACATCGTTCATTCCCAGACGTGTTAATTGGGTCTGTTTCTCAAACGGTTTTGGAAACGAGTTTATTACCTGTTATCGTGGTTGAAGATCATCAATCTCAAACCTCTGTTAAAAAGGCTAATTAAATCATCATCAAAACATTGACTGTTTCTCAAAAACAACATCCGTAAAATTACTGATATGGAGAACATAATTAATACCTAAAGAGTTTTAAAAGTTCAGTGTTTGTATCATTGTAGGTTTTGCTGTTTTGATTTAAGTTTAATATAGAAGGTTCAGAGTGCTAATTAGGATATTGGATTCTAATGATCGACTCTGGAAAAACTTACGCTCTCATCTTGGAGGAGATAACTAGATAATGTTCTTTATTTTTGATCTATTCAAATGGTTGTGGGAACTGTGGGATAAGCTACCTGAGAAAACAAAGCGGCAAATTATCGAAACAACTGTTCAAATATTTACAGAGTTGCTTCGTGTTTTTCATAGATCTTGGACAAATACAAAGTCAAAAAGAGGATAAGTAATGAGCAGTTTTAAAGAGTTTATGGATGAGGCTAAGAAGTTACCTAATAAAGCTTTGCCAACTTCTAACCTGTCGATCTCAGCTATTCAAGGTTCTCTCCAGTCAGCAGTTAGTGTTCAGTTAGCACCGTTTTTATTTCCACAGGACAAAGCAGAGAAGTTTTCGGAACAGGTATCTAATTTAGTTCAGGATAAAGCGTTTATCTCAAAATTTAGTGATTCTATTGGTGAACCCTTAGAAAATGAAACTGAGGATGAATTTGTAGAGCGTAGTAGCAATATTTTGAGAAAAATGTTGTACAAAAAATTTGGTATTAAGGATTAGTCAAGGCTGTAGGGTGCATCAGACAAGAGATTAATTCTTCGTATCATTAACTTAAAATTATCATGCACCCCACCCATTTTAAACTCATTAAAAAACCTGATTTCTCTTAGGAAGAAACCAGGCAATTTTGTGATATAATATCAACAGAAAACTTAAGGCGCTAACGCATGACCTCTTAACAGACTTCCAAGGGTTTTAGCCGTAATCTTCATCTGAACTAAGGGGTTAGCCGGAACAACCGTTTTGTACAGATAACTGTCAAAAGTCATCTTCTGAACATCCAGGTCAGAACACATTTCCACAAACGCTTCCCGCGTGGCATCAGTCCGGTAGAAGACTCGTTGCAGAATATCTAACACCAAGTAGGTCATACCATACTGTTTATCCCAACGTTTGAGATAAATTTTCAGATCATCTTCGGTGGGAATTTTAGCGCCATTATTTGACATTTCTACAATGGTTTCCGCACACATCCGACCCGACTTAGCAGCGAAATAAATGCCTTCTCCAGAAGATTTTGTAACCGTTCCGGCGGCATCTCCTACCAACGCTACCCGACCCACAACCCGACGAGGACGGGGATGTTCGGGGATGGGATGGGCTTCGACTTTAATAATTTTACCACCCTCAATGCGATGAGCCGCACGGGCGCGAATTCCGGCTTGTAATTTCTTGATCATCGCTTGGTTAACCTTCATGGTTCCGGTACCAACAGCGACGTGATCATATTTGGGAAATACCCAAGCGTAGAAGTCAGGAGAAACGTCATTTCCGACGTACATTTCTGCCCGATCTTCATAGTAAGCCATCTTATCTTCGGGGATGCGAATTCGTTCTTGAAACGCGATCGCATAATTATAATCTCCCGCATCAATGGCTTTAGCAACGCGAGAATTTGCCCCATCCGCACCGATGACTAAATCTACTTTTAAAGTCTTCGCTGTACCGACTGTATTTCCTTCCGAATGATCAGAATAATGCAGGGTATAAGCTTCGTTGGTTTTTGTGGGAATTTCCAGTTTATGAACCGTACCATTAATTAGGATAGCCCCTAATTGTGCCGCCCGATCTCGCATGAAACCATCGAGAACTTCCCGGCGACACATTCCAATATATTCGTTTTCGTTTATCAGGTTAATATCAACTTCGCGGTTAGACGGAGAAATCATTTTCATTTTTCTCACCCGCCGATCAATAATTTCCGGGGGTAAGTCAAACTCACTCACCATACACAGGGGAATGGCTCCGCCGCAGGGTTTGGCGTTATCGAGTTTGCGTTCGAATAAGTAGGTTTCTATTCCAGCTTTAACTAATGTTTCAGCGGCTGAAGACCCAGCAGGGCCAGAACCGACAACAGCAACCCGTAGCGTCACAGGTTTTCTCCTATATCTCTCGTTGTTATCAGGTCAGATGGTATCACGGATACCGCAAGCACGAACGCTTATTTTTCAGAGTTGTGATACATTGCAATAGTGCTTAACACTCGGTAATATTTTTCGTCACATTTGGCAAATATCGGAAATTCCGCGATCGCTTTGGGTAGCAGGAATTAACAAGCATTTGACAAGTTTTAACAGACATGGTAAGTTATACAATAGGAAAAGGTGTGCGCCGATTAGGTATCAATTTAAGTATTGATTTAGCGATCGCTTCGATTTCCGGCTACCAAAAGTATTTATCACCTTACATAGGCTTTGCTTGCGCTCATGCAAAATTGGTAACTGGTTACTGGTTACTGGTCACTGTCTTCACTGGTCACTCTCTTACAAACTTTGCTACCGACGGAAACCGCCGGGTCGCAAGTTTGCGCTGGTCACTGATAACTGTTCACTGTAAATGCGATCGCTTTCGTAGGGGCGGGTTCCGGCCAAATTTATCTATTCCCAGAACCAATTTACATAAACCCGCCCCCCCTCTACGTCTATTGGAAATCCTTTGACAAAATTTATCATCTATGCTATATTTATATCATGGGAAAATGTGCGCGCCTATAAACTAAAGTTTGGGTTAGGGGATTCACCACCAAGGCACTAAGGCACTAAGGTTTTTTTGGGGATTCACCACGAAGACACGAAGACACAACAATTAATCTTGAAAAAACTTCGCAGCAGCTTTCCCTGAAGCTAATGCGGTTTCTATCTGGCTTTCCCCACACCAATCTCCGCAACAAACTAAAGGTAAAGGAAGAGTTGTGGTTAAGCAAGGAACAGTTAAGGGTTTCCGACAGAAGGCATATTTCCAGCGATGAACCTGCATCCATTCGGGTTTCCCTAACGATAAATAATCAGTTGCAACATTTAACAGCATTTCCCCGACGGGTTGTAAGTCAGTGGCATCTAGATAATCTTCTGCAAACTTAGCCGAACTTTGAACAACCAAAACCGTTTGTTTGGGGTTATCTCGTTTACTGCTATCCAAACTCACCCAAGCAATAGTTTCATTTTCGGGAAACGTTATCGCTTTCCAGGGAGGAGTAGGGGTGAACTCATATCCCGCCATGACGGTAATACAAGCATTATATTCCACAGAACGAACCTGTTCAACAAAATTCGCAGGAAGTTCAGCCGTTAGCGGTTCTAACAATAATAATGCTTGCGGGGCTGGGATGGCTAAAATAACGGCTTTGGCTTCGACTTCTTCGGGGTTTTCCGTTGCAGTCGGGTGAGTCACTTCTAAAGAAAGATACCAAGTTTTATTCAAAGTTGGGGTTAATCTTTCCACACGACGGTTAAACCAAATATCCAAACCAACAGCCAGTTCTTTCCCGACAGTATTCATCCCGTTGGGGGCTATATATAAAGGTTGAGTTTGTTGGGGTTGGAGTTGGTTCTCTTTGAATACATCAATTTTATCCATCCACAGTTGTAAAACATTTGTGGCGGTTAACTGTTCAATTAAATTTTGAGTTTGTTTCCCCGTCGCTTCCAAATACCGTACACCATGATCTATGGGAATATCTGAAACTCGACGAGTTGCACAACGCCCACCCACTCCGCGAGACTTTTCTAACACAATAACAGAATAACCCGCTTGTTTTAAGTCTTGGGCGGCTATTAACCCTGCAAACCCAGCACCAATGATTGCAATATCAAATACAGTTGTCATTTTGAGTTTCACCCTGAATCATTAGAATATCTTCAACCTCAACTTTAGACATAAGCAATCAAATTCCCACAAATAATCACAGCAACCCAGAGTAGAAGTGAAACCATTGCAATCAGTTGTACCCTCCCAGGCGGCTTAATATTACGGTTCCATTGTAGAACAGAAGGATAACACTGCCAATGAAAAATTATCGCATTGATCCCCGTTCCTAAAATCAAGATCAATTTTAACCGAAAAACAGGATTTAAAGCGATCGCAGGCGCATCCGTTGCAAACAGCAAAAAACCAGACAGAACCACAACCCCAAAACCCGCATAAGACACAGGTAAAAGATGCTGTGCGAGATCTGTTACCAATAAATGACGAGAAACTCCCAACAATCTCAAATCAAACAGCGCCACAGACCCCACTAACAAGGTTATCCCTAAAATATGCACCACTTCTATCATCGGATAAGTCCAAACCCATTGGTTAACAATCTCAACCAAAGCACTATTTTTCAACTGGACTAACCACTCGGTCTCTATTGCTAATTCCATCAACGCAATTCTACCGTTTTTTCATCGATAATGATTCGTTCTGCTCTAAGTTCACGACTTTCAGATTGATGAGGATATCCAACTAATTCTACCGTTTCCCCCACTTTCAGATCGCTTTGGGGTAATCCCCGATTTTGCATTCGAGACGGTGGAGCGAGTACAGCCCGCCAAACTTGATTATTCGATGCTTCCACTTCAATCACAACATGAGGATTTTCATAACCCATACTGCGAATTGTTCCAGTTACATTTAAGGTTTCCTGTTGATTATATTCGCTCCAACCATGATGAGCATATCCTTTAGGAGAAGCAACAACAGTGATCATTGTCGTCAATGTTGCCCCCATCAAGAATGTCATTATGACTGGTCTGAGTTTGCGGTGTTGCATTGAATTAATCTCCTCTCAATCACTATAATTTTTAACTGAGTTTATTGCCATTCTCCTTTTTCTTCGAGGATAACGGTTTCTCCTTGTAAAATTCTCAGGTGTCCTTCTGTTGAAATGATATACTTGTACTCTCCATTTTCAAAAATATATCCTACAAACCGAGAAGGTGTCACCTCATCTGCCCCTATTGTATGATGACTTCTCCCCATCAGGTTTATTGAACTTCCCGTCTTTCTATCCGTGCCAATATATCTAATATGATCACAAACCACAACCCCTTGCGGGCATAATTGTTCAATCTCTATTCTAAAATTAGGAGTGATTAATACTTGTCCTTGGGCGAGAACGGGGAATTGCCAATTCCAAGCGAAAACAGTTATTGACATACTCCCCGCAATAAATTAGCGGGGATTCTAAGCTCAAACAACAGTTGCAGGAAAAGCCTGTCTTACACCATCTAACTTAAGAGTTGATGCCCCAACCCTCTTAATATTTAAAGAAGCGTTTTCGTCTCGTCCGTTAATCTTTAGACAGTTCGGACAACGCCATTCTCTAACCGCTAATTCCAGTTTTTCAAGAACGTGACCACAGTGAAAACAAGTCTTACTTGAGGGATACCACTGGTCGATAAAGACGATTAATTTCCCTTTCTTAGTAGCAACCCATTCAAGTATTTCCATGAATTCACCGAAGGCTAAATCACCTATCTTTCGTCCCCAAAGTCTCTGCATTCCTTTGAGGTTTAAAGTCTCAAAGCAAAGAACATCAAACTGCAAAGTGAGTTGATGAGCTAACTTCCAGAACCAATCCCGGCGACGGTTTACAACTTTCTCGTGCTGGCGAGCGAGATGCTTTCTCGCTTTCTCCCAATTGTTAGAGCCTTTTCGCTTCTTAGAAAGATTTCGAGACGCTTTTTTAACATCGTTGAAAGCTTGTTTTAAAAACTGTGGTGACTGGATGGAGAAGCCTTCAGAACAGGTGAGAAACGTTTTTAATCCGAAATCAAATCCAGCTATTTTACCTGTCGAAACAGATGAAGAACAAGGAAGAACGGATTCACTTATCTGTTGGCAGCCAAGATCTGTGCGACCCACAGACAACTTAATCCGTTTTTCGATTTCATATCCGTTTTTAGTCTCTGATTTGACTTCTGGTTTGTTGCTGTTATCAACAACTACTACTAAAAACATCTCACCCAAAGGTGTTCTCTTAATCGTTACAGTCTTAACTTTCCCTTCGATGGGCTGAGAATTCCAAAACTGATAGACTTTACTACCTATCTTGATTTTGTTGCCACTGAAAAATTTGTATCCAGCTTGTTTTAGAGTGAATGATTTGTACTTCTTAACCTTCTTGAAATTAGGCGGTCTAACTCCTTTCTTGTTGTGTTTGAAGAACATTTGGTAGGCTTTTTCAATGCGCTGACAAATATCTTGAACAGCTTGAGAACCTACTAATTGCCAAAACTTGTTACGTTTTCTTAATTTGGAAATATGCTTTTGAAGATCTGCACAGTTTAAGTGTTTACCCCAAATCCGGTAGTACCGTTTATGCAAGGCAATACAATGATTATAGATAACTCCTGCTGCATTGATAGCGAGCTTGAGATATCTATTTCGCTTGTGTTGGTAGAGCTTGAACTTAAGTGTCTTCATAGTTTTATGATGATAACATGAACTGTAGGCTATATCTTTTTTTCCGATAACTCAGCATTCTTAGATTGAGTCAACTTGGGAGATGTTATCACTTCTGACTATAACTTAACGAAATTAGCGATCGCCACTGCCAACCTATTCTCTAATTTCAACTCAGTTTTCTTCTCAACTTCGATAGTATCTATAAACCCATCCGGGTAAATTCCCTGAGATTTTATAAAAACCGAGAAACCGTCATTAAAAGTTAGCCGTGAAATCATTATCTTTATTAAAACTCAGAAGAATTGAACAGTTGCAGGCTGACAATTTTCCAGGGGGGAATTTTAGGAAAGTTGGGAGAATCTATCCCTTCTTCTAACAGGTTCACCGAATTGGCGATCGCTAATCCCAAAGCATTCTCTAATTTTAACTCCGTTTCCTCACCCCAACTCTCATAACATCTTAAAATCCACTGCTGGGAATTCTGTTCGGCTTGTTTGAATGCCATCAAGATTAAAGCGTCAGTTCCTAAGTTCAGAAAACTTTGACTTCCCAACCCTTGTTCTGAAAATTGACAATCTTCTAAACTCAAAACTTGCACTTGTAACGGTTGATTTAACTGATAACCATACTGGGTAACTTTCGCCGTTTTCCAATTTCCAGAATGAGGATAAATCCCATAAGTAAACTGATGAGTTCCTAAATCGGCTTCCGGGTCAGGCCAGGTTGAACCGCGTAATAAGGTTAAGCGAATTTGATCGGGTTGAAAATCATAGCCATACTTACAGTCATTCAACAGACTCACCCCATAATTCTCATCCCCTAAATCAACCCAATTCATCGCCGGAATTTCCCATTTTGCTTTCTCTGTTTCTGTTTGGGGTTTTGTCGGACGTTGCATCACTCCACAGGGGATTTCACAATTAGCCCTATCAACCGTTATTGTTAACGGAAATGCCGCTTTTACTAACACATGACGCTCTTGCCAATTGACTTTTGTCTCAATTTTTAAGATGGGGGAATCGGCTTCTAAAACATAATCTTGGATAAATTCGGAGTTTCGCCAAACTCGAATCACTTGTAATCGCTGTTGAATCTCTCCTTGTTCTTTCCAAGTTATTGATTTTAATTGGGGAGGTTCTAAGGGATATTGCTTGTAGTTTGGATCGATATTCCACCCGTCCCAATACTGACCAGAATCCCCAAAAAACTGTAAGTCGTTCCCGCCCATTTCTGCTAAGACTTTTCTGCGGTTTTTCTTATCCCAAATTTGGCTAATTTTTCCCGTATCCTCAGCTATTTCGACTTTTAGCCATTCGTTTTCTAACACCCAATTTTTGGGATAATTAATATTAAGATTGACAAAATTCTGTATCAATGGGATACTTGTGGTAAAGTTAGCGGAAGCGTCTGCCTGTAAGGGGGATTTTGAGGCTTCTATCAACGAATTATCAGGGGTTTCAGCCATTTCTCGGCTCAACCAAAACACCCGAAAACCCACCGATGGCACATCAGTTGCCAAAAACCGCAATTTTCCCTCCCCAATTTGACACCGCAAAGCCTTTCCAGCAGTATCATACAGCTTCCAAACGCCGGGAGAAGATAAGGAAAGTTCTACCACTTGGGAACATGACCCATTGAGACTATTCCAAACGAGAATAGGATAACAACCGGGTTGGGGAGGAGGAGGGAGGGGAGTCGAAGTTGCGATCGCCATGATTGCCCGTTCTCGAAGCTGTTCTGCGGTGTTGTAAGCCTCCTGCCAAGCTTGATTAGCATCTTGGTAAACTTCAGGAATGCTAGAACCGGGAAGGATATCGTGAAATTGGTTAAATAAAACCTGCTTCCAAGCCGCTTCTAACTGGGTTTTAGGATAAACCGCAGTTGTCTGTAACGTTGCCACAGCAGACCACAACTCCGCTTGATAGAGCAAATTCTCACAGCGACGGTTCCAGCGCTTTTGGTCAGCATGAGTCGTGTAACAACCGCGATGAAACTCCAAATACAACTCATCCCGCCAAACGGGAAGTTCTCCAGACTGTTGAGAGATGTCCGTTAAATAATCAATAGCCTGAGAAAAGGATAATTTCGGGAAAAAGGGAGAACCTTCCCAGTGCCCGGCGACTTCCAACATATCTCGTGTCGGTCCTCCGCCATGATCGCCCACTCCCGGCAACCACAACGCTGTTTTTAACCCCGTTTGAGTTTGCCATTCTGCGGCATAAGTCGCCATTTTAATCGGGTCAATGGCTTCTCCAATTAAAGCCGACATATAGCTAACAATTTCCGTACCATCGGGAGATTGCCAGTTAAATAAACCGTAGGGAAATTGAGTCGTATCATTCCATCGCAATTTTTGCGTCACGAAATATTCAACTCCCCCTTGTTTCAACAATTGGGGAAGTTGCCAACAAAAGCCAAAACTATCAGGTAGCCAAGCAATGGGGGAAACTTGACCAAATTTTTCTTGGGTGTAAAGTTGACCATAGAGGAGTTGACGGGCGATAGATTCTCCACTAATGATATTCAGTTCGGGTTCTACCCATAACCCGGCTGCAATTTCCCAATGTTTGTTTTTAACTTGCTGTTGAATTTGGGAAAATATATCAGGATGATGAGTTTCTATCCAAGCATATAAGGCGGGGGAAGAATGGGTAAAGATTAAGTTGGGGAAATCTTGTTGTAGGGATAATACAGATTTAAAGGTATTTTCGGCAGCTTTCCAGGTATCAGCGACAGGCCACAACCAAGCCAAGTCTAGATGGGCGTGTCCGAGTAGGGCGATTTTTGAGTTAAAGTTGGGGAGGTTAGTGGAAATATAATGAATTAGGGTTTGTCGAACAGCAATCAGAGAGTTGTTGAATTTTTCGGGATGTTCGGGTAACGCGAACCAGTCTATTTTATTAAGAGTTGCGGTTAAAACGTTTAAGGCTTCTTGGCGGGTATTAATAAAAGAGGGGGGTTGGGGAATTTGAATCAAAAATACTTCTAATTCATCGGCGAGAAAACCGGGGTCAACTTGATTTTCTGTTGAGGTTTCATAAACACAAACCGACTGAACTAAGGCTCCGTGATCATGTTTCGGACTAACTAACTGTAAACGAAGGGTAAATACATCTCCGGGTTTGACGGAGTTCGATAATAAAACCCTTGTCGAACAATCAAATAAGTCTCCGGTTTGGATGAGTTGATCGTTAACATAAATAGAGGCAACTTCCGCCCACCATTTTAAAACGAGTCGTAAACTAAACTCGGTTAACGGAAAATTGTTTAAAGTGGTGGGAACAATAATAGTTTGTTGTAACTCGATAACTTGTTGAGGCGGCCAAGCAATATGTTGACGTTCGTTTAACTCAACGGGGGAAATACTCCCATCGGGCTGACAAAAATTCCAACTTGTTTGAACATCCAGCCGCGTTAACTGACGCAGACGCTCAATTGTTGTGGAAATTTGAGATAAAGATGCTCCCAATGCGGTCATGGTTCGTTAAAATAAGAGCAGTATTTCCGTTAGACTCACTGACCCCAGTCTCGAATTTACCCAAATATAAAAATTCAACCCCATTTTAGAGATGTCCTCTCCTGCTTCTGGCCCGTTTAAAAGCCGTCTGTTGAACTTAATTGTCGAGAATTATCAGCAGTTTCTCGATAGCTGTGGTTTGACTTGGCGACAAGTTCAGTTTTCGACCAGTACAACTGTACAGACAGTGATGTACTCAGTTTACTCCCTGTTGGAGAGCCTGGTCAAAGGAAAGAAACGCCTTGGGTCTACTCAACAACCCCAATCACCGCAACTCAAGGAGGCGCAAGCCAGTCAAAAGCAGCTCGATGGAGTTGATCAGCCGATTATTGATATTGTGACCATTGCGATCGCACAAGTCAAGGGTTCACCTCGGTTAAAGGTTGATCCAAATTCAGTGCAAGCGATCGCCTGCCAAGTCAAAACGAAAAAATTAGTCTTAGTTGGGGCGGAGCAGCAAATTTTAGATGTGCTGTCCTGGAGAGAAAGGGTAAAACTTAGCCAATTGATTTCTCGGGAAGTTGCTGATCTTTCGAGTCTGAGAAAACGGGAAAAATCTCCTCAATCTTCACAACTGCAAACCCTGTTGTCGGGTGCAATGACAACGGCTCAGAAATATACAACCGCAATCACCCGCCAAACCGAAGAATTAGGAATTACCCTTGCTCAAGCCTGGAAAACCAGTGCCAGCGACTTAACGGTTTATACTGCGGAAAATCACTCTCTGCAAACCTCAGTTACCGCGAATTTCCATCAAGTGCAAGCGGTAATTTGGGCGGCGATTGACTATTTCTTTTTTAAAGATCATAATCAACAATTAAATTTACCCTCGCCACCGGAAAATTTGCTTGCAGGAAAACCCCAACCTCAAAAATTTATTCCCCCAACGGGAAAAATTCAACCCTTAACAACGTCTCAAACGGTTGTCAAAATTTTGAAGACAAAATCTCAAAATTTTTCAGAAAAAGGGTTGACAACCTCCCCGGCTTATGGTTTAATAATGAGTGATGCCTGCAAATATTTAGACACATCCTCAAAAAGCGATCGGCAAGAAGAATCTAACTGCGTGCAAACAGAAGCAAGAGCAGTGGGGTATGTGAAGCACCCGTTAGAGAGAGTGTTAGAATGGGTAGATCGAGTAATTTTCTGGGTAGAAGAAGCCGTAATTAAAGCCTGGGAATGGGTGAAGCAAAAATGGACAGCCCGTTAAATCGGGGAAAAAATGAGTCAAATTTTAAGATAGTATAAGAAAACTGTAGATTGTTGCATCGCAACCCATTTTGAAAATCGCCCTTTAGGAGAAATTGTCATGGAGACTCTAAAAGTCATTGTTTATATAGTGGTGTCCTTTTTTGTGTTGCTGTTTATCTTTGGATTTTTGTCGAACGACCCCGCCCGCAACCCCAAACGGAAAGACTTGGAGTAAGAGAAGGAAATCCGGGTTGTAGACACGGTTAAGTGGTGTTGAATTTCAAAAGCTTTCGGAATTGCTCGACAGAGTAACCCCTCAACTGTGTTAAGATAACGAGCTTGAATGTCATTAGTCATCAGTCAATAGGCTTCATGGCTAATGGCATTCTTCTAGTGCAGTCCTTCACGCGGTTAAGCCCATAAATCCGGGCTGCTGCTGTGATTTTTGTTACTAAACTATGCCCTACCCGGTACCGCCGCCTGAACCACCTCCGCTTGTTCAAACCCTACCCGATTCAACCCTCAATCCTCTTCAGCCGCAGACTGTTTCAACTCCAATGCAGTTGTCTTCAGATGTTGTATCGCCTAAACAAATCCACAAAAATGAAACCGTAGCCTATCAACTCCCCAAACTTAAAGCACTAGAGCAAGAGTTGGCTTCTTTTTCTCCCTCCACCTCAGTATCGGCTGACTCCCTGGGGCCTGCTTTGTCTTTAGGTTTAACGAACTCTCAATTGACTCAACCCCAGATATTTTCCCCGTTGACAACTAAACCCTCTGGGGAAGCCGACTATCAGGTGGCCAAATCATTCAGCTTTTCAGACAATCAAAATCTGACAACAGATCGATTACTGTCACAAACCCCTTCTCAACCCAGCCCAGAAACCGTTCCAATTCCTGTCATTTTACCGACAGATCTGGTGGAAGTGACAGCAGACCGCCAGGAATTTGACCAACAACGGCAAATTATTACAACCGAAGGGAATGTGATGATCCGCTTTCAAAATACTTTAATTGATGCGGATAAAGCCCAAGTTAATCTCAATACTCGTCAGGTGGTCGCAAGCGGGAATGTCGCCCTAACGCGAGAAAACCAAGTGATTCGCGGCCAACGCATGGACTACAACTTGGTGAAAAGTACAGGAGTGATTAGCAATGCGAGTGGCGTGATCTCTCTTTCCGATCTCGGTCCGGGTTTAGCGGCTCAACCCTTACAAGAACAAGGCGTTGGACAAGCGGTGAGATCCCCGATTAGCGATCGCATCACTTCAGCCCAACCCGTGGAAAATGTGGCTCCCACAGAGGGGGCTGATGTTGAGGTGAGTGGTTTGTCCTTTCCCGACTTGCAAGGGGATGTCAACCGCCTGCGCTTTGAAGCGGAACGGATTGATATTCTCCCGAATGGGGAATGGGAAGCCCAAGATGTGCGAATTACAAACGATCCCTTTTCTCCGCCGGAACTGGAATTAAGGGCAGATACCGCTCGACTGCAACGCATCTCCCCCTTACAAGATGAAATCTTAACGACAGGTTCCCGCTTAGTTTTTGATCAAAAATTTAGTTTACCTTTGTTTCGCGATCGCACGGTGATTGATCGCCGCCAACGAGAACCCGCTCCCTTTTCGATTGGTTATGACCTCGATGATTTGGGGGGTTACTATGTAGAGTGGAATGTTAGTCCGGTGAGATTTGGTCCGATTGGCTTGGATATTTCTCCCCAATTTTTACTTCAAAGAGCGTTTGAGGAAGATCTTAATCCCTCCGATGGGGGCTTTTACGGCTTGCAAGCGGAATTGTCGGGGCCCCTTTCTCCTTACACCTTTTTTGATAGCCGCTTATCGATTACCAATTTTGAGGATTTTCCCGATCTCGAAGAAGATGAGTATCGTGCCAGTCTTCGGGTACGACAGTTAATTGGCGGTTATACTCTGACGGGGGAGTATAGCTATCGCGATCGGATTTTCAATGGGACATTAGGCTTCCGAACGATTCAACGCAGTGCGGGGGCGGTTTTAACCTCTCCAGAAATTTTACTGGGAGATTCTGGGGCGGTGTTTAGATTTCAAGGCGGCTTACAACAAATTGAAGCGAGAACGGATCGCTTGGATATTCTCAATCAACCGGGTCGGGACAATGATCGGATTACTCGTACTCGCTTTCAAGGACTAGCAACTTTAATTTATCCTCCAATTATTTGGCAGGGAAAAGCTTTACCTGCGACTCCCACGGAAGGATTAAAATACACGGCTAGACCTGTGGTTCCGTTTATTCGTTTGATTATGGTGGCTCAAGGTGTGACGAGTATTTACACTGAAGATGATTCCCAGTCCTATTTAAGTGGTACGGTTGGTTTGCAAGGGCAATTTGGTCATTTTTCCCGAGACTTTTTGGACTATACCGGATTTAATCTCCTTTATACTCAAGTGGCTCTTGATGGGCAATCACCGTTTTTGTTTGATCGTCGGGTGGATGAAAGTATTCTGACGTTTGGACTGGTTCAGCAAATTTATGGCGGTTTGCGGGCGGGTTTTGAGTATTCGATTAACCTGGAAAATGGTTTGGCGGTTGATAATGAGTTTTCTTTAGAATATAGTCGTCGGACTTATGGGGTTATTTTGCGGGTTAGTCCTGTGCGACGGGTGGGCAGTTTAAACCTGCGGATCAGTGACTTTAATTGGACGGGTGGCTCGGAACCGTTCTCGGGGATTAAAGATTAACTCATTTTCTATCTTGCTTGTGCTAGTATTGCTTTGATTTGTTAAAAATTTGAGTGATTAACCGTTGATTTTTAATGAATTTTTATTGTGTTTGATGTTTCACTCGATCAGGCGGCGATCGCGGCGGCTTTGCTGAATCACTATAGTTTTGACTTGGGGGACTATTCCAGCGAACAAATGATTGATCGATGGGCGGAGAACTATGAGTATTATTGGATTTATCTGGCGGTTATTGAGGCTCTCTATCAGGGTCGCTACAAATCGATTTCGGTTGCACAAATTTTATCGATTTGGCAACGTCGAGGCAAGCCCATTTATCATTTTAATCTAGAGTTTGAACAGTTAATTAGTCATAATTTACCCGAGACTGCGATTTTACGTCAGCGAGAAGCTACCCTAGAATTATCTGTTGAATCAGAATATTCTCAGCTTGAAAATACAGACAATTCCTCGCAGATGCAGCAATTAAAGCCGATAGAACCTCTGATTAAGCCTAAATTTTATTCAACCAAACCTCCTGTCACTTCTGCTTCCATTCATACAGATTTTATGTTAAAGTTGAAGAGGATTTTAGAAAATAGTCAAAAAATACTTCCTCCTGCAAGTTCTCCTCCATCGAGTTAAATTTTACGAGAATCAAGTTGATTCTGAACGACGCCGCAATACGTTTAATAAGGTGTTCATTTCTTCGGGAATAGGGGCTGTTGCTTCGATCCAGTCTTCTGTAACCGGATGTTGTAATTTTAGCTTCCACGCATGAAGGGCTTGACCGGATAAGTTGACCCCAATTGATCGTCTATTGCTGTATTCTGGATCGCCGACAATCGGATGTCCGATAAAGTTTGAATGAACGCGAATTTGATGGGTTCTTCCGGTTTCTAGGGTAAATAAAACTAAGGTATAGTTTCCTAAACGTTCTTGAATTTTCCAATGGGTAATCGCATTTCTTCCCCCTTTTTCAACGGGAACAACTGCCATTTTTTTGCGATCAACAGAGTGTCGCCCGAGGGGTTGTTCTATGGTTCCAAATTCTGTTTTGGGCGAACCATAAACGACACCTAAATATTGACGTTGGGCGGTTTTTGCTTTAATTTGTTGTTGGAGATGTTGCAGCGCAAAATCGGTTTTTGCCACAACTATTGCACCTGTGGTATCTTTATCTAAACGATGGACAATTCCCGGACGTTCAACCCCTCCAATTCCAGCGAGGGTCTGACAATGGGCGAGTAAGGCATTAACGAGAGTATCATTACTGTGTCCGGCGGAAGGATGAACGACTAAACCTGCGGGTTTGTTAATTATAATCAGGTGTTCATCTTCGTATAAAATATCAAGAGGAATGTCAACAGCTTCCAATTCTAACGGGACGTTGGGAGGAATTTTGACTTCTATAGAATCTCCGGTTTTTAGGGTTAACTTTTTGGACGTACAAACCTGTTGGTTAACGGTCACATGACCTTGGGAAATTAAGTCTTGAATGCGCGATCGCGAGAGGGTTTCTAGGTTTTCGGATAACCAACGATCTAAGCGTTGATTTGGTTGCTCTAAACGGCTTTGTTCAGATACACTTAGAGTTATTATGCTTTCACTGTTCATTTTGGTGATTTGAATGAGAGTTCGGTGAGATCTCTACCTTTTGTTCAAGGGTAATATTCCAGGTTTCCAATGTCGTTCCTACGACTTGATTTAATTCGGTAATAGAATTGAGATAATCTATTTTAGCATTAAGTTCGTTATTTCTCGCCCGTCCCAAATCTTCTTGAAACCGAACTAAATCAACAATTGAGTTATTTCCTACTCCGAGTCTAACTTTTTCTTCTTCATTGCGAAACTGTTCTTCAGCCAGTTGAGCTGCTCTTTGAGCGAGTTGAACTTTTCTTAAGTTATCATTGACATCTCTAATTTTATTTTGAACTTCAATTTCAATTTGCTGAAATTCCTCATTCAGATTATTTTCAGCCTGTAATACATTAACTCGACTTCGCTGAAAATCTCGTTCGATATTGCGAGCGCCCAACGTTTTTCTCAGTTCAATTCCCGCTCGAGCTTCGGTTCTATCTTCAAGAATATCTGGTGCTAAATTCCGACTAATATCTGTGCTGAAATCAATATTCCAACGTCGGTTATTTTCCGCGATTTGCAGTTCAAAATTGGAACGTTCTAAATCAAGCTTTGATTTTAAATAATCCGGTCTATTTTCTAAAGCAAGTTGTTGAATAACATCAAAATCAAGAAATTGAGATTCAATCGATGTTACTTCTTCAACTGCAACAATATTTAAGTTCTGATCAATATCAATAACTTCAAGTAATGCTAGTCGTTGTTGTTGAAGATTATTTTCGGCATCTAATACACTAATTTCTTGATTCGCAACCCGAGTTTGTACGGGAACTAAATCGACTCTGGCTTGACGACCCGCATCGATTAAAATTTGAGTATTTTCGACTTGTTGTTGAGCAATTTCTAAAGAGTTTTGTTCGATTTTTAGTTGTTCTTGAGCTTGAATGAGACGTCTATAGGCTAAAATTGCTTCTGTAATTTGAGTAATTAATGTTGATTTTAAGTCCAGTAAATGAATAGTCTCATCAATGCGAGCAATTTTAATCGAAGCTTGATTGAGATCAATTCCTCCTCCTCTTAATAAAGGTTGTCTAAAAGAAAGTTCTAAATTTTGTCTAAAAATATTATTATTTTGATCACTTAAACCATCTCCACTGCGGTTTTCTCGTTGACCTTCCCAACCCAAATTTAATTCGCCTCCTGTGGGAATGGTCATTTCTAACTGTGCGGATAACACTAAACCACTGGTTGTATTGGTTGTTCCGCCTTGCTCTATATTTTGCCAATCTAAAGCAATTCTTGGCGTAAAATCTGGTCTAAATTTATCTTCTGCAACGGCTAAATCTTGTTGTTGAACAATGCGTTCTAGATATTGATTTTTAATGATACGATTATTTTCTAAGGCTAAAAAGATTACATCTGGCAATTCAAGTTCAACTGAAGCAGGTAGAGATGGGGATAAACTGGGTTGAGGTTCTAGGTTGATTTCGGGTTTGGTTTGAGTTTTTTGAAATTTTTCTGTTTCTATTTTTGCTCTAAATTCTGTCAAGTAAATAGGGGAGTTAAAATTCAATTGTGTTTCTATTTCCTGTTCTATTTTTGCGGATTCTATCGGAGGAATATTGTTTTTTAAACTCTGAGAATCACCGAAATTTATCTCGTGATTTTGCTCGTCATTAAATTGAGGAGTGGGCGTGAATTTTTCCCGATTGAGAGTAGAACGTGTAGGCTGAGGTAAAATCTCTCCCATTACTGCTTTATTTTCAACAGGTTGAGGAATTTTAAAGGTTGGGGTTGGGGAGGGTTGAGGTTCAACGGGGGGAGTTTGTGTTAATAATTGCGGTGGAGTTTCCTGTAGAACTTCTGAGGGCGATCGCACAGCATTAGCATTAGAAAATCGCCATCCGAGTAGGAAAGTAACCCCTAAACTTGCAACTCCAGCAAGAATTAAACCCAGTTTATTTTTCCCAGACGTTGGAGACTGAGAAACAGAATTTTCCGAGGAGTGATCAGGAGATAAAGACATAGAAACTGACGAGTAATGTCATCAACAAATAAATGAGTTTTAGTTATTGTCCTTTTAACGCTTTCACCGGATCAAGCTGACTCGCTCGTAACGCTGGGAAAAATCCCGCTCCGACACCGACTAACACCGCAGAAGATAAAGCGAGTGCTGCACTGCGACTCTCAAAAGTGTAGGGGAACTCAAAGCGTTGGGCGACAATTACGGTTAATCCATGTACCGTCAAAATTGCGATGCTTCCCCCAACCAAACTTAAGATAGCCGCTTCTAGGACAAACTGCAACATGATATCGTTTTGGGTGGCTCCAATGGCTCGTCGTAAGCCGATTTCGGGGGTTCGTTCAATCACGGCTGCAATGGTAATATTGGCAATTCCCACCCCGCCGACTAACAGTGAAATTGCTCCAACGACTAACAATGCAGTTGAGACTGATTCAAGGGTTTTTTTCTGTTCTAAAATATCATCTACAGTATTCCAAGACCAAAATTTAGAGCCGGGATAACGCTGTTCTAAAAGTTTTAGACCCTGTTCCTCTAAAGATTGTAAATCTTCAAGTCTTTGAGGACGTATCGAAATTGAGCTAATCGTATTATTTCCAGTAATTGTACTGTGAAACGCCGTCGTAATATAAATAGTTCCGGTCGGTTCCTCATCACTTGCAGTTGGAATAATGCCTATTATACTATAAGGTCGATATTCAATATAAATATTTTGACCGAGAGGATTTTTGCCTTGAAAAAGTTGTTCAGCTAGGTATTGATCGATAATGATAACAGGTCGATATTGTTCAAAATCTGTAGATGTAAAAGAACGTCCAGCAACCAATCGTTGACCTATTGTCTCTAGATAGTTGAGCGTTACTGCTCTCATTCCAGGTGTGGCTTCTTGATCTTGAAAGACGACTTGAGATGAACGCATCCAATTTATACCACTAATTGCTTGTACTCCTCTTAAACGTCGTTGTAAAAACTCCAGATCTTCTAAGTTGAACGATACTCTTTGACGAGTAATACGGTTCCACTGAGGAGTAAAACCAACTTGAGGAGCGTCTCTTTCTGCGAGTTGTTGAACGATAACAGCTTGACTAATATTACGAACTTGTAGGGTTGCACTCACCGCAGCAACTCCCATAAAAACCCCAATGATTGATAAGCCGGAACGCACGGGGTTTCCGAGAAGTGACTGACAACTTAAACCCATTAAATTAAAAGGAGATAGACTCATTTTTGAATAGATATTATAGGATAATTATCGACGTCTGCGGTTGCGTCGAGGACTACTTTGAGGATTACTGTCAGTGGGAGTAGAAGAAGCTTCTGTAATCGGTATTCCGGGTTCTAAGGGCGTATCAGGAGAGGGTGAAATGACGCGATCACCTGCTTCTAAACCGGATGTAACTTCAACTTGAATTAACCCTTCTAATCCTAACGTAATGGCTTGTTTTTGTGCGGTATTATTAGAATCTATTATCCAAACATAGGGAGATTGTCCGTCACGTTGAATTAATTCGGTGTTTAATACGACTACATTATTGCGTTCTTCTAATACAATTTCTACACTAACTGCGCTTCCAGGAATTAATGTTTTCGTGGGTTTATCGAGTTGAATGGTTGCAGGAACCGTAGCTTGACCTGATGATTCATTATTATTACTCGAGGGACTACGAGCTTGTAAACCGATGCTTTGAACTCGTCCAGTGAAGGTTTCTGTGTTAGGGCCTATGACACTAATTCGAGCCAGTTGATTGGGTTTGACTTGAGCGGCATCGAGAGTAGAAAGTTGCAGTTGAATTAGTTCTTGATTGGGATCGCCTAATGTCATTAATTCATCACTGCGGTTAACGCCATCTCCTGGTTTAACGTTAATATTCAGAATAACGCCATCAATAGGAGCGGTAACAATATTATTTTCTAAAGTTAGGGTTTCTTCTTGATATTCTATTTTGATACGCTCAAGATCACTTTGACTTTGTTTCAATTCAGACTGAGCTTCTTGGAGGTTTATTTCAGCTTCAAAAATTGTACTACTATCAACACTAGCCTGAATTTCCACTTCTCTAACTTGGGCAGTTTCTAACTCGATTTTGGAATTTTTTAACTCAAGTTCAGCATCTCTTAATGAGGCTTTACTTTCACGAACAGTTTGTTTTTGGCGATCAGTTTCTTGTTGAGCAATGAAGCCTCGTTCTAACAGTTTTTCTGAGTTTTCGAGTTCTGCTTCTGCGGCTTCTAAATTCGCTTTTGCTTCTTCTAGTTTCTGACGATTTCGATTAATTTGTGCTTGTATTTTGTCGATTTCTAAGTTTTGAATGGCTTGTTTAGAGGCTAATTCTTCTTGATAATCTTCCACATCTTCTTCATAGTCCGCTTGAGCAATTCTTAGCTTTTTTTCAGCTTCTTCTATTTTTTCTCGATTGCGTTCAACTAATATTTCCTGTTTCTGAATTTCTAATTGTTTTTTATTTAAGATTGTCTCTCGTTGAGGATTTCTTAAAATCATTAATTCTTGACCTGATGAAATTCGGTCTCCCTGTTTAATTAACACCCGATCAACGGCTCCTTCTTCGGGTGATTTAATCGTTCGTTGTCCCCCTAATTCAACTGTTCCGCCTGCACTAATTTTATTTTCAACATTGTCTAATTCAACCTCAACTAACTCAGCAGTTGTTGGAGTCAAGGGTCGATTTTTTATCCAATCATAACCCCAAACTCCACCTAAGCTGACACTGGCTAAAATAAACGCTCCGGTTAGCCAGCGCATTCCCACTTGATAGGCTTTTTTAGCTTGATAATCTAGGCTAGACACAATCAACTGAAAGCTTTAAACTTGACGGAAAAATACGCAACATCATTGATGATCTCCCTCCAGTTTAACGTGGTTTTTGAGAATCTATCTACCTTCGACAGAGGGGAGACAATGCGGTAAAATCTGACACAGATGAACCACCTCTCCAATAACGGCGATCGCAGGCGCTTCAAATCCTGTGGTTTCTACTTGTTGTACAATTGTATCTAACTGTCCGATTAATTCTTCTTGTTCGGGTCGAGTTCCCCAACGAATTAAGGCGATCGGTGTTTCTGGAGTTCGACCTGCGGCGATCAATTCTGAGGTAATATGAGTTAAATTATGAACGCCCATATAAATTACAAGCGTTTCTGAACCAACGGCTATCGCTTTCCAGTTGACTTCCGGTCGATATTTTCCCGCAGCTTCGTGACCCGTTACAAAGGTCACAGATGAACTATAATTGCGGTGTGTCAGTGGAATTCCGGCATAGGCGGGTGCTGCAATTCCAGACGTTACACCGGGAACCACTTCCACAGGAATTCCCATTTTAACTAAGTCTTCCATTTCTTCGCCACCTCGTCCAAAGACAAAGGGATCACCGCCTTTTAGCCGCACAATGATCGCGTGTTCTTTGGCTTTTTCGATTAAAATTTGAGTAATTTCATCTTGCTTTTTTGAGTGTCGTCCCCGTCGTTTTCCAGCGTGAATGTGTTCAGCTTCAGGGTTAATCATGTCCAGAATAGGCGGACTCACTAAAGCATCATAAACGACAACATCTGCACATTGCAGTAGTCCTTTCCCTTTTAAGGTGATTAACCCGGGATCTCCCGGCCCAGCACCCACTAAATACACTTTACCATACTGTTGACTGACTTTATTTTCTACAATATTCTGACTCATACTTTCCTCATGTTAATCAGCAATTTACTGATTCTCTTGGTTCTATTAATATAAACTCTCGGTTAACCTATTATACTCAGTTCTTTCTCAAATGGTGAGCTACCGTTCAAAAACCGGGTTTCTCTGAAAAACTGAGTTTTTATCTTTTCTGGAGGTAGGGTGCATCAAACCGTAGTTCTTGTTTGCTGAATAAAATGCAAGATATTTGATGCACCCTACAATTGTTTTTAATATTAATAATTTGTAGCGCACATTATAGCCTTTTTCATTCAGACGAGGTGCAGTGAACTTTAGGGGTGCAAGGCTTACAACCTGCTGCCTATACCTTGCTCAAGTCGGAAACGCTATAAGCTAATTAAAGCTTCGACTAATCTATTATAATCTGAATGGGTATTATAAACCTGAGCCGAAATTCTCAGTAATTTTTGAGGCTGATTGTCCCAAGGAATTACCGGAACTTCAATTTTAAATTGTTGCCAAAGTTTTTCTTGTAGCTGAGGAATTAACTGTATTTTATCTGGTAAGATAATCGTTGCCATTGAACCGATTATTTTTTCTGGACAAGGGAGGGCAATGTCTAATTGATCACTCAACATTTTTCGCGCCTCAATCACCATTTTATGATTATATTGCATCAATTCTAACCATCCACCCGGTAGCAATGATCCCATAAATTTGATCGCTTCAGGAATACAAAAATAAGCCGTCGGATCGTGGGTTCCCATCCAATCAAATTCGAGTTGAAACCGAGAACGATCTGTGCGGGGAGAGTTCGCACCATGACTAATGGTTAGAGGACGAATGGCGGCTTGTTTATCGGGTTTAACGTATAAAAAAGCAGCTCCTTTGGGTGCAGATAGCCATTTATGACAGTTTCCACTATAATAAGTCGCATTAATTTCTTGTAAGTTCAAGGGTAACATTCCCGGAGCATGAGCGCCATCAATGAGGCTTTCTATTCCCTGTGTATTGAGTTCTTGAATTAAACGTTTCAGAGGAAAGATTAAACCCGTTTGACTGCTGATATGATCGATTAAAACGAGTTTGGTGCGTGGGGTAATTTGTGTTAAAATAGAATTAATAATCTCATCCGATGAATTGATCGGAAAGGGAATATTAGCAACAACCACTTTCGCCCCCCAACGTTCAGCGACAAAATTTAAAGCGTTGCGACAGGCGTTATACTCGTGGTTGGTGGTTAGCAGTTCATCTTCTGGGGAAAAAGACAGCGATCGCAGTACACTATTAATACCCGTTGTGGCGTTGGGAACAAAGACCAATTCTTCTGCTGTAGCCCCTACAAATTCAGCTAACTGATGACGCGCCTCATCGACTAAAGACTCCCATTCCCGCACAAAAAAATGCACGGGTTGACGTTCTAGCTGTTCTCGCAGTTGGGTTTGTAGCTGTAAAACCGGAGTGGGACAAGCTCCAAAGGAACCATGATTAAGAAAGGTTACATCTGCATCGAGTAACCAATACTTCCGGTAGTCTGAGGTTTGAAGTTCTAAACTCAGCGTTTTGTCCTTCATGCCTCACCTTTTTTCCTTTGTTCAAACTCCCCGGGTAGGATTCGAACCTACGACCAATCGGTTAACAGCCGACCGCTCTACCACTGAGCTACCGAGGATCGCTCTAAAAATTTATTTTAGTCACAGTTATTTATAGTAACCCACTGCACCCAAAAAAGTCAAGCACTATTTAAATATTTTTTTTGAGGTTTAGGGCTTGAGTCCCATGCGTAACATGGCTAGACGTTTCTGAGACTCTACATCGAGAGAATTCGCCAGAAAACGACTAGAAGACTGTTTATTGGACTTGTGACGGCGTTGGCGACAACGAGCGGTAGATTCGACATCGTGAGCCAATTGCAAGGCTGACATCCATTCAGCCCCGTAACCGATAACAGTTAGTTGATGCGCTCTATCTGAAGTTGCAACGATCAACCGCCGTCTAGACAAGCGAAGTTGATGAGCCATAGAAGCACAGATTTTTTCAATATAACTGTCTGCGGTTTGACCATAACCCGTGTAGTGAACGGATAAGTTCCGAGTTATGCTTTCGATAACGCTAGGGGTATTTTGATAGTGAGCATCAAAGACGACCCGAGCATCAAGTCCTTCAAAAGCACTGTAGTTGACTAATGTCTCTACAAGTGTGCGACGAGCTTCTTCCATTCCTTCCCCTTCTTGCTTTTTTTGCAATTGGGGCCAGACTCCGATCATGTTGTAGCCATCAACTAACAGGATAGCCTTAGATAAAAGACGTGGCATGGCTTAGGACTCTGATACTTTTGCATCAACCTGTACAGTGTACTGCTATAAATAGCGGTGACATTTTTTTCTTAACACATTATTACATGAGCAGGAAAGAATAACAAAAAAATAAAAAGAGTTCAGAAGTTCAGGAGTTCAAAAGACTGCCTGTAAGAGGGCGGGTTTATGTTGATTGTTTGGGGGAAGACATACATCTAGGTGGAACCCGCCCCGACAAAGCTGTTGACGGGTTACTCTTATTTGAGATGTTGCATCAAACGCTGCTTGAGGGGTTCAGGATCACCTTGAGCGACAACTCGTCCACCTGAGAGTAAAAAAGCACCGTCGCTGTAGTCGAGTTCATTGAGGCGATGGGTTACCCATAAGGCTGTAATTCCTCGACTTTTAACCAAAGAACGGACTTGACTGACGAGATCAAGTTGACTGTCCGGGTCAAGCAGGGCTGTTGGTTCATCAAACAGTAACACTTCACATTGTCTGGCTAAAGCGCCTGCGATCGCAATGCGCTGTTTTTGACCGCCACTGAGGGCATAAATTGGCCTTCGCTGCAACGCTTCTAACTTGACTGCTGAGAGTGCATCAGCGACTCGTTGACGAATTTCAGTTAAAGACAGTTGGTCTTCGACTAAGCCAAACGCCACATCAGCCCCCACACTCGGCATTACCAGTTGATGGTCAGGGTTTTGGAAAACAAAGCCAACTCGCCCGTTAATCGTCATTTCCCCAGAATGGGAGGTGAGTAAACCCGCCAACAGACGCAACAGCGTTGACTTCCCACTGCCGTTTGTCCCCAATAGCATCCAGAATTCGCCTTGGGGAACAGCTAGAGAACAAGACTTCAACACCTGAGCGCCTGTCGGCCAACTATAGCAAAGGTTACGAACCGTAATAGCAGGGATCGGAACATTTACAGAGTCTGAGGGTTTCATTGTCCAAGCATTGCAAAGCCGGGCGCTCTACCTGTGTTGGATGCTGTTTTTTGGGAAATTTGCACGGCTGAAATTTCGCTACTGACAATAGAAATCTTTTTGTCTGGAATCTTATCACAAGTCAGTTCAATCACTTGGGGCTGACTAGCCTGCATCCCATCAATCACTCTTTGATAAGTGGCTTGAGCATCTTCGAGGGACTTCTGCTCTACAGATAAGGGGATGGGCGTGAACTTAACAATAATATCAATCGAGAACATGGGGCCTAAAAAAATTGCAGAATTGGAACTTCATCAATTCAGTATAGTATTTCATTCTCCGTTTATCAGGGAACAGGGAACAGGGAACAGGGAACAGGGGTTAGGGGTTAGGGG
>NZ_LATL02000139.1 GCF_000972705.2 Limnoraphis robusta CS-951 | reverse complement strand
TGTAGGGGCGGGTTCTACCAGATCTTTACTACTACTGAGAGATTGAGATCAACCCGCCCCTCCCCCATAACACGCATTAATTAATCGGAGTTTAACCCTTTTTATCTTTCTATCTTTAGATAGAGTGATCTGCCAAACCTTCTCGCTAAAGTCGAAAACCCAGATGGGGTAAGGTTCTCTCCCCTTAGCAGTATTTCCTCCCACACTTCTATGCTTGTTGCTTAGAATGGAAAAAGTGCAAACGAGAGGTAAGTACATATGCTTAAATTAACGGATATCCGGATCGGAATTATCCGAACATTAGAAGCATTTAGCAGCCATTTACAAAGCCGACAAGCTAATCTCATGCGGTTTTTATCGGTTTCGTTGCTAACGTTCATTTTAACTGTCACCGGGATACCGACAGCGACAGCACAACTTCCGTTTATCCCCATCCCGACAGAAACCGTAACCGATAGCGAAGTCCCCATTTTCAATGCGTTAAATAAACCCTTCAACTGCGCTAACCTCCAGTTGTGTAGTAATGTTTGGATGACTGGAAATTTCAAACCCATTCTGACCATTGCTTCACCCGCCGCCACTGTAGAACAACAAAATATCAGTTTACCTGTTGATTTGCGAGCCAGACAAATTCAGCGAAAACTCAACCTCATTCAAGAAGAAGCCCTGCGTCGTGCTAGATCCAATCAATCTAATCCAGATATTTCATTAAATAAAAGTAACACTTCAGCGAAGAAGATTATCCTTGAACAAAGTCGAGAAACTCAAATTGGTAAAACCCTCACCTCTCCATCTAAGAGGAACGAGGAGAATCTTCACCCAGCTACCCCTGAAATTGAAGTTGCTCTAGAAAATAACATTCCTGTGATTTTTATACCTTCTCAAGAGGGATTTTTGAAACAAACGCTCTTGAGTGTGCAAGAATGGGATGTTATTCCCAATCAAGCTTTGTTAGTGCCGAATGATATCAAACAGCAAGAACAAATTAGACAATGGCGTGAACAAATTTCTGAGAGTAATCCCAATCTATCCTACAGGAAGACAGAAGCATTTGTTTTAGCCAGAATTTGGAAAAATAAAATTCGGCAACAGTTAAGTAATTCCTTAAAAGAACAAGGAAGTATCCTCGAAAATCCTTTATTCTTTGTCAAGACTTTTTCGCCCACCTTCGCTGTTGTTTTGCTCCTGAGTTTTATCTTCTTTTGGCTGAAAAAACAAGTTAAAGCTAGACGCCGTAAACTTCAAAAAACATTAGAAAATCTAGAAAAATCAGTCGCCGTTGAACCCGATACAACATCTGAGGAGTTAGCTGCTAAAGCCGCCCAAGCAGAAGAAGCCATCAACGCAGCCAAAAATACAGATTCTCATCAGAGCGATCAAAAACCTGCACGTTCTTCTAAGTATCACAATAATAGCAGTGATTTAGCTGATATCCCCTTTGATTTAGTTGCTTCAGGAGTAGAGTCCCTTTGGCGGTATATCACGCAAAACTCTCTCAAACAACAAAGTATTCTCAAGCAGCAAATTAACTTAATGCTGTTATTTGAAAACATTTCACTCTGGATACAAGTCATTATCTGGGGCGTGGGTATAGCAGTTATAATGTTCTTCTATGCTCCCACTCGAGTTTATGCCGGATTACTCGCGACTAGCCCCATTTGGATTGCTTTAATTTGGATTTTCTTCAGCATTGCTGACAAAGTTGTTGATTTCTTTATTGACTTCCTTCTCAGTCGTTGGGCGACAGAAGCACAACAAACTTCATCGACTCCTCAACGCTATACAATGCGGGTAAAAACCTATTCTGCTGCGCTGTCTCAAATGACTACTGTTATTGCTTATGGATTAGCAACGATTCTCTCTTTATCGGTGTTAGGTCTTTCAACACAAGGACTCGCCAGCGCTGGAATTATCACGCTGATTGCCACCTATATTTTTCAACCTCACATTACCAATATTATTCGCGGTTGTTTGATTCTTTTAACGGATCAATTTGCAGTGGGTGATGTGATTGTTGTTGGCAGTGTTGCAGGTTTTGTGGAAAAAATGAATCTCTACATGACTCATCTACGAGGTGATGAAGGGCGTTTAATTTCTATTCCCAATGGGAATATTGATATTGTTCAAAACCTCACCAAAGAATGGTCACGAGTTGACTTCAAAATTGAGATTGCTTACGATGCTGATGTCAAACACGCCTTAGAAGTGATTCATCAAGTTGCAGAAGAAATGCGTTGTGAACCGCNAAATGAATCTCTACATGACTCATCTACGAGGTGATGAAGGGCGTTTAATTTCTATTCCCAATGGGAATATTGATATTGTTCAAAACCTCACCAAAGAATGGTCACGAGTTGACTTCAAAATTGAGATTGCTTACGATGCTGATGTCAAACACGCCTTAGAAGTGATTCATCAAGTTGCAGAAGAAATGCGTTGTGAACCGCAATGGCAGGATTTAATTCTAGAACCTGCTTCTATTTTAGGGGTAGATGGAATTACGCACAATGGGATTTTAATTCAAGTTTGGATTAAAACTCAACCCATTCAACAATGGGCGGTTGGACGAGAATTTCGCCTCAGAATTAAGTTAGCTTTTGATCGCGAAGGAATTGCCATTGGAATGCCTCAACGTCTTCTTTGGCATCACGAGGAAGAGAGTTCTCATAATGATGGTAATGGTCATCACTCCCAACTGCGAAGTTCCTCTAAAAATAACGACAATTAGTTGTAGGGGCGGGTTCTGAGTTAACCTTGAATTCTAACAGAAAACTGTTCTAAACCCGCCCCCTCCTCAGAATAAGGGGCGGGTTTATGTAACTTGTTTCTAGGAAAACATAAATTAGGTCGGAACCCGCCCCTACAAATTCGCGCCTTCTTCTGACTTCGGGGCGGGTTCTGTAATCATGTCTGTTACCCACAAAATAACCTAAATAAACTCGCCCCCTCCTCAGAATAAGGGGCGGGTTTATTTAAGTTGTTTCTAGGAAAACATAAATTAAGTCGGAACCCGCCCCTACAAATTCGCGCCTTCTTCTGACTCCGGGGCGGGTTTATTTAACTTGTTTCTAGGAAAACATAAATTAAGTCGGAACCCGCCCCTACAAAACTGATTACTGTTCCCTCTATTTTTTACCCATTTCGATAAAATCAAATAAATGATGAGCCAATTTTAACTTACTACATCCCCCAATATCTATCTGCTTTCCTGCCCGATTAATTAATGTCGCTATATTCGTATCACTGCCAAACCCCGCATTAGCTTGATCAACCGGATTTGCAACAATAATATCTAAATTCTTCGCTTCTAATTTTCGCAAGGCAGGCGTTAAAATATCCCCCGTTTGTGCCGCAAATCCCACTAAAAATTGAGGGGGTTGCTTTATTTTACCCAATTCTGCTAAAATGTCTGTACATTGCTTTAATGGGAGAACTGTGGGTAAATCCTGTTTAGCAAGCTTCTCCTCGTGGTATTCCCCAGGCTGAACATCCCCCACAGCCGCCACCATCACGGTAATATCCGCTTCGGGGAAACGCTGCAACATCGCTTGATACATCTGTTCAGCGCTCGTCACACTGACTAATTCTACATCCGGCAACTGGGCGACTAACTCCGTATTCATCGGCGCGTGTACCAACGTTACCGTCGCCCCTCGATGAACTGCCGCTTCAGCAACCGCCAACCCCATTTTACCCGTTGAAGGGTTGCCAATAAACCTCACCGGATCTAGATGTTCTCGGGTGCCTCCTGCACTCACTAACACCCGCTTTCCGAGTAAATCGCGTTTTCCCCCAGTATGCAGCAACGACTCAAGATGAGCGAGAATTTGCTTCGGTTCCGCCATGCGTCCTGAGCCAATTTCCCAGCCTTCGCTTTCATTTAAAGGAAGATCACAAGCCAATATCCCAGAAGCCGGACTAATACCGTGAAAACGCTGATCGCTGAGAACCTGTTGCCAATTGTGCTGAACAATATTCTGCTTCCACATCTGACGGTTCATCGCCGGAACCAACAACACCGGACAACTCGATGCCAAGAGTGTATTTGTTAATAGATTATCCGCCATTCCTGTGGCAATTTTTGCTAACGTATTTGCCGTTAAAGGCGCAATCACCAATAATTCCGCCCATTCTCCTAACTGAATATGTAGCGGACGCCCATGAGTCGGTTGCCAAAAATCTGCATCGGTGTAGGCTTGATGACGAGAAAGCGTTGCTAAAGTTAAAGGCGTAATAAATTGTTGGGCTGAGTCGGTTAAAATCGCTCGAACTTCCGCTCCCGCTTTCGCCAAAGTAGAAATCACCTCACAAATTTTATAAGCCGCAATTCCCCCACTCACTGCGATTAAAATTCGTTTTTCAAACAGAGAAGGTAAAATAGGTTTCATCTTCTATCTTAAAAACATAAAAGCTAAAATACTTATAGAAGTTTAGAAGTTCAGGAGTTCCGAATTCCGTTTTAACTTTTAACTTTTAACTTTTGACTTCTGCCTTCTTGCTTCTGCAAGATTGCCTATTCCCTCTTGCCTTCTTCAATTAAAATAGGGTTACAGCCCATGCTGTGAACCCCGTATTAATCCCATTGCAGATCATCTTGAAAGATGATTACGCCTCGTCGTATGTCTCCATATCGAGTAGATAGAGATAAGGTTCAGCTAACTCTGGACGCTGAAATGCGATCGCTCGTAGCAAATGCCAATCATTGAGCCCATCAAATGGATTACCATAGTCATCAGTTTCCAAACGTGCAGCCAACTCTGCAACATCTTCCACAGTCAGAGTGGAAATTTGGGGTGAGGATCGAGTCAACGTTTCCATCTGTAGCCACCTCCGGTAAATCGCATTTGCTTTGAGCCTTTGTGTGGGTAAATCTCACATCAGACTCCCTTTTTATAGTGTAAGGTTTTAAGCCGATTTCGACATCACCTCCACAACAAAACTTCGTATTAAACTTAAAACTTCCGGACGAATTTCGTGAGCCATATCGAATTCGTGATACTGTATATCTGCTCCGAGTTCCTGAAAACGATCTCTAGCTCTGATAGCAGCAGTCAACGGCACAACTCGATCCAGGCGACCATGTACAATTAACATCGGAGGGAAAGAACCACTCACAGGTTCCGGTGAAAAATGCAGATAGCCACTCAACACAATTAATCCCGCCAAGCCTAACTCTCGCCCCACATCCATCGTCATCGCCCCCCCTTGCGAAAAACCGCCTAAAATTGTCCGACTCGCAGGAATACCTGTGGTGGCTTCTAGGGAGGTTAACCAGTCGATCAGGGTTTGGCGACTTTGATCGAGTCCTTTGTATTCCTGGGTTTCTAGGCTATACCAAGCCCGTCCAAGCGGAACTTGTGGATGGGGAAAGGGTGCGTCGGGGAAGATAAACTGATATTGGGTTAGTCTCAGCAAAGGCGTTAACGAAGCTAAATCTTCTGCATTCGCACCCCAACCATGCAGAAATACAATTAAACCTTCGGGGTTGTTGGTTTCCGCAGAAATCGTAATGGTATTTAAGTTCATGAATATTGATTGATTACACTCTAGGCGTTCACGCTATATTGTTCCTGGTTTTACTCAAATTGGCAAAGCGAGTGATTAGAAAACTACAATAAACCGTCCCGTTGTAACTCCTCAATAATCTGTAACCCACGCGGATCACCGACTCGCAATAACGAAGATTTTGCATCTTCTCGCACGCCCATATCTTGATCTTCTTCTAAGGCTTCAATTAAGCCATCGATCGCCCCTGCATAGACGACATTAGAAGGCATTTCTCGACACAACTGACCTAACGCCCAAGCACAATTACTGCGAACCGCCGCCACTTCATCCCGGATCAGTCCTTCAATTACAGGTGGAACTGCCCGCACGACAACATCATACCCGACTTTTGCCATTTGACCCAAAGAACTAGCGGCCCACAACCGCACCGCCGGAATATCGGTTTTTAACGCATCCACCAACGGAATTAAAGCCCGTTGATCCTGACAATTTCCCAACGCCCAAACNTACTGGACAACATTAGACGGCCATACGCGGCACAGCTGGCCTAACGCCCAATCACAATTACTGCGAACCGCCGCCACTTCATCCCGGATCAGTCCTTCAATTACAGGTGGAACTGCCCGCACGACAACATCATACCCGACTTTTGCCATTTGACCCAAAGAACTAGCGGCCCACAACCGCACCGCCGGAATATCGGTTTTTAACGCATCCACCAACGGAATTAAAGCCCGTTGATCCTGACAATTTCCCAACGCCCAAACAACCCCTTTGCGAACATAACCATTCCAGTCTTGTTCAAGTTGTTTGATCAACGGTTCTACTGCTTCTGGACTGGGGTTTCGTCCCAAGGCATAAGCTGCACTGACTCGAATTAAGGGACAGGCTTCTGCCAACAAATCAATTAACGGCTTAACAGCCCGCCTGTCTTGAATCTCACAAAATGCCCGTGCTGCAATCATTCGGCGTTGCGGTTCCGGTGATTCGAGTAACGGCAACATCTCCTCTGGATCGGGTTGGGGAGTTTCTGATGTCTCCAGATGATCCAGTGGGCTTTCCCATGCTTGCGGGCTATGAATTACACTTAACTCATCATCCTCCATAGCATTAATTTACAGCATCAGGGTGACATCTTAGCAGGCGATCGCAGATTTGTTTCATGTTTCGAGATTGGATAAGGACTTATACATAGAAATGGACTGAGTTTGATAGCCAAGTTTCTGATAAAGATTCAGTGCAGGTTGATTGTGGGAGAAAACTTGCAAGCTAATCTGCTGATCACCTCGTTGTTTTGCCCAGTTTTCTGCATGATTCATCAAAGCTGAACCTATCCTACGACGTCGGTGGTCAGGATGAACATACAGTAGAAAAATATGAGCAATGCGTTCACCCTGTAACTGATCAATGGCATTTCCCATCCATAAACAAGCAATCGGAGAAATCGGTTGTAAAGGGGGAAAAGGACTGTTTGTTTCCAGAGAATATTCTTCGCCTGCAACTTCTACCCACCACAGAGGCGTTTGATTGCTAAAATACTGCTCAATGGTATCCGCTAAATGGCTAAAGTTGCGCTCTGGATGAAGTTCTCGATAGGTGCGGTTCATAAACTTCAACAGCAACGCCCGATCCAAACGAGAACCCAAACGTAATCGATAACCCGGAATTGACCAATCAGACACGAATATTACTGAGAAAAACTTGAGCTTGTTCACCCGTCGGACTGACTTCTCCAATGGGTGCAGGTGCAGCTAGATCCCCGGGTAAAAAAATACGCGCACTCACCGCAACCAGAGCCAATAGAAAAATTAAAACGACAATCAAGGGTGCAATATATTGACGAAAAATAGCCATAGGATTTTCAACTTCAGCTAGAAAATTCCAATCTAATTGTAATCTATTTTGTGTCTAGATTTCTACTGATAATCTTCGAGATCTTCGTCATCGAGTCCTGGCCTGGGCATGGGTAACACTCGGCTTTTACTCAATTGACGCAAAGCCACGCCGCCCCCAACCGTCAAAATGAGACAAACCCAACCGAACGTTTCTTGCAACAACAAAAAACCACCAACCGTCAATAAGGCTCCTAATAATAATACAATAGCCGCGATCGCTTTTTGTAAATCCCGCCCCAAATCTTGAACCGGAGTTAACCCGGTTTTCAGGCGTTGTTGTTTCCATCCCGGCCCACCGGGTCTGACAAGCCGATAAAATGTTTCTAAAGTTTCTTCTGATTCCGGTGAAGTCAACAGCAAAACCGTCACCCACAAAACAGTTACACAAGCGGTAATAAACATAATCCGCAAGCCAAAATCTTCGATCTTAAAAATGGGGACTAAACTCGTCGCCATTCCTACAAAAAAACTGGCTACAATTGCGGTTAATTCTGCTGCTGCATTAATTCGCCACCAAAACCACCGTAACATTAAAATTAATCCCGAACCCGTACCTATCGCAATCACCAACCGAAAAACCGTCGCAACATCCGTTGCTAAAAATGCCGCACCTGCCCCCAAAGCGGTGACTAAAACTGAAGACAACCTCCCCATGAAAACCAGTTGAGTTTGAGAGGCATCAGGTTTAATAAAACGTAGATAAAGGTCATTCGTAATAAAAGAAGCCCCCCAATTAATCGAAGTTGAAACCGTACTCATAAACGCCGCTAACAACGAAGCCACAACTAACCCTAAAATTCCCGGTGGCAGAAAATCCAGCATTAATTGGGGATAACCTAACTCTTTATCTTCTAAATTTGGATAAAGAACAATTGAAGCTAAGGCGACCAAAATCCAAGGCCAAGTTCTAATCACATAGTTCATAATATTAAACGTCCAGGCGGCTTTTTCGGCTTCTGCTTCCGTTTTTGCTGCTGCAAATCGTTGGACAAATTCACCGCCCCCATCACTGCGTCGCCATGACCACCATTGAATAAAAATATAAGCAAAAAAGGTACTTGCTGAAATTCCGGCTGTTTTGCTAAAGGCGAGAAATCCATTTTCACCGCCCACCGAAATCGGAAGTAAAGATAATATATCTTTGTCTGGAGAAGCGAGGGGAACTTTTATGACCAACTCCTGAATTCCGCCCACACTATTAACGGCAAAAAAGGCAACAATAATCGCACCCAATAAGGCTAGAAAAAACTGAAAGAAATCTGTGGTTACAACGCCCCAAAGACCCGCTAAACCAGCATAAAATAAAACAAAAATACTGACTCCAATTACACTTAAAAGTTTCAGATTAGTTTCTGTTGCGTCAATCCCCAAAGCTTGCCAAATATTTAATGCTTCTACGACTTTTACCATCGCTAACATGGCGTAACCAATGGCAATGCAATTAATCGGAACTGCAAAAATAAATGCTTTTACACCCCGTAAAATTGCCCCCATTTTACCACCATAACGTATTTCGGTTAATTCGGCATCGGTGAGAACTTCTGAACGTCGCCACATCCGGGCGAAAACGTACACCATAATGACGTGAGAAATGCCAAACGTCCACCATTCCCAGTTTCCTGCAATGCCTCGGTTGGCGACAATTCCAGTAATATAGAGAGGCGTATCAATTGAAAACGTTGTCGCCGCCATACTAATTCCGGCTAACCACCAGGGAAGCGATCGCCCGGAAACGAAAAAATCAGCGAGGCTTTTGGAACCTTTACGAGACAAATACAACCCCATCGCCATTGTTACGATGAGATACAGCAAGACAATTAACCAGTCAATCAGTTGCATGAAACCGGGCGCATGGTAAGATGAATCTAAGTCTTTCAGTTTACCCCTGAAAGTCCCTTTTGTAAAAGCTTTTCTGCTGAAAATTTTAAAGCCTACAGAAAGTATTATTTTTATCGGGTCTATTTTTTGAAGAAAAACNTTGCATGAAACCGGGCGCATGGTAAGATGAATCTAAGTCTTTCAGTTTACCCCTGAAAGTCCCTTTTGTAAAAGCTTTTCTGCTGAAAATTTTAAAGCCTACAGAAAGTATTATTTTTATCGGGTCTATTTTTTGAAGAAAAACTACTAAGACACAAGGACACAAAGAGCGAGCCTTTGTGTCGGAGAAGTGAATTTTTAAATTTAATCAAATGTTAGAATGTTTTGAAGAAAAACCACTAAGACACAAGGACACAAAGAGCGAGCCTTTGTGTCGGAGAAGTGAATTTTTAAATTTAATCAAATGTTAGAATGTGTCGAGGTGTGGTTTGACCATTGATTGAATAAACTGTAGGGGCGGGTTCAACAAAGATCTATGTCTCTCATAAAGAACCTGAATAAACCCGCCCTCAGAGGCTGAACCCCGATCACTAAGTTGATGATTTTAAACTTCCTGAAGGTCAATATAATTAATTTTACCCGGTTCAATTTTGTCAGGAAGATTAACGACTTTGTATCGAGTTCCTTTGGGAACTAAAACTTCACATTCAGCATACATAGCGGAAAAATTACAAATAGCCACACCCGAACGATTCCCTTTAACTCTCAGTACAACTGAATAGCAAGAACCTGAATAATTTTCAGCAACATTCAGACTAAACGTAAAGCTAGCCATCGCTTCTAAAGTATAACCTTCAGGCTGCTGGATCTTTTCTAGAAAAGTTTTAATCGACTTTTCAGTGAATGACATTCCTCGATAAATCTCACCCTGATAGCCTGACATTTTATTCATAAAAGTGTTGAGAAGTTCTATTCTCGCGTCTTTTATTCCTTGTTCTTCAGCGCGTCGAATTTTGCGATAATCTCCCGTTGTAAAATCACTAATCGCATTAAAAATTTTTTCGACTACAGGGGTATCAATTCCGGTTAAGCGAGTGACATCTTCTGGTGTCAAGGGTTCCAACGTTGATGTAAGTTTATTCATAGCCCAGCAAAAAAAATTTATAAACCTTAGAAGGGTGAAGTGGGAACTTTTCGTCTCACAGGTATAAGCTTGGCGGTGCTTCTTGACTCAAACTGAAATGAATTCCGGGGGGACAGTCAAGCTTCAAACCGGATGTACAGGCTTGCATCTCGGTTTTTTGTAGTCCCTATTACAATTTAAGCACCCTTTTCTGAAATTGCTAGGATAGAGTTACAGAAATTAAAATGAACCTATGATAAACTGAGTAACCCCCAAAAATACGGATATTCCCCCAAGCCCATCTTTAAAAGTTTTCCGGGGTTTATACCACAAAACCGCAAAAATTTCAAGAACTTGTTCGTTAAACAAAGTAACAAACCGTGAAGCGATAGCAGATAACTATTGGTGGAAATATCCNATTGCTAGGATAGAGTTACAGAAATTAAAATGAACCTATGATAAACTGAGTAACCCCCAAAAATACGGATATTCCCCCAAGCCCATCTTTAAAAGTTTTCCGGGGTTTATACCACAAAACCGCAAAAATTTCAAGAACTTGTTCGTTAAACAAAGTAACAAACCGTGAAGCGATAGCAGATAACTATTGGTGGAAATATCCTGGAAATCGATGTCAGGTCAACGCATTTTTCAGCCCAATCTCGGCCTAAGTAGCGAACATCCTTTTAAAATAAACAATGAGGGTACACTAACAAGAGGTCAACATCAGCAATGAGACTGTTACATACAATGCTGCGAGTCGGCAACCTAGAAGAATCTAAGAAGTTTTATTGTGATATTCTCGGAATGAAGCTCCTACGCCAGAAAGATTATCCGGGAGGAGAATTCACCCTAGCCTTCGTCGGTTATGGAGAGGAAGCCGATCAGGCTGTTATTGAGTTAACCTACAATTGGGGCGTAGATCATTACGAGATCGGGGATGGATACGGCCACATTGCTCTCGGAGTAGACGATATCTACACCACTTGTGAGCAAATTAAAGCATCAGGTGCTAAAGTAACCCGTGAACCCGGCCCGATGAAACATGGTTCTACCGTGATTGCCTTCGTACAAGATCCCGATGGCTATAAAATAGAACTAATTCAACTCGGTACCCAAGGAAGCAGCAGCGAGAAAGAAACCGCAACTGCTGCAAGTTAATCAAAAAACGTAGAAGTAGGAGAACGAACAGCAGCACACCTTAGAACAAGATTTTCCTGCTTCTACCCTAAAAGTGTCCGCTCAAATTCCCAACCCAAAATCTGAAACCGCAAGATGCAACCGACTGATGAGAGCAAATTTACAGAGAAAGCCTGGGACGCTA
>NZ_LATL02000138.1 GCF_000972705.2 Limnoraphis robusta CS-951 | reverse complement strand
TTTTTTCTCAAGTACGGTAGGGCATACCGAAACTATCTCTGAAATGGGATGAACGACTGGGGAGACGAACCCCTCAAAGAGTAGGTCAGGAAACTAGCTTGCTGTAAGGGTTGTCAATGAATCAGTAATCCAAAGCCGTGAGGCTTGGAGAATCCCCTTTCTTTAGAAATGGGGAGTATGTCAATTGGGTTCAATCATTGGGGGTGAATTTTTGCTCACCCCTATTTGTGATTGGTCATAGCGGCGATTTGCTCGAACTATTGTGCTAGAATCAATCACGTTAATTCTTAGAGATCTCTCTCAAACCCCTCTCTTGGCAAAACAACGGCTCGATTCCCTCTTGATTGAACGCAACTTGTGTTCTTCCCGACAATTGGCCCAGCGCTTGATTCGGGCTGGAGAGGTGATGGTTAATCAGCAGGTGATTGACAAGCCGGGTACTGAGATAGACACCCAAGCCCAGATCCAAGTTAAACACCGATCGCCTTTTGTCTCTCGGGGCGGAGAAAAACTCAGCAAAGCAATAGATTATTTTAAACTCAACGTTGCCGGACGCATCTGTATTGATGGCGGTATCTCTACCGGAGGCTTTACAGACTGTCTTCTACAAGCAGGCGCCAAGCAGGTTTATGGGATTGATGTCGGTTATGGACAGGTAGACTGGCGGCTGCGTAATGATCCGCGAGTTATTCTGCTAGAACGCACGAATCTACGCTATCTGACTCCTGAGCAATTGTATAATGCTGGTGATTTATCTGTTTCTCCCCTTGCGGAAAATCCCATCGAACTAGATACTAAGAAAAGCTACGCGGATTTGGCAGTTGTTGATGTGTCCTTTATTTCTTTAACCAAGATTCTTCCCGCGCTCTGGCATCTTCTGCAACCGCCTTGTGAAAGCGTACTGTTAGTCAAGCCCCAATTTGAAGTCGGGAAGGGACGAGTTGGCAAAAAGGGAGTTGTGCGTGATCCGGTTGATCAAGCCAATGCCATTTTTGAAGTCAATTGTGCAGCAGAAACACTCGGATGGAAATACCGGGGTTTAACCGGATCACCCCTCCAAGGCCCCGCAGGTAACATTGAATACCTGCTTTGGCTCAGTGTAGAGGGTGAAGCGTTTCCCCAACGAGATCAAATCCTGCAAATCGTTCAATCAACCCAACTAGAATTTTCTCATTCCTCCTCTAAATCCTCAATTCGCTCGTAGTTCCATGCAGTTGATTCACCAACTAGGGCGTGTCGGTCTATACATCATTAGTGCTTTAGGCTATGTGGCTTGTGGAGCGATTCTATTTGGGATTGCAATTGCCATTAAAATTATTGCACTCACTTTAGCTCATCGATATTTATATCCCATCTTTATATTTGGTGATTTACTCCGAGGACTAGAGCTAATCGATTTGTTAAATTTATTGGTTTTTGCGGTTGTCGGGATGGGGTTTGGTTTAGCGACGGCTTTACTTCCTTCTCAGGCGGGTCGAAAAATTAGTGCTGCATTTTTAGTGATTCTTGTTCCTCTGATTTTAGCGATTCCTCAATATGTTAGATACAATCTGTGGATTGAAGATATTTCTACAGAAGATCAAATTTCCCAAAGTGCTGCGATTAGTCTAGGAGACTCTTTTTTAGAAAGTCGGGTGAATCATCCGGGTGTATTTGGATTTTATCTCTACACGGGTCAGTTTCCCATGATTCCGACGAAAGCTTCTCAAATGGAAGATTTAACCAAACTGGAAAAACAAGTCAACTCTAGATTTGTAAAAGTCAGTGGTATTCCGCCAACCGTTGTCACTTGGTTAATGGGAATTTGTTTTTGGGGAATTCGTATTTTTTACTTTTGTGTCGCCGTTGTAACCACAGTTGCTCATTTCAAAGATGGGTTAAAAATTGTCGGACGTTATTAATTGGCTGACAATCTCCTGATTGAGATTTTACGATGATTACCAAGAGAAGCAGGTTTAGAGCAAGGTCGTTCACGACGGATTATTTTATGCTAACATAAGTTTATCGTGGCTCGATGCCGATAATCTATGCTTGTGTATGAAATGAAGCTGCAAGGAACCCAATACCAGTACAGAAAGCTAGACGAAGCTATCCGTACTGGTAGGTTTGTTCGTAACAGCATCATCAAAGCATGGATAAATGGTCAAGTTAAAAGCCGCAACGATGCTTATGCCTACTGCAAACTGCTGTCAGACAACCCGAGTTTTCCCTGGGTAAACCAACTCAACTCTATGGCTCGACAAGCACACGCAGAAAGAGCATGGGCATCCATTTAAAAACGGATAGAGAAGCGGAAGAACGGATTAACTTAACTGTAAAACGCATAGATCTTGGCATCTCACAGATAGCTTAATCCGTTAAATCCTTATCCTATCTGTTTTAAATTGAACGATTTTATCAAAATTGTCGGCAAAAAATACCTGGTAGAAAAGGATTTCCCAAGTTTAAAAAATATCAAGTTAGAGCATCTGTTGAATACAAAACATCGGGATGGAAACTTTCAGAGGATAGACGCTATTTAACGTTTACTGACAAGTTTCAAGCAGGTACATTTAAACTTTGGGGCAGTCGAAATCTCCACTTCTATCAACTCCAACAAATCAAACGAGTGAGAGTGATTAGAAGACATGATGGGTATTATGCTCAATTTTTAATCGATCATACCAGAGAGGAAAATAAAGAACTAACAGGAAAAATAACTGGGCTAGATGTAGGTCTTAACCATTTCTACACCGATTCTTGTGGCAATCAAATAGAAAACCCAAGATTTTTCAGGAAAGACGAACAGCGCATTAAAAAGCTGCAACGTCGGTTATCGAGAACAAAAAAGGGAAGTCAAAACCGTACAAAAGCCAGAAATCGGTTAGGGAAAGCGTATCTAAGAGTTTCACGCAGGCGTAATGATTGGGTTTGTAAATGAGCTGCGACACGTCATACAGTCTAACGACTTGGTAGCGATTGAAAACCTACGGATACGCAATTTGGTTAAAAATCATCATTTAGCTAAATCAATTAATGATGCTGCTTGGTACAGATTTAGAGAATGGTTGGAGTATTTTGGGAGGATTTATGGGGTTCCGGTGATTGCCGTTGAACCCGCATACACGTCTCAAAACTGCTCAAATTGCGGTGAAAAGGTTGTGAAAACTCTCAGTACGAGAACTCATAAATGCCCTCACTGCGGATACACATCCAACCGAGATGAAAATGCCGCCAAAAACATTCTAAAATCTGCACTTAAACAGTTATCAAATCAAGAAACGGATAAGAAATAGATTAACGGATTAACTTGACTGTAAAACGCATAAATCTAGGCTTCTCACACGTAGCTTAATCCGTTTTTCCGCTTAATATCTGTTTTGAAAATACCGTCGGGCAGATGGAAATTAACGCCTCCCGAGAGACTGATCTCTGCTTGGGCGGGGAAACCCAACCCTTGTAAGTCAACTCATAGAAAGAGGAAGCCCAAATAGTGATGTTTGGAATCTCCGTTGTTTACGACGGAGAGGATGTCAAAATAGAATATAGCCTCTACGGCTGACCCCATCTCACCGTCATTGCCATGTTGTCTATCATCCCGGATTATTTAATTATCCTGATTGTTGCTTTAGTGATTGTTCCCGCTATCGTTTCGGTCTTCTTACGAATGGTACTTCACTATTATCTGACCAGTCAAGGAAATCAAGTTTGGCGATTAATTTACGGGAAAGTTTCAGGAAGTAAACCCAGATTGGTACAGGAGTTAGAAAGCCGTTTAGCACAAGCCAGACGCGAGTTAGAACAGGTGAATACAGGTGCATTAATTGATCATATTTACAGTTTAGAGCGCGTTTTCTTCATTTCCTGCGAACAAGTTGACCATTTCACTCGGATTTTACCCAATTTATTATTATCGTTTGGATTATTAGGAACCTTTGTCGGAATTACGATAAATTTAGCGGCTTTGAGTCAAGCCGTGAGTGCAACCAGTGGAACGGATATTACCAGTTTATTACAAGAAATTCAACAACCGCTACAAGGGATGGGGATTGCTTTTATTACCAGTTTAACGGCTATTTTATTTAGTGCCTTTCTGACGATTGTTAACTTTATGTTTAATACAAATTTAGCTAAAAATAAACTGTTGAGTGCGTTAGAAGATTATCTCGATAATATCTACCAACCGAGTCTCAAAGGAGAAACCCATCTCGATAGAGTTGTTCAGGGAATGGTCAATACTTTTGAGCAGTTTTTACATCAATTTAGTCGCAGTATTCAAACGTCTATAGAATCCGCACTGCAAGACAAAATTCAAGAAGTTTCCGCCGCACAAATCAAAACTAATCAACTCTCAGAACAAGTCTATAGTCGATTAATAGAAGCCTCTAATCAAGTGATTCAAAGTTCCCAGAATTTTCAACAGACAACAGATCGGTTTATGGAAGCTGCACAAGTCTTTGAACGCAGCCAGTTTCCCCAAACTCTTTCGAGTGCAAGCACAAATCTGGCAAATACTCAACGCGGTTTTTCTCAATCTGCTACCAGTTTAGCCGCTTCTGTTCAATCCGTTGATGTAGCGATGATTGAGCTACAAAATTATAGCAAACGGTTAATTAAAATAGGGGAACAAATGAATCAAAGTTCTCAAACCTCCCAAGAGTTAATGGAAGTTCACCGCATCAATCAACAGTCTTTAGGAGAGATGACTCAACAGCTTCAAAATGCGACTCAAGGCTTCCAACTGGCGATGAATACTTTAGATATTTTACAACGACGAATGGTAACACGCACCGAAAGTTTAGAAGACATTCAAAGTGAGTTAACTAAACTGGTAACTGCAATTGAACGGTATACAGAAACGCTTCGTTCAGGACTTGATCAACTGGGCGATCGCCTCACTCAAGGGACAATTCATTCTACCACTAACAATCCTAAACTGTGAATTGAAGTTGAAGAAGGAGTCAGGAGACACCGAATCAGGAGTCAGAATCAATTGGTTGGGGATTTATACCCCATAAGGCTGTTAAAACTTCAAAATATAAAATCAATGAGGAAAATTTCAAATGCGTCATTCTCGTTTCAAAACAGAAGAAGAAGAATTAAATGTTTGGCCAGCATTTACCGATTTAATGTCAAATGCTTTTATGATTTTGAGTTTATTTTTAATTTTAGCCATTATTAAATCGGTTTTTGTGCAATCGGTTTCTGAAGCCAACGCCTCTCGTTCCGAACAGCTTGAACGGGAATTACAACAACGTTCAAATCGGGTGAATAACTTAGAAGGAGAAATCGCCCGAATGAGAGGCGAATTACAACAACGCAGTAGCCGAATTACTGAACTGAATCAAGAAATAGAACGCTTAAAATCTCCACCAATTATTGTTTTAAGAGATTCGACTGAACGCAGATTTGAGTCAGGAAGTGCTGAATTATCCGAACCGTTGAATCAATTTGTTGAAAACGAGTTAATTGCACAAATCAAAACACTTTCTCAAGATTATCAAGGATATCTTATTGAGGTTATCGGACATACAGATGGTCAAATTAATAGTGGAAATTATAGCAATTTAGACGGGAACTTAGAACAAATTATCCAAGGAAATGAATCTTTCAATCAATTAATACCGGGTTCTAATGCTGACTTAGGGTTAATGCGAGCGTTAGCAGTCGTTAAAAAACTGCAAGAAAACCAAGAATTGCAAGCATTAGGCTTAAAATTTAAAGCCTATTCTGCGGCGCAACTCTATGATACATCGGGAAACTATGCACCCCCAAATCGACAAGAAGATCCCAACCGACGCCGGATTGAAATTCGCTTTACTCCCCCCGCAGAAGAACGATAAAATAAACCACGCTCGACACAGAGAATACCAGGAGAAAATCTTCGTGTCTTGGTATCTTTGTGGTTTTTCTTTCACCCTTTCCTAAGTTTGACAAAAAGCCAAAAATGTGCATTCCCAAACTAATCGGGGTTGGACAAAACTCAATAAAGATTGTCGCGCTTTTTCTAACTTTTGGAACAATAAAGGATGAATTTTTCCGGTTTTTTGTTGCTGTTGCCAATAACAATGTTGTAAATAATCTATTAACCAAAGTTGTGCTTCTATCTCTAATGTCTGGCTGATTTCTTTCGCTAAAATCAAAGCATCATAGAGAGTTTTAGGCGGTTGTTTAACGCTGTCTAAAAACTCCGGTGACATCGCTTGTAATTGTTGCCAACAAACGATTGCTTCACCCGGACTTCCTTGAGACATGGCGATGATTTCAGGATGATTTAATATTTCTTCCTGTCTCTCGGTTTTTAACACCTGTTTCATGGCTTGTTCATCTAACCGATAAAAGGGGATTTTTGCACAACGGGAGACTAAGGTTGATAACAATGAATCGACTCCTGGGGCGATTAAAATTATTGTAGCATTCCCCGGTTCTTCTAAGGTTTTGAGTAGCCCATTAGCCGCCCCTTCTGCCATTGTTTCCGCTTGTTCTAATACCACAATTAAACGACTGGCTTCTAAGGGCGGACGACTCAAAAATTGACCGATTTCTCGAACTTGTTCTAAGCGAATTTGAGGCGGGGAACGACGTTTGATTCCAGCTTCTGCTGCTTCTTGGGCGGAGAGACGTTTTCCTTGATGTAAATAAGTCGGTTCAACCCAGAGTAAATCGGGATGATTTCCCAGATGAATGCGATGTCTTAGCTGTTGAGAATTGAGGGGTTTTGTACTCGTATGACCAAATAAAAACTCTATAAAACAACGAGCCGCTAAACTCCGCCCAATTCCTGAACTGCCGACAAATAAGTAAGCAGGTGCAATGCGATTTTGGAGAACGGTTTGAGTTAGCAACTCAACCGCTTTTTTTTGGGAGATTAGAGGAGAAAAGGCATTTTCTGAAGTCATGATTTTAGGAGAAATCCCCATTGTTTTAAGTGTTCACTCAAAACCCTCTGGATTTTTTCGCTGACTTGTTCTAAACTAAGATGGGCATCAATGCGGATGATGCGATCGCCTGCTTGAGAGGCCAATTCACAAAACCCTTGATTAACTCGTTGATGAAACGCTAAATCTGCTTGTTCCATCCGATCCATCTCACCTCGGGTTTGAGTACGCGCTAGCCCTTTTTCAACCTCGAGATCGAACCACAAGGTTAAATCACTTTGTAAACCTCCTGTCGCAATCTGATTGAGTTGTACAATTAAATCTTGATCCAAACCCCGACCATAACCTTGATAGGCGATGGTAGAATCGGTAAAGCGATCGCAGAGGATAATTGCGCCTTGTTCGAGATGCGGTTTGAGAAAAGTTTCCACGTGTTGGGCGCGATCGGCTGCAAACAGCAACAATTCAGCTTGGGAGGCGATGGGTTCTTCGAGACGGCTATCGAGTAGAATTTTCCGCAGCGATCGCCCTAAAGCCGTTCCTCCTGGTTCCTTCGTTGTCAAGATTGCAGGTGCAGATGATCCCAGGTGCTTCTGTAACCAATCACAAGTTTGTTGGATCTGGGTTGTTTTCCCGCCACCTTCGATCCCTTCAAATACAATTAATTTTCCGTCCATTGACTGTTTTTGCTAAACCTGAAGTTATTTTCTCAGGTTCAAGGCCTTCTTGATACTTGTTTTTGTTGTCCTCTAGTATAACTCGCTCACCCTGTTTAAATCTAAGCTAGCTATTTTACCTGACCCACAGAAGAAAACGGCTAGACTTTGATATAATTCACACAATAGATTTTGCAGACGGATTGATAGAGTGATCAAGATTTTTGAGGGTTAAGGGAGGCATCTGTTCAGCCTCTGTGGGGATCAAATCATTCATCTTCGGAGATTTGAAAAAAAATGCTCTGATATTGGGAGAAATGATTTGAAGAACAATTCTAGTAGCCTAGCCGCAAAGCAGTAAAGCTCAAACTTTCAATCGGTGAGACAGAGCTAGAGTAAGTTATTTACTCAACTTTGTTTGGACATAAAAAGTTCCGCATTAACTGGCTAATATCATTTTATATCCAACGAGCTAGCTGAAACCCTTTCATCTGATGATCAGAATTTTAACGAGATGAAAAAAAGTTCCTCACTCTCAATTTAGAGCAAGCCTTTTGACAACGTTAATCCCACTGAATCCATTTGTTTATTGTTAAAAAAGTCTGGAGTTTTGTATGGCTCGCTACACTGGTTTTTTCGTGATTGCTACTCCCATTGAAGAGTTACGACTGATGTTAATTGAGATATTAGAAACTTGTAATTTAGACATGATGTATGAAACCCCGAGTTCAATTATTTGTCGAGAAGTGATTGGACGAGTTCCCGTTCCTCAATTAGTCACCGTTGAGGTTGTATTTGACACGGCGACTTCTACCGACTCAGAAACCAAAATGACACTCGTGATCAAAAATGAAGAACTCCCCTTAAAAGTGAATAACCACTGTCGTCAGATGTTTGATTATATTAGTAAGCTGATTATTGATAACCGTGAATGGGAACTTTTAGAAAGTATTGCATTGTAGATATATCTTAAAATATCAATCTAAACTCAGGGTTGATTGTTGATAAAAATTAACAGGAGGGGTGATGGCTTTACATTCACTCCTCTTTTGTGAAGGAATGCTGTAAAGAGTTGATAAAGTCTCCGGTTATTACGATCAAGGAGGAAAGATGCGATGTATTTTAGAAACAAGCTGTTTTAACGCTATGACAATATCAAAAAATGAATAAAAACTATATTTCTCAACTCACCCTGACAACAGTTAGTCTTGCTTGTGTATGCAGTGCGATCGCCATAGAACCCTCACAAGCGACTAATATTAAAAAATGGCAAATTGACTTTTTTGGTGACTCAGGAGAGTTAGTCGGAGAAGGAAGTTTTAGCTACGATCTCGATACGGAGACTTTTGTACCAGACAACTTCTATACTGATGATGGTTTCTATGTTCAAACGGGGCTTGACAGCTTCAACGCCAATCTGCCAGAATATAACTGGAGTTTAGGAGATTCTGCGGGTTATTATTGGTGGAATGAAGAAACCAAATCACCCAATAATGCAACGATTTCTCGCTATGGAATTTTTTTCAGCGATGATTCTTGGTTTTTTGGCGATCCCTACTTTGCAGAATATTTCCTCAGAATGAATGGCACCCAAGGATCGGGAACTTGGACTCATGCTTTAAGTTACGATTTCTTCAACGAAGATTTTGATGAGGCTGAATACGGTTATTATAAAGTGTATTCATCGGGAACTTGGGTAGCTAAACCGATCCCCGAACCCGCTACTTTATTCGGTTTAATTGCAGTGTTTGGTTTCGGTATTCTATTTCCACAAAAACAACGTTAATCTTGAAATCAAGCCCCTTCTGTGCTATAATCTCTAGAAGAAGGGGTTAACAAACTCACTTCAATATCAGGAAAATTTACGCCGCAATAAGAGCGAATTTGTCACAACACTCACCGAACTAAACGCCATCAATGCTCCCGCAGCAGCAGGACTGAGAATAATCCCCAAACTCGGTAATAGCAAACCCGCAGCGACAGGAATTCCTAACGTATTATAACCAAACGCCCAGAATAGATTTTGGCGAATTTTATTAAAGGTTGAACGACTCAGACGAATAGACTCAACCACATCCATCAGCGAGTCTCTCATTAATACAATATCAGCCGTTTCCATCGCCACATCGGTTCCCGTATGTAACCCAATTCCCACATCGGCTTGAGCGAGTGCAGGCGCATCATTAATCCCATCACCGACCATTGCCACTCGCTGACCTTGCTGTTGTAAATCAGTAATCGCTTTTACCTTACCATCCGGTCGCACTTCTGCCAAGACATTTTCGGGTTCTAACCCCAATTGTTCAGCAATAGAGGTAGCAACATCAGAGCGATCGCCTGTTAATATTATCACTCGTAATCCCATTTTTTGCAACTGTTTAACCGTCGATTTGGCATCCTCTTTTAAAGGATCACTGACACCAATTAAACCAACTAACTGTTTCTCAAGCGCCACATAAACCGCCGTTTTTCCAGCAACATCGGGAGTATTTTCAAGAAACTCAATTCCTTGCTGAGATAACCCCGATTTGTTTCCCACCCAAACTCGTTGATTGTTCACATTTGCAGAAACTCCTAAACCTGCTTCGGTTTGAAAATCTTCTGCGGGGAGGAGAGATAATTGTTGGTGTTTGGCTTGGTTAATTATCGCTTTCGCAATCGGATGACTTGAACCTTGTTCAACGGTAGCAGCAAGTTGTAATATATGATCTGAATTTTGATCACCGATCGCTAAACAATCTGTTACCGTTGGATGACCTGTTGTCAGAGTTCCCGTCTTATCAAAAACAATCGTATCGAGTTGATGAACCCGTTCTAAAATATCGCCGCCTTTAATTAATAATCCTCGTTCCGCACCAATACTCGAACCGACTAAAATAGCAGTCGGCGTTGCTAAACCCAACGCACAAGGACAAGCAATCACTAAAACCGCAATCGCTAATTTCATGCTTAATAATAGTGTAGCTTGAGTTGCCATTTCTGACGCGCCAAAGCTAATCACATCGGGCCATATTTTCGTGCCTATTCCGTACCAAAATAGAAACGTTAACGCCGCCAAACTCATCACCCCATAAGTAAAATATCCCGCTACTTGATCCGCTAAATTTTGAATAGGGGCTTTACGAGTTTGGGCATTTTCAACTAAACTCACAATCTGAGCTAAAGTTGTTTCTTCTGCGGTACGAGTGGCTTGAATAATCATCGCACCAGACTGATTTATTGTTCCGGCTGAAACGAAATCTCCCACTTGTTTCACCACAGGCATAGACTCACCTGTTAACATCGATTCATTCACCGTTGTTTTCCCGGAAAATATCTCGCCATCAACGGGAATTTTCTCCCCCGGTAAGACTTGTAACCATTCCCCAACTCTGACTTGTTCAGCAGGAATTTCTACAGCTTGGGCAATATTTTGCTCTTGTTCCGGTTGCGGTGGCGGAATTAAACGGGCTATTGTTGGCTGTAGAGCGATTAAAGATTGCAGCGCATTTGTCGCCCTATGTCTGGCTTGTTGTTCTAATGTTTTCCCTAACAATATAAACCCTAACAACATCACAGGTTCATCAAAGAAACATTCCCAACCCAGTTGCGGAAACAACAACGCGACAAAACTGGTTGTATAAGCGGTTAATGTTCCCAACCCAACAAGCGTATTCATATTCGGCGCATTTCTCAGCAGACTCCTCATCCCATCTATAATAATAGCTCGACCGGGAAATAATAACGCGATCGTTGCTAACCCCCAGTGAAACCAAATATTATTTAAAATCGGTAAATGTCCGAACCCAAAATGGTGTAAATTCCCTAAACCGGAGAGTAAAATTAATAAGCCACAAGTGATGACTCGACGAATTTGTTGGCGAACTTCTTGGCGGTGACGTTCTGCTAAACTTGCACTCGCTTCTGCACGTTTGCTACTCCCACTCCGAGGTTGAGACGGAAACCCTGTTGCTGTTAATTTTTGGGCTAATTCTTCTGCATTGACGCGATCAACTTGACATTCAACGGTTGCCACTTCAGTCGCTAAATTAACCCGGGCGGAAAGTACCCCGGTTTGTTGGGTTAGCTGACGTTCAACGGCGTTGACACAGCCAGCACATTTCATTCCACCTACATCTAAGATAATGGTTTCTGCCTGAGTCGGCGGAGTAGACTCAACCTGAACATCGTTTTGGGAAGCAAGTTGCATAGATAACAATTATGGACAATTAATCTTATAATGCTGATTATCTTAGCAATTCCTTTGTTCTCAGGTCTACCCCCGAAATGAATAAATTTAAAGGCTTCGGGAGGTTTTGAACCTGTTTTCAATTCTATTAAGTTTTTAGATTTGTGATTGTTTCTTTCTGAGGTCGGGGCCGGTTCGCTTAACAATAATCTCACCCACAACCGTAAATCAAACCGCCCCCTCATCTGATCAAGGGCGGGTTTTTATCAGTTACTACTGGGAAACATACATCTTTGCTGGTAAAATCAAGACTAGATTTGTTTAATGGGCGGCTCATGTCTGAAATTCGGACAGGCGGTGAAACAATTGCAGCGATCGCAACAGCGATTGTTCCTCAACAGGGGAGCGTTGGTATTGTGCGTCTGTCGGGATGTCAAGCCCAAGCGATCGCTAAACTGTTGTTTGATGCGCCCGGACGTCAACGCTGGGAAAGTCATCGCATTCTCTACGGCTATATTCGCCATCCCCAAACTCAACAAATCATCGATGAAGTCTTGCTCTTGTTGATGTTGGCACCCCGTTCTTATACCCGCGAAGATGTGGTGGAATTTCACTGTCATGGCGGAATTATCGCGGTTCAACAGGTGCTACAACTCTGTTTGGAAGCCGGAGCCAGACTCGCTCAACCCGGAGAATTTACACTGCGGGCGTTTCTCAATGGCCGTCTAGACTTGACTCAAGCCGAAAGTGTGGCAGAGTTGGTCGGTTCTCAATCTCAAGCGGCATCTCAAGCTGCTTTAGCGGGATTACAGGGAAAACTCGCCACGCCCATTCGCCAATTTCGGGCGGCTTGTTTGGATGTTTTAGCCGAAATAGAAGCCCGGATTGACTTCGAGGAAGACCTACCGCCACTAAACGTTCCAGACATTGTATCACAAGTAAACCATATTTCTGCGGAATTGTCAATACTAATAGAAACAGCCGAAAAAGGTGAGCGTTTAAGAAGTGGTTTAAAGGTGGCAATTGTGGGTCGTCCAAATGTGGGAAAATCAAGTTTATTAAATGCTTGGAGTCAAAGCGATCGCGCCATTGTGACTAATCTTCCCGGTACAACTCGGGATATTGTAGAATCACAATTAGTTGTTGGTGGAATTCCCGTGCAAGTATTAGATACGGCTGGAATTCGTCACTCAGAAGATCAAGTCGAAAAAATCGGCATAGAGCGATCGCGAACGGTGGCAAAATCTGCGGATTTAGTCTTATTAACCATAGATGCAGAAGCCGGATGGACAGACAGTGATCAAGAAATTTATCAACAGGTTCAAGATCGTCCCTTAATATTAATCCTGAATAAAATTGATCAAGTTTCCGAGAACGAATTAGAGTCAAAACTCCAGCAAGTTCAATCCAAACTCAACCGAGAAGAATTGTTAATAGTCAAAACAGCCGCCGCGTTAAACAAAGGAATTCCCTCATTAGAAACAGCCATTTTAACGACAATTAACGCGGGAAACGTGCAAGCCTCAAATTTAGAGATTGCCATCAACCAACGTCAAGCTGCTGCGATTACTCGTGCTAAAATTGCCTTAGACCAAATGAAAACAACAATAGAGAATGAACTGCCTCTTGATTTTTGGACAATAGACTTAAGAGAAGCGATTCAAGCATTAGGAGAAGTCACCGGAGAAGAAGTCACCGAGTCTGTTTTAGATCGAATATTCAGTCGGTTTTGTATTGGGAAGTAAGACAGAATCAGCGATAACAATCAGGAATGATTTGTCAGAAATCCCAAAAGAGATAAAAAGCCGAAAAATCTTACCTCTGTTCCCTATTCCCTGTTCCCTTTTTCAGGCTATACAAAAAGACCGAACAGGAATAGGGTAAATAAAATAACAAGAGAAACCGAAAAATGTCCAATGAAATGATTAACATACAACCCCCCTTAGCATTTATCCCTCCAGACTTTCAACCCGGAGTTTTGCAAGTCTGCCAATGGGTATTTCCTTGGTGGATACGTTTCCGAACCCCAATCACCGAAATTCAAACCGAAAACGTCGAACAATTAGTTGAACTCTATCAACAATTCCAACAGGAAAAAATTCGGTTTATGTTAGCCTTTCGTCATCCCAACCCTGACGATCCTTTACCGATTTCTCAGTTATTGTGGCGTCACATTCCCCAACAGGCAAAAAAACAAGGAATTTCTTTAAAACCTCCCATTCATGCTCATTTTATGTATGATCGGGGTATTCCGTTATGGGCGGGAAACTATGTAACTTGGTTATTTCCCAAATTGGGCGGAACTTCAATATTACGGGGAAAACTGGATCGTCAAGGGTTAAGATCAGCCCGAGATTTATTTGTAAATGGTCGCTTTCCAATAGCAGCCGCCCCCGAAGGTGCCACAAATGGTCATAATTATCGGGTTAGTCCTCTAGAACCCGGAATTGCACAATTGGGGTTTTGGTGTGTCGAAGATCTGCAAAAAGCCAACCGAACAGAAGAAGTTTTCATGGTGCCATTAGGCATTCAATATCATTATATTAAAGATAACTGGGAAGCACTCGCCCAACTTTTATCTGAAATGGAAAGTGACTGTGGTTTAAGGACTTCTAATTCTCAAGCGACACCCAGTTCACTCTATCCCCGTCTGATTAACTTAGGGAATTATTTGTTAGATTTGATGGAGAATTTCTATCGTCAATATTACCATCAACATATCCCCAAAGAGAGTAGCGAAGAATTACCCGTGCGGTTACAAAGACTGTTAGATATTGCTTTACAAGTAGCAGAAAGTTACTTTGGGATTAAACCCAAAGGCAGTTTAACAGAGCGTTGTCGTCGCATCGAACAAACCGGATGGGATTATATTTATAGAGAAGATATCAAAGATGTGGAAGCGTTGTCACCTGTCGAACGAGGATTAGCCAATCGCATAGCAGAAGAAGCCAGTCTACGAATGTGGCATATGAGATTAGTTGAAAGTTTTGTTGCTGTTAGTGGGAAATACGTGCAGGAAAATCCTACTTATGAGCGTTTCGCAGAAATTACTACAATTGTTTGGACGATGATTGCCCGACTCAAAGGTGCAAACCCCTGCAAAACCCCCTACTTAGGAAAGCGACGAGTGCAAATGACCGTCGGGGAACCGATTTCTATTTCTCAACGATGGTCAGATTATAAAGCAAGTCGGCGTCAAGCGGTGGAGAATTTGACTCAAGCGTTACAAGTGGCTTTAGAAAAGATGAGTCAACCTTAGTCAAAATCTGACAATTAAAAGCTTAAATTTCTTCTCAATCACCAACTTTTTTGATAAGAAAGATCTTGTAGTCTTTAAAATTTAATTCCCAATGGAACCCGACCAACCGCAAGAAGAATATCAATATAGAAAACAGGTTCTGAGATTATCTCAGGAAGTTTCTACGGTTTTGACTCCAGAACAGGCTGCTGTGATTACCCAGGCACTTATCAATTCTAATTTAAACGAAGAACAAGTGATGGCAATTACTCAAGCGTTGGTAACAGCCCGAACGGTTCAACCCTGGCAAAATAATCATGCTGTTAACCTGCGTCTAACCGTTCCCATTCCGGGTTTAAAGTTTTATTTGGTCCTGTTAGCCGGTCGAGAACGTCGCTCAGGTCAACGCAACCAACTTGAACGTCACAAACATCGCCTGTGGACTCCCTTGAATATTCTCGTTATGGCGATTACCTTGGGAAGCTTCGCCTTTACCATCGCCATGTCTATCTATCTTATTTTAAAATGGAGTTCACCTTCCGGTATGGTGGCGCCGACATCTATTCCTTGGCTAACAAATCAAGCCGACTGCCAAAAAACGGGAAGAATTTGGTTGCACGGAGAGTGTTGGGATACAGAACATAGTCCAGATTTTTAGAATTCAGGACTCAGGCTTAGGGGTCAGCTAATCAAAAAACCCCTTGAACTTGTTTGAAATATAGAGCAAATCTACCTATTTTTTCAAAATTGACTCCGAAAATTCTGGGGATAGACAAAGGATCTGTTTATCGCTATTTTTGGCTTTTCCTAGTCTACTTAAGTACAGTTGTAATAAATAATACTTTGTATCCTCAGAATTTCTACTGAATTTGACTATATTCAAGAATCAATTCATTCAATACTTATGTAATTTATAGAGATTAAAAAGTGTTTTAAACAAGCCGTAAACCCTAATTTTACATAGGTTTTAGGTAAAATTAAATCTCTTATAAATTCGGTGTAAAGATACCGTAAAAGTATCAAAAAAAACTAGACAGTCCCACAAGAAAGGAAGTAATATAGTTAACAGATGAGGGAACGGAAGCAACCACAGTTAAACGCAGAGCAGAGTTCCCCAAGCTGATAAGTCCAACTTTACTAAAGGAAACTGTTCAAATGAAAAGCTTATTCGCAGGCGTAATGACTTCTTCTGTTGTAGCTGTTAGTGTTTTATCCTTATCCACATTAGACGCTAACGCTGCATTATTCACCTCGACATCGAATGTAACCGCAGGTGGCGTTGAAGCAGCAGATGTTTATGGCCCCATCCAAGGGAACGATACTGGAAACAGCAGTAATTTTCTGACTACGCTTAATGGTGGTTTGTTTGGTGATTACGAATGGCAATTAGCTGATAAATCAGATGAGGGATCTTCTATCGAGGGAATTACCCTAAACATGACTACCGATCAAGGACAGACTACTGGAAATTGGTCTATCACCGGATTAGACAATTCTTCTGCCTTCGTGATTAGCCTGAAAGCCAGTAACAAATACAGTGCTTACTTCTTTGAAGCGGGATCGGCTTTAGAGGGTCTTTGGAACACAATTGGTACTTCTGTTAACGGCAACGGTAACGCTCAAGCCATCTCTCATATCTCTCTGTTTGTAGCTCCCAATCAATTTCAAGATACTCCTGATTCTCAAGAAGTTCCTGAACCCGGAACTCTGTTAGGATTATTAACTCTCGGTGGTGTAGTTTTCGGAAAGAAGGTTATCAGTCGCAAAAGCTAATTTTACAGCGAAAGTTAGCCCTCAAATTAATAAAAACTCATAAAAACTAAACAGGAGGCTGAAGCCTCTTGTTTTTGCTTGTAGGTGAAAAAAAACACGCTCGACACAAAGACATAGACAGAAAGTTTTTGAGTCTTTTTTAATTTCGTTTCATTTTTTGGATTTCTCGATGAACACTGATCCCAATTTGTAAGGCTTCATTGAGTAACTCTCCATATTCATTGGCTTGGTTGGTCATGTTGAAGGTCATTAAAGCGGTTAAGTTGTTTTCTAAATGAGCGAATAATTCATAACGGCGATCAATAAAGTCTTGATGTTCTCGAAGTATTCGTTCAGTTTGAAAGGCACTCTCTAAACTCTCTCGAGTAATTTTTAAGGCTTGAATGACTTCTTCTCGGTTAACGAGATTTTCTTGTACGTTTCCGGTTCTCCTTAACTGATCTAAAATTTCAACCGATTTGACTGTATCATTGTATTTTTCCACTTCATCCATTAAATGCAAGACATTTCGCAGAGGTTTTAACTTCAACCAAACTCCTAAATTAACAACTAGAGTGAGAACAAAAGATAAAGCAATAGCTTTGAGTAAAAACTGGATGGTTGTTTGAAGATCAGGAGTTATTGTTCTATCGAGTAGCAGTAATGTCAGAGGAAAAGCGAGAATTAGACTGAGAAATAATGCGATTATTTCTGTTGAAATGAAGGAAAATAGTTTTTGGCGATCGCACCAAATCTTCCTTAAAACAGCTTGTCTAATTCCCTTGTTTTGACAAAGAGTACCCGTTAAACTCTCCCGAGATAAACCTGTTAATTCATCCAGTTCTTCTTCAGAAAATATCAAACAATTGAAGTCATAATTCATGTTTATTGAAAGAGTTGACTTAAGGATTCTAAAACATTCACATAAAAGTTACTATCTTGTTCTCTAAACAGTTGAAAAGGTTCTCCCGGCGCACCAAAAAAAGGTCTTAACGTCCATCCCAGTTGACTCCCCACAAAAGCATAGAGAATTAACCAAAAGCGCAAAATATTTAAACGCAGCTTATGACCTTCTTCATCTTTTTCAGACATAAATTGCATTCCATCATAAAAGAATTTTATCCCTAAAAATCCCGTCAGAGCAAAAATTGCCACATTGAGAAGTTTAAAAAATTGATAATCTTGGGTACTCAACATAAAAAAGAACGTGACAGGCGCAAACCCCAAAAGTAAAACACTAATTTCAGCCATCGCTGTCATTAATAGCGTTAAATACTGTTCAAAGGTTTGTTTGGACCCAAACATCACATTGAAAAAGTATAATGTGGGAAAACAGATAATTAGGGTTAACAAGTAAAGAGCGGGAAGTTTAAACGCAGAAAAAATAGCCTGTAAAAAGCTACTCGACGAACCTATAATTAAACCGTAAATTCCAAAAAAAACCGAGCTTGAAATGAATAAATTTACAAGTTTTGGCTTGAGTTTAACGCCCAGACGAATATCTTCTAAAAATTGCTGTCTTTCTCGCAGCAAATTCATTACTGTTGCAAAAGAGTTCATTGGTTCCCCTCGATTAATGTTGTAAACGGGTAAATTTACACCAGATTTCAATTCCGCGAAATCTATTTATTTCGGGTGCTAGCCTTTTGCACCCCTAAAGGTTAGAATGAATAGAGAAATACCCAAATTGGCTAAAAAGCCCTACATCATCGGAATCGAGAATTCCCGAAACTTCAGACAAAATATTCCGGAAATTATCAAATCAGACTGCGAGTATGCACATTTATAGATTTTTGTCAAGGCTAGTGAAAAGAGAGAGGTAAAAATTGGTGCGTCGTCGGTTGAGATGAGGGTGTTAATTTGGGGGGTGCGACGGGATAAACTAACGGAAAAATAAGGGTTTGAGGCGTTATACCCAAGCAAAATTCCTGATTGGTCACACCAATCAGGAATTATTTTCACAGATTAGAATACCATAAAGGCTGAAACAACGCAAGCTCGTTGCTTATTGAGAATTATTCTTGAGTTAAGTTTTGTAAATTTTGGGGTATTGATAGAAACTTTAGAAGCTAAACCCAGTTATTGATTAGTTTAATTTATGATATAGCCGAAAGATAAAATCAATAAACTCCCCACCAATATCAACCCAAGCAATAGATAAAGAATTTTGGTGGTTTTTTCCGTCCTATTCCAGATTTCACGATAACTGAGTTGATGATTCTGTATTAAAATAAAAGCGGGAGGGCTGAAAATAAAAGGTAAAATTCGGCTCAACAATAACCGGAGCAAAAAGTTAATCATCCACAGTCGTTTCCGAAGAATATCTTGATTATATTGCCAGGGAAAAGCCGTTTGAGCCAGACGGATTAAAGGTTTCAAATCGGGAGAACGCCAAGACTGATATAATGGCAAAGCATCGGAGATTCTATCATTACTTTGAGATAGGGCTTGATTGAGAATACAAACATCCTCCAATGCCGAGTTAACCCCCTGTCCAATATCCGGGGGAAAACAATGCACAGCATCCCCCAATAATACCACACCACTTGAATAATTTTTAGCCGATACTAACCAATGCAACCCAGAACAATATTGAGGGACGGGAAAAAATCCACCTTCACTTTTTGCAAAACGTTCGCTTTCTTCGGGCGATACAATTTCAGGTATTGGCAACTGGGGGAAAGCGGTTTCTAGGAATGTATACAACTGTTCGCCGTCTTGTATTTTCCAAATTTGATGATCGGGTGGTCTGATAATATTTGCGGTTCTCGGTTCGTTGGGGTCAGCAAAAGGTAAAATACCCAGAGATAAGCAACGCTGAGGGTCTGTAAAGGCCGAACGAATCGCATAAGCCATTGTACAAACTGCCCGTTTAGACTTATTATTATCGAGGGGAAAGTTTGGCGATAGAGTCAAAACTTTGTATTTCAAACCCGAACTTGCAGAGGGAAACAACTGCATTTTAAATTGATTTGTTTCCGAGTTTTCCCAGCGATCTAAAGTTTCCCGAACAACAGAGTTAATCCCATCACAACCAACTAAGAGATTGGCTTCAAATGTGACAACTTTTTCGTTATTAATTTCTTGAGCAAAAACGGTTAGTTTAGATTTCCCCAAATTTTCTTCAACACTTGAGTCAAGTTTTACACATTTTGTATTGAATAAAACCTGAATACAACCCTGCCAATTTTCCTCTATTTCTTGATAAAGCAACTGCAAAAATGCTCGACGTGGCAACCAATAAGCCGTTTTTCGGTTGGGGTCTACAACGGGTACTTTTGAAGTTTTACAAGTGCCATCCGCTTTGATTTCTGTTAAGTAAAACTCGGTATTGGGAACACCAATTTTTGATAACTTTTCAGTAAAACCCAATAAATCAGTAAATTTTTGCCCCCGACCATCAATTAAATAATTAAAGGATTTATCCGGTTCATAAAAATCAGCCGAGGGACGTTTTTCTAATACTGTAATTTCCGACCAACCCCGCTTTGCTAACATTAATGCGGTGGCAAAACCTGCTGGCCCCCCACCAACAATAACGGCTTTTTGCTTTAAGTTTTGAGTTTCTGTAGACATAGATCCTACCAAATTTCTCTCCTTCAAAGATCGGGTTAGGGTCGGGTTTTAGAGCGTTCTAATTTTGATATTGAACCCGATAAATGCGATCATTCGCTTCTTCGGTAAACAGTAAACTACCATCCGGCATTGTCAACACACTCACCGGGCGCCCCCAAGTTT
>NZ_LATL02000137.1 GCF_000972705.2 Limnoraphis robusta CS-951 | reverse complement strand
GGACTCCCCTGGGTCAAGCGTTTGCGGAGGTTTTATCGAGTAATTTTCCGTTGTGGTTTCCAGGGGCGGCGCTGAAATTGGGAACGCAAATCTTGGTGTTGGGTTTAGCGGGTTTGGGAACGGGACTGGGTTTAACGGATGCGGGGGGGTTTGACATTAACCGTCGTTATGGACGGGCGGCGGTGATGGGGAGTGTGGGTTATATCGTCGGTGGAATGTGTTGGCAAATGCTCCGCTTTTTTGGGATGATACCGGGGTTAACGGAGTTACAGTCGATAGCACAACTGTCTATGGGATTAGCGACTGCACTGCTAACGTTAGGGTTAGGGCTACCCAGTCATCGTTGGGTTTATGCAATGATTGTGGCGGTGGGAACAACGGGGATTTTTTGGAGATTGAGTTTAGATCCGACGTTTCCGCCTGAGATGTTGCAATTTCCTGCTGTGATGACTCAACCGCAGTGGCGAGAGTTTTGGTTGGGTTTGGGGTTTGTTGGGATTTTGGGTTGTACAACGGGTTTATGTTTGGCTGTGAGTCATTATCTAATTGTGCCGATTTTGCGTTGGTTGGGATGGCGGTAAACAGTGAACAGTTTACAGGTCACTGGTTACTGGGGGGCGGGTTTATAACAGTTTTGCATGGGAAGATATAGATTTGTTCGGAACCCGCCCCTACATAACTGGTTACTGGTCACTGAAAACAACTGGTCACTGTTCACTGAAATTATGAGTATTAGTATTCAACAATTAATCCAATACAAACAACTTGGGCGTGCGATCGCGGTGTTGACGGCTTATGATTATGCGATGGCGCGAATACTCGATCAAGCAGGTGTGGATGTGATTTTAGTCGGAGATTCTCTGGCGATGGTGGCGTTGGGCTATGAAACGACTTTGCCGCTAACGTTAGAGGAGATGTTGCATCATGCCAAAGCGGTGCGGCGTGGGGTAAAAGAAGCGTTGATGGTGGTTGATTTGCCGTTTTTAACTTATCAAGAAAGTCCTCAACAGGCGATGCGATCGGCGGGACGGGTGATGAAGGAAACGGGGGCGCAGGCGGTGAAGCTAGAAGGGGGATATCCTGAAATGGCGCAAACGGTGCGTTTTTTGGTACAGGCGGGTATTCCGGTGATGGGTCATGTGGGGTTAACGCCGCAGTCGGTGCATCAGTTGGGGGGATTTCGCAAACAGGGGAAAACGCCTGAAGCGGCAGATCGGATTTTAACCGAAGCGTTAGCCCTGGAGGAAGCGGGAGCGTTTGCTGTTGTATTAGAACATATTCCGGCAAAGTTGGCGCAGGAAATTACCCAAAAGTTAAGGGTTCCGACGATTGGTATTGGGGCGGGGGCGCATTGTGATGGTCAGGTGTTGGTCACGCCGGATCTGTTGGGGTTATCGGCTTGGCAACCGCCTTTTGCGAAAACTTATGCCAATTTGCAAGAAACGGTGACTCAAGCTGTGCAGCAGTATTGTGATCAGGTCAGATCTAGACAGTTTCCTCAATAGATCAGGGTGGTCAACAATTCTTAACGGATTTAATAATTTTAGGGGTTGACAAATTGTGAAAATTATGAACTTGACATGAACTTTTCAGAAGCAACTTTACATTCAACCCCCTTATGTAAAGCTTTTGTAAAGCGATTCGATCAAAAATTTTAAGTCAAGCTAGTTTTGTAAAACTTGAGGGAATATTGGTGAAGTTTGTGCAGAAAGAAAGTTAATATAGGCTCTGACTAAAAGACTAACTTTATGTATTTTATCGGGATTGGAAATGAGTCATACTAAATTCATCAAAGGGTTTAAGTCGCAAAGCTCTCATTTCTCTCAATAATGTGGAGTAGACATACGAGAAGAGATATGGAAAAGATTTCCAGTCTCTTCTTTTAGTATTTTTGCAGTGATGAATACAAGAAAAACACTGATTTCCGAATCACTAAAGTTTAATTTAAATTCTAGGCTTGCCATTTTAAATCAAGTGATTTAAAATCAAATAGATGAGAAATGCCAGCCACCAAAAACTGTTCAGTTTATTCATCTGTTCTGTTCTATGTTTAAGAACAGTCATCAATGCTAAAAACTCAATGAGTCTAATCGGCTCATTTCAAGGTAAAGGGTAGACATTGATTGAGCAATGGTCTACCTATTTTTATTAACCTTTGAAGATAATTACATTTCTCTCGAAGATAAACTCGCTGTAGTCAGCTAAGTCGTCCAGTCCAATAAAGTTGAGTAAGAGTTCAGCAAGTAGCCAAATCAAGGTTTTAGCAAAAAACTTTTTCCATCTGACTTGCATGACAATCACCTCCTAGACAAAACGCTTACTCCAAAAACTACAGCCTCAAGTAGATTGAAAGATAACCGGATTGAGTGTTTTACGACTCTACTGGTACATACATCTCATGCAACAACACTTATGCAGTTTTTGGAAGCATCTGAATCAAATGTACAGAGGGAAGGTGATGACATCCGGAAGCTCATCCTAGCATTAACATGGGGTCATTGGGATTAACAAAAACGATAGCGTTTTTCACCTGTTCGATGTTGGTGATCTCGGTCACAATTCCCAGAACATTTCCGGTTTTTGTTTCTTGAATGAGAGTGCCTTGAATATTATCAATATTCGCCGGAAGGTTCGAGGTAATCTGTGTAGAATCAAAGGAACTCACCGTAATATTTTCCATCCCAAAATTGGCGACAATCAAAATCTGATCGCTTTCTGCGGTGTTCAAATCAGTAATCACATCGGCATCGGTATTGATTCCCGCCAGAACAAATTGATCCGCTCCTTCATTTCCGGTTAAAATATCAACCCCTAAATCTCCAATTAACAGATCGTTTCCTCCACCTCCAAACAAAGTATCATTATCTCTACCTCCTCGGACAATATCATCGCCTTCACCGCCCCAAATTTGGTCGCTCCCTCGATTTCCATTGATTAAATCGTTGCCCAAATCGCCACCAATCACATCATTTCCCTGACCGCCTCGGATGACATCATCACCGCTTAAACCTGCAATTGTATCTGCACCTTGATTTCCATTGATCACATCCATCTCAACAGAAGCAATCAGGAAATCATCGCCATCTAAAGCCAAAATTCCGCCGGGGTTTTCTGCTGTCCACTCCGGTTTTATTTCACCTGTTGGTGGAGGGATTATTCCTGAACTTTGAGGGGCTAAAATATCCTGATCATTGGTGAGAAGAAATAATTGGGATGAATTACTTGAACGGTTCATCCGAGTTTGGTAATCGGTGATAAAATCTGAATCACTTTGAATTTCTATGATTTCATCTTGAGTAATTTTACTCGAATTTAAGGCTGATTTTTCTTGAGAGAATAAGGTTTTAATCAGTAAGTTTGCAACAGGTTCAGCCACATCCATTAAGGGAGTATAAGCGGGAAACAGAACTTTAACGAGAGGTTCAAATACAGGCCAGTTGCTCTTAAAAAAATTCAGAACGTTATCAAAAATATTCAACATTTCAAGCTCGTTTACAATCGATAAATGGTGCTGTAGTGAATGGCAGTTCGTTGTCTTTTAGGTGATTAACAGGTTTTGTATCCCCTCTCGACTTCATCCAAAATCCTTTAAATTATCACCCTGATACAGCTAGTCGAGCCAAGTCCTGCGTTTGTCAATGCTTTACCACCTTTGGAGATTAGAAAGGGGGAGGAGCCACCCTCCCCTGTTTCGTCACACTCGTTGGTCTCTGTTGCTTGATGCAGGTGTCATTGGAGGAATTCCGGACTAATTACTAAAAAAGGACAACTGGGGACTGCGGATACAACAGACGTGGTAAAGTTGACGTTGATCAGGCGGATTAGTTTCGGTCAATTTTCCCAAAAAAATGAAGTTACAGATAATATTTGTGAGTAGAAGACGCAGAAAGACCGATCAAAAAATATTATCTGTTTGAACTAATCCCTTTCTAAGCCGTTGATTTAGGCTGGTATAATTTTAAATTTGCAAAAGATCAATAAATGTGTTTAATCAATTATTGAGAAACTTTATTAAAAGTTGAATTAATTCTTCCTTCAGAACTATTTTTAATTGCTATTAGTTGTATAAACTAGAGATAAATCCTTAATTGTTGAATCAAAGGAGACATTGTGGCTACTGACAATCGTCCCAAAGTCCGCAAAGTTCTCATTCTCACCCTCGTGCTGAATGTTGTGGTTATGGCAATCAAAGCAACTTTGGGGGTATTAACTGGATCTTTGAGTTTACTGGCGGATGCGTTACATAGTGTTACAGACGGTGCTAACAATATTATTGGTTTAGTGGCGAATCAATTTGCTTCTCCCAAACCTGACCGAGAACATCCCTACGGACATCAAAAATACGATGCTTTGGGTGCGTTGGCGGTGACGGTTTTTCTATGTATTGCTAGTTTTGAAATACTCAGTAGTGCAATTGAACGCATTTTTGTCGGTGGAGATGCGATCAAAATTGATTCGGGTGCGCTCTGGATTTTGTTAATTGTATTAGGAATTAACATTTTTGTTGCCTACTACGAACGGTATATGGGCAAAAAACTTGGAAGTGCGTTCCTAGTTGCTGATGCCCAACATACCATGAGTGATATTTGGACAACTTTAATGGTCATTGCTGGACTAATTGGTGTGTGGTTAGGTCGTAAATGGAATGTTCCTCAATTAGAAGCTTTAGATGTGGTGATGGCGTTTCCCGTTGCAGTTTTAGTTTTTCATAGTGCCTGGGAAATTCTCAAAGAAAATTTGCCTTGGTTAACTGATAAGATGGCAATTCCACCGGAGAAAATTCGATCATTAGCGATGAGTATTCCGGGTGTTATGAATTGTCATGCCATTGCTTCTCGGGGTGTTGTGGGTCGTCAGGTTTTTATCGAAATGCACCTGATTGTTGAGGCGGATGATGTGAAAACGGCGCACCAAATTACCGAAGAAGTCGAAGCTAAAATTGAAAAATATTTTAGTCCGGTTAGAACGGTCATTCATGTAGAGCCACCGAGTTATAAATCTGAGCGGATTACCTACGAGGGAGACTCTGAATAATCGTTGAACTAGGTTCAGTCTGCTAATTTTAGCAAGATATTGATGGGATCAAGATGATCGCAATCTTTTCACATTTTGAATTTCACGCCGTACAACCTTGACAATTTGTGATCAGTTGCGCTATCACTTATTCTGAGTCTGTTAATCGGGATTAGCTAAAATACTAACCTAGTTCTAGGATAAATTTACACGAAAAGTTCGAGATCATCCCCCAAAATCAAGATAAAAATGCCATTACCAACTGTAATTTTACCGGGCTTTTTTGCAGGTGCAGAAGATTACTCTCTACTCGCACAATATCTCAACCAACAGGGAATTCCTGCGGTTGTGGTTCCTCTGCGGAAACGAGATTGGTTTCCGACCATTGGTGGACGTTCAATGGTGCCAATTTTGCAGAAAATAAATGCAACCGTTCAACAGGTTCTGCACCAATATTCAGTTCCTAAAATTAATCTTGTTGGTCATTCTGCGGGCGGATGGATCGCCAGAATTTTTATCGGTGAAAAACCCTATATTGTGCATGGTGATGTTACAGAAACCGTGATGGGTTTGTGGAATATGTACCCGGTTGTTAACACTTTAATTACACTGGGAACGCCTCATATTAGCCAAGAACGTTGGACGAGAAAAAACCTCGATTTTGTTAAAAACAACTATCCGGGTGCGTTTTATTCTCAGGTGCGTTATGTTTGTATTGCGGGTAAAGCGGTTTATGGTACTCGAACCTTTAAAACTTGGCTTCCTTATAATAGCTATCAGCTTACCATTGGTCAAGGAGAAACTTGGGGAGATGGAATTACGCCTGTTGAAGCAGCACATTTAGAAGGGGCTGAAAATATTACTTTAGAAGGGGTTTGGCATTCTCCCCGCTCCCCTGGAAAATGGTACGGTTCATCTGATATTGTTGACACTTGGTTAGACTATTTAACCTAACATATATTCTCTTTTTAGTGATTTTATCTCCTAACTTTAGCCAATGAATACTGATACAAATGATCTCAGATACTCTGAACAAACTGCTATTGAAGAGAAATTTCACTTAATTCTTTTAGCCAGTCGCTTGTTATTACAAAATAGTGTTGCAACAGGTCGAGTTCATCAAGCTGTTTATCAACTCGCTGATGTCTTTAATTGGCCTGTGCGTTTGTTTGTAGACTACAAAGTTTTAACATTAACCGCTCAAATTGGAAATCAGTTTATTTCTCGCTTTAGTCGCAGTGTTCCGGCGATGAATATTAACATGGCTGCCATTACTCGCGTCTATCAAGTTATTGATGCGATCAAACAAGGGAAAATCAAACCTCAAGAAGCCGTTGAAGAACTCGAAAAAATTGATGGGGGTTTGCCTCATTATAACCCTTGGTTGCTGATTTTAATGTTAGGGATATCTTCGGGAAGTTTGGCTAAACTTTTTGGGGCAGACTGGTCAACATTTTTGATTGTTGGTATTGCAACTGCGGTCGGCGTTTTCTTGCGTCAACAGTTCGGAAAACGGCGACTTAATCCCTTTTTAATTGCCTTTTTAGCGGCTTTTGTGAGTGGATGTATTGGCGGTGTAGCGGTGCGGTTGGGTTTGAGTTCAACGCCCGAACTCTGTTTAATTGTACCGTCTTTGATGCTCGTTCCGGGGGTTCATTTAATTAATGCTATCTTAGATTTATTGGAAAATCATATAACCATTGGCATCGCTCGTTTGGGTTTAAGTTGTGTGATTTTAAGTGCAATTGCCTTTGGGTTATTATTAGCGGCTAGTGCAACAGAAACGTTAATTTCAGCCAGTAGTAAAAGCGTTCATTTACCCTTAGCTGAAGATATGTTTTTTGCGGGGTTAGTTGCAATGGGTTTCGCGCTATCTTTCAACGTTCCTAAAAAAATGTTAGCGGCTTGTGTGTTGTGTGGAATGGTGGGTCATGGCACAAGAGAAATCTGTTTAAATTTTGATTTAGGAATCGTTTGGGGGAATTTAATTGCTTCTACTCTTGTCGGTTTGATGACGGTTTATTTCTCTCGACGCTATCAAGCGCCTTCTGCTGCGATCGCATTTGGGGCGGTTGTGGGGATGATTCCGGGTGTGTTTATTTTTCGGGCAATTAGTGGTTTAACTCAAATTTTAGCGTTAGGAACTGAAACCGAATTATTATTATTAGTTAATACTATTGTTGCTGCTACTAAAGCGGTATTAATGACTTTAGCGATTCCGGTTGGTTTAGCAATTCCTCGGTTATTATTTTTTAGGTTTGAGTTAAAATAAAGAAGAATCATTAGCCGGAATCAAGGTTCACTATTCTTGAAAACTGCATCAAAGATGGAACGAGAAAGTCTGAAGTTTATTTGCTGTAGTCTGTCGTAAAATTCATCAAGGTTATCTATTTTAATTTTACCCTCTTGACTCAGCTTTTTGATCAGAGCTAACGTTCCTTTTACATTTAACCCTAAATTTACAGCCCTGCTGCGTGCTGCCCGATCATCTAAAATAATTAAATCAGCTTGTAGTTCAGTTGCTAATGAAATCGCCTCCGATTCTCCTCGCCCCAAATTTAGATTTAAACGGTTCACCAGAGAAAGTAAACAAGTTGAAACAACCTGAAGTGTTTCTGCTTCTATTAAAGGTGAAATCACCTGACTGACTTGATCACTTTTAGCCTCAATTTCTTCAACAACCCCAGAAGGAATATAAAACTCATCATCACGGGCTAAAAATATATCGAGGAATTGTAACTTGACGAGAAAAATAATCGGAGATGAGTTGATGACAATTTTCACTATTTCTACCAAACGCTTTCTTGTGTAACATCTTCCTCTGTTAAATAGGAAAACTCAATTCCCAACAAATCTAAAGTTTGTAACAAAGCCTCCTCATCAAAATTCATCACTTCTGCCGCTTTCCTTAAACTAATAATCTTAGCCGTTAAAGCACCCAAAACAAACAAAAATATTTCCTTTTTTTCAGGTTCAGCGAAAATCGGTAAAGATGTTGCTATTTCTTGTAAACGAGTTGTCGAATTCATGGGGTTAATCTCCTCAGAAAATTCGGATGAATCTTAAAGCTGGAGTCTGTTTTACATTATATCAAAAACTCGCACAATAGGTAGAGCGATTCCTGGGTTATTATTTTAGAGATTTGAGTTAAAATAAAGTAGGATAATTACACAGGTTTTTCAAATGACGGTAAAAACTCCTATTGTTAAACCCATTAGTCAAATGAACTTTTCACCCGGAAGTGTGGTAACAATTCCTAATGTTAATTGGCAGGAATTTGAAGCCATTTTACAAGAACTCGGAGAAAAGCGATCTTCGAGAGTTGTTTATAGTCACAACACTTTAGAAATTATGGTTCCTTTACCCGAACACGAAAAACCCACAGAAATTATTTCCGATATTGTCAAAATGCTGTTAAAATCTCTAGGGAAACGATACGAATCTTTTCGTTCAACAACGTTTAAAAAAGAAGGAATAGCCGGAGTTGAAGCCGACGCTAGTTTTTACATCGAAAACTATCAACAAATGATCAACCGGCGCCGACTCGAACCGAACGATCCGCCCCCAGATTTAGCAATAGAAATTGATGTCACTTCCCCAACAACGTTAGCCGCTTACGAAGCCCTAGAAGTTCCCGAACTCTGGATTTATCATCAGGGAAAGTTAAGCATTTTTCTGTTTGAAAACGGCAAATATATTCAATCAGAAACTAGCCCCAATTTTCCTAATATTGAGATTTCTGAAATTGTTTCTACTGCGGTTGAACGTTCCTGGCAAGTTGGCAGTTTTCAGGCGTTAGAAGAAGTCGAAGCAATGATTTATCAATAATTTTGATAACATTAGACTTAAACTACAGCAAATTTATCCACCTTAACCAAGCTAGAAAGTTCGCCTATCTCCAGATGTTTATTAACGATATCGTTTAAGTTTTCCGAGGCGAGAAGATCGACAGGAACCGATAAAGTTAAGCTAATCTTTAACTCAAACTCAACAATCTTAGAAATACTGGGTGATTTGTATTGATTCCCTAGATAATTTCTAGCTGATGGGTTAACATTAATCTCTTGAATAGTCCAAATGATTAACTTGATTTGAGGATGTTCAACTTGAATATGAAGAAATTTCGCCAACTCTCGTTTAATGCTATTTGATGCAATAGCTAGATGAGGATGCCAGTCATACCAACCGGTTACTTTTATTTGTACATTAACGTTTTCACGTTTGGGTAACGGTTTAACCTGCGCTTTCAGTTGTTGTAATTCTTCTTCTATTTCTAACTCTCTAAATTTACGTTCCCAAGCCAAATCAGGATTAATTAACTCGGCAACTTCTAGCAACGCTTCCGTATAAAAAAATGAATCCAAATAAGCATCATTAATCCGTTCTTCCATGCGACAAAAAGCTTGAGTTGCGCTTTCTCCTGGTGCCATTTTATCAACTTTTTCAATCATTTTAAAAGCACCGTAAATTCCCAACCCGACAACACCACCTGCAAACGCCATTGTTGCACCGCCAATACTCACCGCAGTTCCCGCAACTCCTAACCCCATTCCACCAAAAATACTGAACATTCCGACGCCAATTGTTGCACCGGTTGCGATGGGAAAAATGACATCAGGATCGCTATTTTTGAGCGCTTCTGTTGCACCATAAGCCGCAAAACCAACGACTGAACCCGCAACCGCAACGGGAAAGCCACCAACCGCAACCCCCCCAAATGATCCGACTAAACCCATGTTACCAATTGTCGCCGATAAACCCACTCCGGCTAAAGTTCCTGTGGCGGGATACATGATGTCTAAATTGGCGTTTTGAGAGGAATTTTGTTGATAACAGGAGTTCATATTTTTGGGTTTGAGGTTAATTTCAATCGAGGGAGGTAACGAAAGCGATCGCACTTTATGGGCATGGATTAAAAAATGCGATCGCAAAAATTTTATTTTGTACAATTACTGGGCAATTTCGAGTAAATCTATATTAAGCTTCTGAGTAATTGTCTGAATAACTTTAGCTTCTTCGGGAGTAATTACACCATCTAAATTTGCGATTTGTTGACATTGGGCAAGTAAAGGAACAGCGAAGTCACTACTAATTTGATTAAGTAGTTTTTCTAGAGGAGTTAGAGAATTAGTATTTTTTTCGAGCAGTTCTAAAGAAGCAGGACACAAATTTGCCGCTTTAAGTTCAGGTAACATTTCTTTCAAAGTTTTGCCAGGATTCCCCGCTAAAACTACATGAAGTAGAATTTGATCCATGATAACTTCTTGAGTAATTGCAGCCTCTAAATAGTGTTCACTTTCGGTTTGAGCGGCTTCTAAAGTTACTTCAATAGTCGCTGGATTTAACTTCGCTTCATAAAACCGACAAGCCGCATATCCAACAGCATAAAGCATCGCCGCATTCGTACTTGCACCAATTACAGCACCCGCTAGAGGTATATTTCGGAAGAAACCTAAGCCCGCTTTTATCGCATATTTTTCTCCAGCTTTTACCGCATATTTTTTTCCAGCTTCTACCGCATATTTTCCTCCGGCTTTTAATGCTTGACCTCCTCCTACAGCTAAACCTAAAATAGCTAAAGCTTCCTCTTTTCTTGCAGATTCTTTTAAATCAAATCCATAAGCACAAGCAATTTGATAAACCATTTCTGCTTGCAGTGCAGTTGTAGCCGCAATATCAATAGCAATCAATGCTACTGCTGTCCCTGGTACAATACTTGTTGCTATTCCCGAACCCCCAACATAGAATGCTTTTTTTAGCATAATTCGATGACTAATTTCATTGGGCTTTTCATTCGGAAATTTTGCTTTTATTTGCTGTACATCTATTTCCGCTTTAACAATATCTATCTTGTTAATAGGTTCTAATAACCACTCAATTTGCAGCGTTTTTGTTAAAGATTGTACCATTTGATTTTCACTCACGACATCAAGCATATAGACCATTCCGTCTGCTGCTTTTGAAGTCGCATTACTGAGCGCTCCACCTGCACCTATTGCAGCACTTGCTACATTTTGACCTGCTTGAGTTGCAACATTACTAACAGTTCCAGCCGCCCCAACTACTGCTCCACCCACTGAATTCAATACAGAACCGAAGAAAGAAGATTTTTTATTAGAATTTTCAGCCAGTTGATTAGATTTGGCTTGAACTAGAGCTTCTGATGCTTTTTCTTCTATTAATTCTTGAGGTAGAGATTTCGGAGTCGTAGAATTTGCTATTGTAAAGTCTTCCTGCCAATCTGGAAATTCTTCATTAGCTTCTCGTCCATAAACTTTAACGGTTTTAATCTCAGTTTCACCAAATTTTAACAGTGCATTTTTAATCCATTGAACTAATACTTGCTGCGGTGGAACTTGAGAAGATTCAAGAATAAGCTGTAGACAACCCGCTTTAAATGTAGCTTTAACACTAACACCTTTGGGTTCTAGCTGACGGTTGAATAAAGCAGCAATCACTTGAGGATTACCTTGTTTAGCGAGTTCTAGGGAGTTGGGTTTCGTTTCAGATTGAGCAACCATTTTATAACCTCTAAGTAAGAATTAAAATTTCAGCCAAGTTGGTGACGATAGAATAGGCTTGTACATCCTTAACTTGATTGAAACCTCTATGTTTCAATTTAAAACATAAACCCCCTAAAAAGCATCCGTACAACCACTGAACTTTTAGCGCTGACTCAGGGCTTGTATAAAAATTCAACTCCGTGATCCTACTGAATGAATCAAAAAAAGTTAGGATAACATTATTTTCCGGATTAACACGCGATCGCATTGTCGAAACTAAATAAGGCAAGAGGCAAGAGGCAAGAGGCAAAATTCATAATTCATAATTCATAATTTATCGTGCTTTATTTATTTGGATAAAAAAATGAAAAATATTTGCTGGTTTCAAAATAAAAAAATTCAAGTCATTTTAGCAGTTATTCTCACCGGGGTAACAGTGCGATCGCTTCCCTATCTCGCTCCCATTCGCGCCCAAAATATCACGCAAGATAGCCTCGCGGTTGAATTTAGCGATCGCTATGGACAGCCCCTCGGAATATTACTCAGCCGCGATCAAAATCATACCACAGTTGTGCCATTAGATCAAGTTTCACCGCATTTTATTCAAGCGATTATTGCCGCAGAAGATAAACGATATTATCAACGGGGTGCGGTTGATAGTCAAGCAATAGTACGGGCAATTTTAGAAGCAATACAAGCCCGAAAAATAGTCAGTGGTGCGTCTACAATTACCATGCAACTCGCCCGAATGTTGGAACCCGCACCGACAACATTAGTGAATAAAAGTCGAGAAATTTGGTTGTCTTGGCGGTTAGTTGCGGGAATGAATAAAAATGAGATTCTACAAGCCTATATTAACCGTTTACCAATGGGGGGAAATCTCTATGGAGTTGAAGCGGCTTCTCGCACTTATTTTAACATTCCCGCCACAGATTTAAGCTTATCTCAAGCGAGTTTACTGGCTGCTTTACCCAATGATCCAACTGACTTAAATCCCTACTACAATTTACAAGGGTTAAAACAGCGTCAACGCTATGTTTTAGATCGCATGGTTGAGGATGGTTATATTACTGCCAAACAAGCCGAACACGCTAATCGAGAAAATGTAGAATTCCAACTTCCTCAACTCCGTGTTATGGCTTCCCCACACTTTTTATTTTGGGTGTCTGAACAGATGGAAAATTATTCTGAAACTTCTACCCAAAAGCCTCATATTCAAACGACTCTAGATTTAACGTTACAACAATTTGTAGAAGCCCAAGTTAAACAAGTGGTGATGGCTTTAGCGGATAAAAATGTTAATCATGCAGCCGCAATTGTGATTGATAATAAAACGAGAGAAGTCTTAGCTTATGTCGGTTCTCCCAACTATTTTAATACCCGCAACTTAGGAAGTAATGATGGGGTTCAAGCTTTGCGTCAACCGGGTTCAACCTTGAAACCTTTTCTCTATGAACTCGCTTTAGAAGAAGACATAATTCAGCCTCATACAATACTCGCAGATGTTCCGACTTATTATGCAATTCCCGGTGCAAAATTGTACAGCCCAATAGATTATAGTGAAACGTTTTTAGGCCCTGTGAGAGTGCGATTGGCGTTAGCAAATTCTTTAAATATTCCGGCTGTCAGAGTGTTAGAAAAAGTCACTGTACCCGTGTTTTTATCGCGTTTACAAACCTTGGGATTTCAACATTTAAACCAACCTCCCGAACATTATGGTTTAGGATTAAGTTTAGGAAGCGGAGAAGTAACATTATGGGAACTCGCCCAAGCTTATGTCACCTTAGCGAACCAAGGACAGTTTAAACCGTTAGTTACAACTTTAACCGAAAATTTAACTCAAAATGAGCAACAAATTGATCGCTCTGAAACTTGGCAAATTATTACTGATATGTTGAGTGATTCTCATGCGAGGGCGGCTGCATTTGGAGTAGAATCTGTGTTAAATTTACCCTTTCCCGTTGCGGTTAAAACAGGAACATCTTCCGATCATCGGGATACTTGGACAGTCGGATTTACAACAGATTATACCGTCGCGACTTGGGTGGGAAACTTTGACGGAAAACCGATGCAAAATGTATCCGGCGTGATGGGTGCGGCGCCGTTGTGGAGTCGAATTATCATGCACTTACATTCCCAAGAAGAACCGCTTAATTTTCCGGTTCCTTCTGAGTTGGTAAAATTGCCAATTTGTGCAACAACGGGACAAAAACCAACTTCCGATTGTCAGTCAGGAATTGTGTTAGAATATTTTCATCAAGATGATGTTCCAGCTTATCAAAGTTCGGCGGAAAACTTGAAGTTAACACCCGAATATAATGAATGGTTAGCCCGACAGCAACGGTTTGATTTAACCGCCAATCAACTGAGGATTTTATCGCCTCAACCGGATGATTATTTTTTGGTGAATCCTGATCAATCTCCGCAATTAGAATTTAAAATGATGGGAAATAGTCAAGAGCCTGTAGAATGGTGGTTAAATGGTGAGAAATTAGCGACAAAATCAGTTAATTCTTTATTTTGGCAAATGCAACCGGGAAAATGGACGTTAACGGTTAAACAAGGCGATCGCAGTGAAAGTGTAGAGTTTCAAGTGCGAGTGGCTGAACCCAAACCCTATCATCGAGGTTTTTCAGTCGTTCAGTCTAACAACCCGTGAAGTACAGAAAAGTACAGAAACCCGGTTTCTCAAAGAAACCGGGTTTCTTTTGGGGTAATCTAGAAAAGATGTAACCCGACTCAAGAAAAATGAAACGTTTAGGAATTGTGACTGCATTTTTTGTGGGAACTAAAATATTAATCAGTAATATGGTTTTCGCACAACTCCCTGACAGCTATGGGGCGATCGCAATTACTCCTGATGGGAAAATGTGGGGCTATTCTTTTGATTATCCCACGCGAGAACAAGCCGAAAAACGGGCTTTACAAGAATGTGGACAGTCTAGCTGTAAAATACAAGTTTGGTTTAAAAACGCCTGTGGTGCCGTTGCTAAAGATCAAAACGGAAAACTCGGTTGGGCTTGGGCTGATACACGCCAACAAGCAGAAGCCGCCGCCGTCGCCGCCTGTGGAAACGGAAGTTGTCGCACAGAAACCTGGGCTTGTACGACTCGTTATTAATTTTTTATGTAATCAATCTACTTTGGCATCTAGAAGCTACTGTTCATCATTTTAGATGGGGTTGGTGCGTCAAACAATTTATTTCATAGTTTCTCAGTAAATCAGGGCATAATTTGACGCACCCTACTGTTTGAAATTTTAGGAGATGTTTAGCTTTTTCTAATAAAGAAAATAGCAGCCCCAATTATAAGAAATGCAATTCCCCACCAAAACGAATCACCCGGTATAAACGTGAGTAAAAGAGTCACGATACCTGAAGTAATCAGCGACCATCCAATTGTTGTTCTATATTTGAACATAAACAAAAATCCTTGAACGAAGACACAGAAATAAACTCCGATCTCCTAATACAGTTAGTTCAGCATGGGGCAACAGCACCACACTTTACGCCTTTAACATAATTGATTCAACCCAATCAAAACCTCTCTCTGTAGGCTTAAATACAACCCAATTGAGGTTTTAACCTCTCCCCATCC
>NZ_LATL02000136.1 GCF_000972705.2 Limnoraphis robusta CS-951 | reverse complement strand
CTCCGACTCCCCCTCCCCCTCCCTCCAGACAAGCGGCGGTTCAACCTCGACCCACGACCAGCCAAACGGCACTCGATCAAGTCGAAGTGCGTGATGACGGGATTGTGCTGCTTACTAGCGGCCAAATGCCCCAAATCGAATTTAAGCGCAGTCAAGATGGCACCTGGATGACGGTTGATCTATTGGGAACCACCCTAACGGCTCAGTCCAATGGCTTTCGTCAACGGGTGAATAAAGATGGTGTCAGCATCACTCGAGTCAGTCAACTGTCGAACTCGCCCCCTGTCGTGCGAGTAACAATGAGTACCCCTAATACGAGCCAAAATTGGGAAGCTCGACCCTCAGCCGGAGGCGTGGCGATTTGGCCTTCTGGCGGTACACCTCCCGCCATTCAAGTTTCCACAGGATTAGCCACAATTCAATCCATTGAGCTACAAAATCAAGCCTATTTTGTGGTGAAAGCCGACAAACCCCTCAACTATACTCACGGTTGGGATCGAGAAACCGGCGCCTATGGGATTACCTTCTTCGCCGCTAAACTCCCAGAAAACATTCAACTCCCCCAACGACAAGTCGGTAGCCCCCTCCTCTCCACCCGCGTTCGTCAAGAAGACCCCGAAACCTTTACCCTTTTAGTACAACCTGCCACTCGGGTTCAAATTGGACAACCCAGCCAAAATAGCGCTGAACAGCTTGTCTTCCCGATGGCGATTAATTTGGCTTCGGTTCCGCCTGTTCCTCCCCCCTCTCAAGCTTCCCCTCAACCCCCTGATAATTCTAGAGCCTCTTCAAGTCCTAGACCCCTTTTACCCCCTCGTCAATCTCAACCTTCTCGTCGTCCCCTTCCTTTTCCCCCTCGACCCATTGGTTCCGGTGAACCTTCTTTACCGCAAATTCCCCAAGGACGAGTTGTGGTGATCATTGACCCTGGACATGGCGGGAGTGATGTCGGTGCTGTGGGTGTGGGCGGGTTGCGAGAGAAAGATATTGTTTTTCCGATTTCCCAGGAAGTCGCCCAAATTCTAGAGCAAAATGGGGTTAGTGCGGTGATGACTCGCCTCGATGATCGCACGGTTGAACTCGAACCCCGTGTAGAAATGGCGAACCGTTTAGGCGCGACATTATTTGTGAGTATTCATGCCAATGCCGCCTATAGAGCGGAAGCCACTGGGATTGAAACGTTTTATTATCAATCGGGTTATTCCCTAGCAGGATACATTCAAAATAGCATTTTGGCAAATTTCAACATGACAAACCGAGGCGTCAAACAAGCGAGATTTTATGTATTGCGAAATACCTCTATGCCTTCAGCCTTAGTAGAAGTCGGTTTCGTGACAAATAGTTATGATGCCAGTATTTTAGCTGACCCCGCTCAACGCAGTCGCATGGCAGTAGCGATCGCACAAGGGATTTTACAATATCTCAAAGCCAGTGGATACTAATCGTTAAACTCTCTCTAAACTAGAGTTATCTAACGATATTTTTCTCTTGAAGTTCTCGCTCAGTTTCGAGTTCTTTTCCGAGAAAATAGTTGAGTAAAGTCCGAATAATCGCGATCGCGCCTAACTTAGCTAAAGATTCTAAACTCGGGGCAATCGTCGTCGCTAAAATATCAGCTCCTAACTGAAATTCTAATGCAAGTGCCAGCCAAGACCCTAAACAAAGTCGCACTTTAAAAAAAGGCAAATCTCGCAAGACATAAGGCTGACGAATGACTAATTTAAACGTAGCTCCTAAGCCGACAATAATACATAAAACTGAAATCAATTCTAGTAATATTTTTGTCAATGAGACTATAACAGACAACCCGTTTTCAAGTAGCTCAATTCCCATATTATATGTCGGTTCAGATTCATTTAATTTTGAGTCTAAGAATTATCAGCAAGGAGCGGTTTCTATCAAAACATTGAGCTATAGCAATCAGCAAGGAGCCTGTTGACAACTTCTTTGTGTTCTTTGTGTCGATCGTGTTGAAATTTCGATTCAGATCAATCATTATCCTAAACTAACAGCAGCCGGAACTTGTTCGCTTTTAAGCATTTCGAGTTCAGCAACCAAGTTTTCTCCACTACGATGAGCCTCCCAAGGACCCGAAAAACGGGAGTCAATATTCCACTGTCCTTGAATATAGTTTTCTTCCTCAGAAACGATGCCCATATAGCTGACGGATTCGGGAGAAGTCATTAGATAACGTTTGGTAAAACTAACATTTCGTCCTGTTACCGTACCACTCAAACGAGCTTCTCCTAAATACCCATCATCCAAAATATTACCACTAAGAGTATTACCACTCTGGATGAAAGTCACCTCAAAACGAGTTGGATCTCCTTGTTGCCAATAGGTTCCCAGCCAAGTTCCGCTTAAATCTGCCATAAATTCATTTTCAATTGATCAGTTTCACACAGCCCATGCTCAAAACGATTTAAAATAATTCTGAGCTAGGTTTTAGAGGATCATTACAGGTTTTACCAAATAAGGTTTCATAAGTTGTATCTGTAATGCCACAAAAAGCAATGGCTTGCCAAACCCAATTTTGGGTTCGTGGAGAGAGAAGTTGGCTATCGGTAATATTCAGCAATCTCAAACGAGCCGAATCATTAAATTGACTCGCCGCTTCATCCAATCGAACCAAAGAACCCGATTCGTTTGTACGATAAACCCAAGCTTGTCTTCCACTAGAAATTTTAACTTGCCATCCCGGTACCAGCGCCAGAGTACATAAAGTTCCCGGTTCACCAAGTCCCAAACATCCATCGGGCCAAGTTTGGGATTGAGCCTCGATAATTCGTAAACCAGAATGGGGTAAACCCGAGCGGTTCGCCGCATCTTGAAAAACCTGATTCGCCACCGAAATGGGTAAATTGGAAACGGTTTGATTTTGTTCCCGGCGAAAAACTTGTCCTTTTAAATCGGTGCGATAAACCCAAGTTTGACGACCATTTGAGAGAACCACTCGCCACCCTTCTACCAACATTTGACCACAAAATTCATCCGGTTGGGCGAGTCCTAAACAAGAATTTGGCCAGGTTTGACGTTCAACTTCTGTGATCGTCAGTTTTTCGGGAGAAATACCCGTCTGAGTGGACAAATCTTGACGCACCGCTAGAGCAACAGCAGGCGGTAAAGAACTCATGGGGTTGGGAGGTTGGGCTTGGCTGTGAAGATCATAGTTGACCAACTCAACAGGGAGTTCGATAGGACTCTTCAGTTGTGGGGTTTGGGTATGACGCTCAAATAGAGGAGTCGGTAAGACTTTATAAGTTGAAGGCTTTTTGGGACTCGCACAACCTTGATCCCCTTGACAAACCGAAGCTTCAGCTTGATGATAATGATTGGCTTGATACTCAACCTGATTGATCGATTCCTCAGAAACAGATGAGTCAGATGGAGCAGGAGCTGAGTAACCCATACTGGCTACTGAGACAGAAGAAGGAGAGACCAGCATACCAGCACTCTCAATCACGGTTTTGAGAAAAGCTGGGTAGGCTTGTATTGTTAAGACCCCGGTCAACATGAATGCTAAAATCAATGGACGGGGGTGCTTCTGATTCTTTAAAGTTTGAGTCCCGGTCGATTGGGAAGGGCTAATTTTCATGGGAAGCATCCGCTATCGCAGTTATACCAACGACAGACTTGGATACCCTGAGAATTGTTTCCCCAGTTGAATTTGACTTGCACTGCTACTGAGTCTGTTAATTGACTTTAAACATCTCTCATTCTTGCTAAGAGTGCCAAAAACGTAACACAATGTAAAAAAGTCAAGGGATATTTGTAACTTTATTTGTATACCTTTACACTCTTGTATTGAATGCCATACATCCACTTTAGAGCTGAGGCAAGCCGACTGAGGTTATATTTTCCAGAGTATCAAAGCCTAAGTAGATTATAACTGATACACTTCATTATTGCCTAATCGATCAGGCTCAGGTCTCAATTCCTGATCGCGTTCAGAGTCGAGTCTTATACCGTTTGGAGGTGAACTCATGGATGTTTTGTTGGATGGGGGATCGACTTTACAACAGCGTGACTATACTTTAATCATTGATCAAAGTCAGAGTATGTCGATTTTTGATCGCTTTGAACAAAAACGCCGTTGGGAAATGATCCAAGAGTCTACTCTGGCCTTGGCGACGCTCTGTGAACATTTTGATCCCGATGGTATTACCGTTTACTTATTTTCAGATCAATTTCAACGATATGAAAAGGTGACGACTGAACGAATGGCTCAGATTTTTATGAATCACGAACCTATAGGAAAAGCCAATCTCGCGGCTGTTCTTAAAGATGCGACAGATAACTACTTTGCACGTCGGGCAATGGATATTTCTAAGCCCAATGGTGAACTGATTATTATTGTAACAGGCGGAGAAATAGAAGGAGCAGAAGCGGTTAAACAAATTGCCATTAATGCAGCCAATCAACTCAGTCGAGATGAAGAACTCGGGATAGAATTAATTCAAGTCGGAGATGATGCGGCGGTTACTCAATTTTTTAAGGTACTAGATCGAGAATTGCAAATGGCAGGAGCCAAGTATGATATTTGTAATACCGTAACCTTTGAAGATATGGAAGAAATGAGTTTAACTGATGTTTTACTCCGAGCGATCGCCAATTAAAATAGGCACTCATGCAAAATCTGATAACTGTTCACTGTTAACTGATAACTGAAAAAACTGGTAACTCTCTTACAAACTTTGCTACCGACTATTCCGCGCCCGTCGCAAGTTTGCGCTGATAACTGTTCACTGTTCACTGTAAAAGCTGGTACAATCAATTTCGATGTTTGAGGAAGCATATTAGATGGGTTGGATGCGATACGTTGCTGTAGCATTGATCAATACACTCGGAGTCGTAGTCGGGATTATCTGGATTCCTATTCCTCAATTGGTATTGGCTCAATCCTCTCCCAACAGTCCTGAGATCGAATACAGAATTGATGAATCTAGCCTCTACGACGAAGAACCCCAACTTTTATCCCCAGAGGCTATCTCGACACCCACTGAACCCTCTACGCCCCAGTCTTTAGAAGATTTATATCGACTGCGAGATCAACTCCTTGCCGACTTAGAAAAAGTTTCCGGTTCTCCAGATGTATCCCGTTTAGAAGCTTGGGAATACGAACTGCAACTGCAACAATATCAAACCCGACTCCGTGCCTTACGTCAAACTGAAACCCGCATTCGACGCGAAGAACAAGCCATACAAATTTGGGAACAGGCGATGCAACTGGCGACAGAAGCCGTAGCCGCCGGAACTTCTAGCCCAGGTGTAGCCGACTGGGAAAAAGCCCAACGTCTCTGGGTACAAGCCATTGATACCATCAGACAAATTCCCTCCGATAGCTTTCTCGCCCAGAAAGCCATTGAAAAAATTGTAGAATATCAAGGTTATCTGGCGATCGCTACCTACGAACGAGCAATGGTTCAATCGGAAATCGAAGATCAACAAACCTCACAAAACGCCTCGGAATATTCAGTTGATGTTCCTCAGTTTCCAGGCTTTGAACTCTACAGCGACACCAACCGAGATGGAATCATCACAGAAGCCGATGAAGTTCGTCCAACTCAGTGGTCATTGTCAACAGGCCCGTTGATTTTGTTTAATAATGATGATGATGATCGCGATGGAATTCCCGATTGGAAAGATAAAATTGTTAATAGTAAATATGATAGTGAAGATTTAGCCCAAGTTCAGTTCAAAATTTCTCAAGAATACAAAAATGCCCAAATATTTATGACGACGGACACTCGTTCACAACCGTTTATCAATCTCTTTCAGAAAACAGCAGGCGGTTGGGTTCCAGTAGATTTAACAGGTCAACAACCTCTAGCGATTAGCGAGGAAATTATATTAGGAGTAGAAGCCAAACAATTTGCAGATAAAAATTGGACGGGTTTAGTCAGTTTAAAAGCAGTTGCTCGTCGAGAAGATCAAGAAATTGCTTCTGATACCATTCAAATGGGAGTCGCCCCTTGGATCATGTCTTCTAATACCGCTTTGGTGTCTGAAATTCATCTCAGCGATCGCGGTGTTAATCAAGATTTTATCAAACAAGTTCAACAAATAGTCGAACCCACTGGTGTAACCTCAAAAATAACTCCCGGTGAAACAGCTTGGATGCAAGATACAACAGAAATTGGTTATGTACAGTTTCCCCGTGAAAATACCCTCAAAAATTATCCAGTGGCGTTGAATGGAAATCGTTTGAGTGAAAGTGATGATTACGCTAAATCATTGATGAATCGAAATTTCGGTTGGTTTGAAGTGGGTAAACCGCGATCACTTGATCCGCTCAATCAAGGATTAGATTGGTATGGTAATTTAGAAGTAACTCCCCCACTTCCTAAATATCCGATGGGTAGAATTTATTATGGGAAAGCCGACGGAGACACCTTGCATCCTGATGTGGTAGAATTCCTGAAAGCCCAGAAAGTACAAGGCCCACCAGTGGAGATTGATACCTCTTGGTTAATGATTCGTCATGTGAGTGAAATTATTAACTTTATTCCCAGTCAAACGGGTGAACCTTTGCTATTAATTGTCAGTCCAGAAGCCGGAATTAAACTCATTGAAGAACTTGCAGAAAAAGGGTATGAAGGGGCGGCAATAAATCGGGGTTTGAGTACCCAAACAACTGTACGAGCGGCTTTGAATAATCGCTTACTTGTTCAGCATAATCTGCAATTACAACGGGAAAAAATAGACCCATTATTGAAGAAAATCAAACGAGAATTCAACCTAGAAGATGATCAAATTATTCAAGTTCCAGTGTTGTTTGGCTATAGCGGTTATGCTTGGTGGCCGAACTTGATTAATACAGTTTCTATTAATGGTGAACTCTTAGCCCCTAACCCTCGCGGTGCATTAATTGATGGTCGAGATTACACTCAGGAATATTTCAAAAGACGGTTAGCGATTTCGGGAATGAATATTAACTTCTTGGATGATAGTTACTATCAGGAACTCAAAGGTGATGTTTACACCGGAATCAATACAACTCGTGAAGCTTCAAAGCAACCTTTCTGGGAAGCATTACCCGCCAATTTAACTCCCTAGATTTTTAAGGAGAAGAAATCGGGTTTCTGGGGTGTAGGGTTTTGAAATAAGTTCTGATCTGAAATACTTCAATATTTGCTACACTCTAACTTAGGTTAATCAGTAATCGCTCTAATTAAAACCTCCTTCAGAGAGATCCCTTCCTGTTCTATCTCATCAATTGTAATTGTATGTACAATATCGAAACAGGCTCCAGCACTTTGAAGATCATCATCTAAAGTTTTGAGAAATTGGGTAGCTTCAGCATCATTTCCAATTTGGATAAATGAGATGCCTAATTCCTCATCTCTATCAATTTTTTTAGTCGCATTTCACAACTTAACTTTCTTGGCTTACGATAACGCTTGTAAATATTCTGTCCCTGGTTTGCTACCCTTTGCGACATTATCTCAAACTAACTCACCCCGAACTTTGTTAGAGCAAATAGCGAATCGGATTGCTACAATTGAAGAACCATCACAACAAGCCGATCTCCTCGCTTGTACTCAAGTTCTCGCAGGTTTAAGGTTTGAAAAAAACTTAATCAGACAACTATTTAGGAGCGAAACAATGCGCGAGTCTGTCATTTACCAAGAAATTCGGGAAGATGGTCTCCTTGAAGGACTCCAACAAGGACTCCAACAAGGTCTCCAACAAGGTCTCCAACAGGAGGCGCTGTCATTTGTTACTCGCTTAATAACTCGACGAGTCGGTGCGATCGCTCCTGAAATACAAGAACAAATTCAGACCCTATCTGTAGAAGAATTAGAGAATTTAGGGGAAGCCCTTCTGGATTTTTCAGAAGTAACAGATTTAGAAAATTGGTTGAATCAACGTCAGCCTTAAGGGGTACAATATAGTGTTATCTGTTTAAAACTTAACCTGATACTTTAAGGAAATTTAACCCATGACCGTTGATGAAGCTCTTGCGATCGCAGAAGTTGTCCTCGATGGGGAATGCTTAAACGACTGTTTGTAACTATAGCAGAAATCAGGAGACAGGAGACAGGAGACAGAATTGAAACCTTTATCATAAAAGGATTTGACAGAAAAACAGTGTCCTAATCAACTCTTTCTCTGCTATATAAAGTCGCTCAAATCTATGTACTCCATCAACAAAAAAATACGGAGCGGGAATTTATAGCAATGCAAGAAAAGGGGGAAATTAATATATTCTAGATGAAACGGGGATAGATAATTGGGAAGAGTATGGATATAAAAGATTATAGAGTTTTTAAATGAGTTCTGAAAAACCCTTAACTCTCAAGAGGTATCGAGCCAGCAAGATGCTGGCACTACTGTTCTAATTTCCCTTAAAAATACTAGAATAATATTCTTGATCTAAAATGCGATCGCCAGCTTAGACCTTTCTATACTACAACCATTTTTTGAATCAAAAGAGGGGAGAAGAAACTTCCCCATTCTCCCCTTATCCTTCTGGTTGGTAGCTACCGAACCCCATACTGGTCATTTCCTGGGGCATCAGGTCTGTATCCATCGCCTGGGGAGGAGCAATATCAGCACCCAGAACCACCCCCATTTCAGCCGACGCCAAACCGGGCTTGGATGAAGCTTTAGACTCAGAGTGATGTTGACGATGACGAGACTGAGGCTCATTTTCTTGCAGAAGTTTCTGCATTTCTGGAGGAATTGTGGTTTCAGGTATAGACTGTTGAGACAGCCAAGCAATACCGCCTAAAGACCCCGCCAGAATAGCCGCATAACCCAAATAGAGATGAACAGAATTGAGATAAAAATTAGAATCAAGTTCTGCTTTTGACCATGTAGGCATCAAATGTTGTAAAGGGTCAGGAGTAGGGATAGAAGCCGCCATCGCGGTGCCATTGAGTCCCAGAGCATTCCCTAAACGACAAATAAACCCCCGCAAGTAGACATCTTCCGGTAACTCTTCAATTTGACCCGTTTCCAAAGCTCGTAGATGAGACAGAGGAACGAGGGTTTGACGGTGAAGCTGTGTGAGAGACACAGAAAGAGCTTCACGCGCTTGTCGTAACTCTTGACCCACCTGACGCAGACAAGCTTCTCGTTTTTCTGCGGCTTGGGCTGCTAATTCTGCTTCTGTTAATCTTTTTTTGCGCTTGTTCTGCTTCTGAACACTAGCCTCATCCTTGGCTGAGTGAGAGTCTAGGGTTTCCTCAGATGAGGTTTGATCAAATTCTGATGCGACAGAATAAGAATGAACCCCATTAGAAACAGCTTCCCCACCCGACGAGATCACAGAAACTTCTTGGAGCGAAGAAGACAAGTCTGACTGCTGGGATAACAACGGAGCAGACTCCCAAGACTGTAGAGCCGCTTGTTCTGTTGGGCTTGAGGATGAATGGGCAACAGAGTTCGAGTAGTTGTCTTTTGCAACTGTTTGTACTATAGTTTGACTCTGGCGAATTAATAGTTGTTTGAGAGCCAGTTGAATCCCTTCCCGACCGACTGCGTTGAGCAGAATCTCACCTTTGGGGGCTGCATCTCCTAGAATTTTTTGCAGATTAGCTAAAGCAATCTGATAGACTTGACTGTGGTGCAGTTCGGTCTCAATTAAAGTTAACAGAGAGCGCAAGTGTTCCGGTGAAACTTCAACAACGTTCGGCTCGATCAGGCCGATACCCGTTTCGGAGTTTAGTTCCATATTGAATTGTTTGTTGTTACTCAGTACAATACCATCTGAGTCACATTTTCTATTGCCTGCTACTGATTCCGGATGCGGACACCACTATTATAGAAGAAATGGGCAGTCCCGGAGGTCAGGAAAGTTACAAAATTAGGGACTGAATGGCGTTGGATTAAGAACTTGAGTTGGACAATCATCTGAATCCCTAAGCTTTGCCTGGTTTGCTTTGTTAAATCGTCAAGGGGGTCAATCTCCCCAGCCGTGAACCAATGTACAAGCTACAAATCATTCTTTGTAGATTTGTTCAATTAACCAGATTGCTCCGACAATCCCGACAAAATGGGCAACGATAGTGTGAGTATTAGCAAGAACGATAAAAATATCAAGCGGTTGAATAAACTCTCGTAGGTTCACTGAAGCGTCTAAAATCCCCCGAGGTTGAGAAACCGCCTTCGCCAAAAGAATACCGTTAATCGCCTCAGATCCGATGAGTGTCAGTAGCATCCCAAGCATATTCGCAATTAAGCTGACCCGTATTTGCTTAATGGTCTCGCCCCGACTCGGCCGGCCTGGAGCAGGTCCACGCAGTTGTTTGCTCAAGCGAGTGTGATAAAAAGCCCGATAAGCACTAAATCCTAATACAGCCAAACCCCCTAAGGCAAAAAATAAGCCTCCTTCCACTCCTGAACTTCCACTTGGAGAAGAAGTTTGATTGGCGACTAAAATAGCAAACAGCAGAATAATAGCAGAAACAACCGCTAGGACGAGCTGAACCCAAAAGCTAATCCAACCGGCTCGACGAAGCGCAAAGGCGACTCTACGCAGGGATGTGGGTAGTGGTGAAGCGTCAGATTGATTGGACATCGGCTTGGAAAATAGGAACGGAAATGGTTTCGAGAGCAAAGGACAAACTAGAATAACCCCATTAATCAACCACTCTCTTTCAGGATAATTGAAAAATCGTCCTATGATTGCTAATAGCAAAATTTGCAACTCCCATACAAAAGATTAACACTTGGAAGAGTGTCCTGTGGTCTATGCTTCTCAGCCTCAACCTAAAGGTTCCTGGGTTTCTCAAAGCCCTCAAAGCTGGCTTGAACCTGATTTATTGCAAGCGGCTCGGCGAATTTACCTGGCTTATCTTCAAGTTCACGCCCGACAAATGCGACGACCCTCTGGCGTGATCATTCATCCGATCACCTATCGCGGCTTGTTAACGTTCTCCGCTCGACCGATTTTGTTACCCGGAGAGCGGTTTATTCCCCTCGATAACATTGACTCGGAACTGTCTTAAACAGGGAACAGCGCGAACTCCGTTGCGCGGGTTCCCCGCGTTGAAGGAAGTTCGCAAGAGAGTCTTTTCAGTGACCCGTTTTTTCCTGACTTCTAACTTCTGAGTGCCTGTTGCCTATGGATATCTTACTGACGGGGTTAATTAACTTAATTGTATTCGTTCTGGGAGCTTCGATTGGCAGCTTCCTGAATGTGGTCATTTATCGAATTCCGGCGGGTTTATCCCTACTCAGGCCACCTTCACGCTGTCCTCATTGTCTAACTCCTCTGAGTCCGGTTGAAAATGTTCCGGTGTTCGGTTGGTTGGGGGTGCGAGGACGTTGTAAACATTGTCATGCTCCCATTTCTGTGCGTTATCCCCTCGTTGAAGCCGCAACAGGGCTACTGTTTTTACTGGTGTTGGTGAATTCTCAAACGGGGGTGGAAATCGTCGGATATTGGGCGTTATTCAGTTGGTTAGTGGCTCTGGCTTTTATTGATCTCGATACGCTGACTTTACCCAATTGTCTCACCCAATCGGGATTAGTTGTAGGACTCTGTTTTCAAATGGCTCTAGCTTGGGAACAAGGGTTGAACGTTGCTCTGGTGAGTCGATCTTTGATGGGCGGGATATTTGGAGCGGTTTTGGGGTTATGGTTATTAGATATTCTTGCTTTTTTGGGATCGCTTGCCCTGGGACAAACAGCGATGGGGGCTGGAGATAGCAAATTAGCGGCTTTGATGGGGGCTTGGTTAGGCTGGAAATATTTGCTGCTAGCGGGATTTATTGCTTGTGTGTTGGGGGCGTTTGTCGGGGGTGGGGCGATCGCACTGGGTTGGTTAGATCGACGACAACCGATGGCATTTGGCCCGTTTTTAGCCCTGGCTGCTGGTTTAACAGCCCTGTGGGGTGAGACAATATTATCAGCCTATCTCAATCTATTTTTCCCCGCTTTCTAAGGTCAACGGGTTATGTCTTGGATTACGCTCAGAACAACACCCATGCGATGGGAAGCTGAATTGATGCAACAAGTGTTAGCCGCTCATGGAATTCCCACCCGAATTGTAGACTTAGGTCTAACGTCTTACATGGGTATGGGGAGTCCGGCTGCATTACAAGTTCATTCAGTGCATCAGTGGGCGGCTCGTTTGCTCCTCAGTCCGATCGAAGAGGAATCAGAATCAGCCGATTAAACCGGAAAACTGATCAATGAAACAGATCGTTATATCGCAAATGATATTTTAGAAAGAATAATGAGGTAAACTGACGTTTCAGACAGCCTCACGCTTGAGATCCAAAATCTAACCGAAAAAACTCTTTTAATGTCTCTATTTGATTGGTTTGCAAATCGACAAAAGTCAGTTCAGATCGGCCCAGAGCGACAAGAGCGGGAAATAGCTGATGGACTCTGGGTAAAGTGTGAACATTGTGGTGCATTGACCTACACCAAAGACTTACAAGTAAATCTGCGAGTTTGCTTGGAATGTGGTCATCATATGTCGGTTAACAGTGACGAACGCATTCAACAGCTCATTGATGCTCAGACTTGGATGCCGCTCAATGCCAAATTGTACGCGATTGATGCCCTGAAATTCCGCGATCGCAAACCTTATAGCGATCGCCTGCGAGATTACCGCGAAAAAACGGGCCAAACTGATGCGGTACAAACGGGTATCGGTTTAATGGACGGTGAACCTGTAGCGCTTGGGGTGATGGACTTCCAGTTTATGGGGGGAAGCATGGGTTCAGTCGTCGGTGAAAAACTAACTCGCCTGATCGAACACGCCACTCAAGAACGATATCCCGTAATCATTATTTGTGCTTCGGGAGGAGCAAGAATGCAGGAGGGAATGTTGAGTCTGATGCAGATGGCGAAAATTTCGGGCGCGTTAGAGCATCACCGAGAGGCTAAATTACTCTATGTTCCGGTTTTAACCCATCCAACCACCGGAGGGGTAACGGCGAGTTTTGCGATGTTGGGTGATGTCATCCTGGCTGAACCCAAGGCGACAATTGGTTTTGCGGGACGACGAGTTATCGAACAAACCCTCAGAGAAAAGCTTCCTGATAATTTTCAGACTTCTGAATATCTGTTGGCTCATGGCTTTGTGGATCAGATTGTTCCTCGTCCTCAGCTTAAGAAAACTTTAGCTCAGTTGGTTCGCTTTCATCGTCTTCCTCAAAAACCCGCTCACTATCTGGCGAGTCGCTCTGAGGCTAAACCTTTGAGTTCAGCCGTGAGCGATCGCAATTCTATCAGTACCGATGCTTAAACCTCAGTTCAGCCGAAACCGTAAACCTGCGGCGGGTTAAACTGCCTTGAGGGAAAAGAAATTTACCCGGGGGTGACGAGGCGAGTCAGTGAAACGCTCTAGGCGATCACGCCTGAGTCCAACACTCAAGAAAGCGAAGTATTAGTGAGAACGGGTTTTCAGAGTTACCAAGAGTTCCTATAATTAATTTGATTCAAATCTGTTGGAACCAAATCTCATGGGTTTTGCAGACCTGTCCATAGCAGAAATTGCGGAGGATTACAATCTCCCAGTCGAAGCGGTACTCAATCTATGCGATCAGTTGGGAATTGCTTACAAACACCCTCAAACCCGTTTGGCTTTAGAGGATGCTAAGGCAATTATGTCAGAAATTATGGCACGCCAACAAAAAGAAGATTTGACAAAGCAAGACTAACCCTTGCTGAACTCAGAGATGAGTTTAACAGGACAAGCGATCAAACTTTTGACCAAAGAGACATCCTAGAGGATGATTGATCCATGACATTCTCTGGTTGGGTGCGAGTTATCAAACAGTTGAGACTCAACCCACAACTTTCAGATGAAGTCGCTCTGTATTACAAAGTTCCATAACTAACATAAGGTTAAGGAGAATTATGATCAAAAGATACATTTGGCTGGCTGTAGCCACTGTATTTTTCACGTTTCAAATGTTTGTCAATAGTGCAAGCGCACTCGAACTGACAGAAGACCTACGGACTTTTCCCCTCAACGAACAAGGAGATCAAACTGTTCTGAGTTTAAAAGAGGTTAAACAGGGTAAACAACTGTTTAACTATGCTTGCGCTCAATGTCATGCTTTAGGGGTAACAAAAACCAATCCTGATGTCAACTTGAGTCCCAAAGCGCTCTCCGGTGCTGTTCCTTCTCGGAATAATATTGAGGCCTTGATAGACTATATGCAAAACCCCACGACCTATGATGGGTTTGACGAAATTGCTGAATTACACCCGAGTACCAAGAGTGCTGATATTTATCCGAAGATGAGAAATCTGACTGAGGATGATCTGTACGCCATTGCGGGTTACATTTTGCTAGAACCCAAAATTCGGGGTGATCAGTGGGGTGGCGGTAAATACCTGCGTTAATTTGAGATAACAATGCAGTTTTAGACTTCGGATTTTGGGTTTTAGAGGCAGTTGGGATTTTCACGTCTGATGAGTGATCTGAGGGGGAAAAGTTGGCTGATCTAAGGTCTAAAGTCTGAAGTCTGAATGTTTTGATTTTTTTTGGGCAAACTCAACTCTATCCAGACTCAATGCGATTTCAAAAATTTCTGAATTCTTTACTGATTTTTTTACTGATTGGACTAGGAATGTTTATGGTTCATTCCCCGGTTTTAGCCGATGGAGTTGATCCTTATGTGCGTCGCTATTTAGCCAGTCAGCCTGTAGAAATACCTGCCGATAATCAAGGTCATACTCAGCAATTTTCCGCCGAAGATCTAACAACAGGTAAAATACTGTTTGAGGCAAGTTGTCTCAATTGTCATGCTGGGGGAGTCACCATTCCTTACCCGGATGTCTCTTTATCTCTCAAAGACCTGAAAGCGGCAACTCCGCCTCGTGATAACATCAAAAGTTTAATCAGCTATTTTCGATATCCTCTGAGCTTCGATGGTAGCGATACGAACTATTGGTGTCGTCAAATCTCCGAAACCTGGATACCCCAACCGCAAGCTGAAAAGTTAGCTGCCTATATTATTCGTTCGGCAGAAGCTTCACCGGGATGGGGAAAAATTCGCGATCCCAATGAGTTACCGCCTGAGTTTAGAATTTAGAGGTCTACAAATAAATCTATAGCCTTTTCAATGAATGACGTCAGCAAACGTTGACGATGTTAAGCATTTTTCAATCAATTTTCACCCCCTCAATCTCAGTTTTTCGCCTAAGATCAAGGTCAGGATAGAAACTAAAGCTAAGATTTTAGGAGTTCGCTGTGAGCTTAGAGACGCTATTTAAAGATTCTACAACGACCGATACAACGCCCTTCAGTCCTGATGAGTTTAACGCTCATGTGATGAATACCTATGGGCGTTTTCCCCTCGCCCTAGAACGAGGTGAGGGCTGTCGCCTGTGGGACACCGACGGACGAGAATATTTAGATTTTGTAGCGGGAATTGCCACTTGTACACTCGGACACGCGCATCCGGCGTTGATTGATACCGTTACCCGGCAAATAAAGACGCTGCATCACGTTTCCAACTTGTATTATGTTCCCTCCCAAGGAGAACTCGCCCAGTGGCTTACGGCTCATTCTTGCGCCGATAAAGTCTTCTTTTGCAACTCCGGTGCCGAAGCGAATGAAGGGGCGATTAAACTGGCTCGCAAGTACGCTCACGACAAGTTAAATATTGCTGATCCGGTAATTATTACGGCTCATGCTAGCTTTCATGGTCGCACCTTAGCCACGATTACTGCTACTGGACAACCGAAATATCAAAAAGGCTTTAGCCCCCTCGTTCCGGGCTTTGTCTATGTGCCTTATAACGATATTACCGCCCTAGAAGCGATGATTGCTGAAGTTGATCGCGATGAACGCCGAGTTACGGCTATTCTGTTAGAAGCGCTTCAAGGCGAAGGGGGAGTTCGTCCGGGAGATTTGGCTTATTTCCAGAGAGTTCGGGAAATCTGCACCGAAAAAGGCATTTTGTTGATTCTTGATGAAGTGCAGGTGGGAATGGGTCGCAGTGGTAAACTGTGGGGATATGAAAACCTGGGAATTGAACCAGATATTTTCACCTCAGCGAAAGGTTTAGGCGGCGGAATTCCCATCGGGGCGATGTTGTGTAAGTCGTTTTGCGATGTGTTTGAACCGGGAAATCATGCGAGTACCTTTGGCGGAAATCCCTTTGCTTGTTCAGTCGCATTGTGTGTTTGTCAAACGGTAGAACGTGAGAATCTTCTGGCGAATGTTCAACAACGGGGTGAACAACTTCGCAGTCAACTTCAGTTAATTGCAGCTCAATATCCTGATTTAATTGTAGATGTGCGGGGTTGGGGTTTAATTAATGGTTTGGAACTGAATGCTGAGGCTGAATTAACTTCTATTGAAGTGGTAAAAGCGGCGATGGCTGAAGGTTTGCTTTTGGTTCCGGCTGGCCCGAAAGTGTTGCGGTTTGTTCCGCCTTTAATTGTAACAGAAGCGGAAATTGATCGAGCCGTTGAAATGCTAAAAACAGCACTCTCAAAATTGCTGTCTTCCAACTAGACCATTGATGTTTGTAGGTTGGGTTAAGTGCTAACGCAACCCAACTTCATCGGTATTAGCGTAGAAGAAACCGGGTTTTTTCGTCTCTACTTTACTTCATTCAACTTCATCGGTATTAGTTGGGTTTCCTCCGTCAACCCAACCTACTAGACTACTAGACCATTGATGTTTGTAGGTTGGGTTAAGTGCTAACGCAACCCAACTTCATCGGTATTAGCGTAGAAGAAATCGGGTTTTTTCGTCTCTACTTTACTTCATTCAACTTCATCGGTATTAGTTAGGTTTCCTCCGTCAACCCAACCTACTAGACCATTGATTTTTGTAGGTTGGGTTAAGTGCTAAGGCAACCCAACTTCATCGGTATTAGCGTAGAAGAAACCGGGTTTTTTCGTCTCTACTTTACTTCATTCAACTTCATCGGTATTAGTTGGGTTTCCTCCGTCAACCCAACCTACTAGACCATTGATTTTTGTAGGTTGGGTTAAGTGCTAACGCAACCCAACTTCATCGGTATTAGTTAGGTTTCCTCCGTCAACCCAACCGACTACAAGCCAAAAACCCGGTTTCTTTAATAATACACATCGCCGATTTTCTGAAGCCGTAGAAGAAACCGGGTTTTTTAGTCTCTACTTTACTTCATTCAACTTCATCGGTATTAGTTAGGTTTCCGCCGTCAACCCAACCGACTAGACCATTTATTTTTATAAGTATCAATGAATCTTTGAAAAAATAATTGTTTTCGTGGGGTTAACTCGGCAAGTATATTTTCTTTTGACATCCTCACCGCCGTGAACGGACGGTGATTCCATCTATTTAAGCAGATCAAAAATTGATAGCTGCTTAAATTCTGGCGGG
>NZ_LATL02000135.1 GCF_000972705.2 Limnoraphis robusta CS-951 | reverse complement strand
TAAACCCGCCCCGTCTGAGGTTTCTTTGCGTAAGAGATTTAAAAACCCGGTTTCTCGAAGAAACCGGGTTTTTCTACTAGGGCGCGCCTCACAACAAATTTAGATTTCTCACAAACCAATTATATAAACCCGCCCCGTCTGAGGTTTCTTTGCGTGAGAGATTTAAAAACCCGGTTTCTCGAAGAAACCGGGTTTTTCTACTAGGGCGCGCCTCACAACAAATATAGATTTCCCACAAACCAATTATATAAACCCGCCCCGTCTGAGGTGCGCGATAAAGTTACCGGGTTTTTCTACTAGGGCGCGCCTCACAACAAATTTAGATTTCTCACAAACCAATTATATAAACCCGCCCCGTCTGAGGTTTCTTTGCGTAAGAGATTTAAAAACCCGGTTTCTCGAAGAAACCGGGTTTTTCTACTAGGGCGGGTTTATCTCAATCTTTAAGTAGTGGGTGTTTGATGGGTGTTTGATGGGTGTTTGATGGGTGTTTGATGGGCGTTAGATGGGTGTTTGATGGGCGCAAGCCTTGCGCCCCTACGGGGAACGTTTAACTTCCAGTTTTAATGCAGCTTTAACCCATCCCAACTCTGCGGTAACTTTATCATAAATTGTGGTAATATCTTCGGATAAAGGAACGCCTTTTTCCAGGGTTGCACGGGCTTTCATTTCTAACTGTTCGCAGAGTTCAAATAATGTTAAAGCCCCCAACGTTCCGCTAATTGATTTGAGGGAATGGGCGGCAGGTTTGAGTTGTTCGGCGTCTAATTTTGCGATTGCAGATGCGATTTTATCTAACAGTTCCGGTGTGGTTTCTAAATAGGCTTCGACTGCTTCTTCTAAGGCTTCTATTTCTCGTAAACTTTCAATGACGTTTGGATCGAGAACAACTGATTTTTCAGGGGGAAAGGTTTGATTTTGTTCAACTTCTGGGGTTAACTGAACTGTCTGAGAAACAGCCACATCAGCATTATTTAAAATCCCTGGATTGATCGGTTGACATTGTTGTAAAACGGCAACTAACTGTTCCATTCTAATCGGTTTACTGATATAATCATCCATACCTGCGGCGATACAATCATTGCGATCGCTTTCCATTGCATTGGCAGTTACTGCAATAATTCGGGGACGTTCAGAAGTTTCAGTTTGGCGATCGCCATAGAGTTTTTTAATCTGTCGCGCCGCTTCTAACCCATCCATTTCTGGCATTTGCATATCCATTAATACAACATCATAGGATTGACGCCGCAAGGCTTCTAAAACCTCTAAACCATTCCCCGCCACATCGGCACGATATCCCATGCGTTGTAAGATTTGTAGCGCCACTTTTTGATTAACTAAATGATCTTCAGCCAGTAGAATTCTCAAAGGTAATGTTTTCGCGAGTAACGGAATATCTTTGGTGGGTTTGAGTCGAGTTTGATCCGGTAAACGAACCTCTAGGGGATCTCCACCTAAAATATTCATCAACACATTATAAAGCTGAGATTGCTTAATCGGCTTATTCAAACAGGCTGAAAAATCTTGCAATTGATTCTGATTAATACTCTGCTGTCCCATTGAAGTTAATAATACCAATGGAAGTTTTTTATATTGGGGAAATTTTCTAATTTCTCGGGCTAATGTCAAACCATCACAATCGGGCATTTGCATCTCTAATAATGCCATATCAAAGGGTTCACCCTCCCGAATAAAAGCGATAGCTTCTTGTTGATTGGCTGCGGCTTTGGCGAACATTCCCCAGGCTTGAGTTTGCAATGTTAATACTTGGCGGTTTGTGGCATTATCATCCACAATTAATAAGCGTTTTCCGGTTAGTTCGGGTGTCTTTGCCCAGCTTGTGATTAAATGAGAACAGGACTCTACAATAATCGTAAAATAGAAGGTAGAACCGACAAATTGATTAGGAATAAAAGATTGAGGCGTTTGAGTAATTTGAGTAATTTTTGTGACCTCAGAAATTGAGCGAACGCTTGTCAAATTCGACCTTATCGGGGTAAAATCATCAGGGGCTTCCCCTGCAATTGTATCATAACTTTCCACCCACATTTGACCCCCCATCATCTCAGCCAAGCGCTTGCTAATCACTAATCCTAAGCCCGTTCCGCCATATTGACGACTGGTTGAAGAATCCACCTGACTAAAAGATTTAAACAGGCGGTTCATCCGTTCCGGTGGAATGCCAATTCCAGTATCTCGTACTGCAAATTGAATCTCATAACGGTTAGGTTGAGTTGTTGTTTCTCTAGCGGTTTCCGTTGTGTTTTCGTCTAAAATCACAGGCTGTAAAGAAACCGCTTTCAGAGAAATAACCACTTCTCCCATTTCGGTAAATTTAACCGCATTACTAATTAAATTCACTAAAATTTGTCTGAGTCGCGCCCCATCTCCTAATACCTTTGACGGAGTAGACGGATCAATTAAATAGGCGAGTTCAATATTTTTACTCGCGGCTTTTGTCGCCAGTAAATCCAGGGATTCTTCAATACAAGTTCGTAAATCAAAAGGATGTCGTTCTAACTCCAATTTCCCGGATTCAATCTTAGAGAAATCCAGAATATCATTAATTAATGAAAGCAACGCATCACTACTACTGCGAATGGTTTCCACATAATCTTGCTGTGTAGAAGTGAGTCGAGTATCTAACAACAATCCTGTCATCCCAATGACTGCATTCATCGGGGTTCTAATTTCGTGACTCATGGTGGCTAAAAACTCACTTTTCGCTTTGGTTGCGGCTAAAGCTTCATCTCGCGCCTTGGCTAAATCTTGGGCGGTTTGTTGACGTTCAAGTTCACCGCCGATCCATTGCGCCATTAACTTTAAAAGTTCTCGATCAACGGCTTTAAAGGGTTCTGTTTTAGTTTGACGACTCCAGAAACATAATATTGTATCCACTTGAGCGCCAACAATCACCGGAATACCCAAATAAGCGGCAATTTGCAATTGATTTTGAATCGAATGGGGTAAACCGGAATATTGCAAAGATTCAAAATAAAGCGGTTTTTTCGCTGTAGCTGTCATGGAAAATAAACTATCCGTTAGTTCAATTACTTTTTTGTTCTTCAGGACAGGATTAGAACCGACGACTGCAATCACTTCTATTTTGAATAAACTTTGAGCGTCATTCACGGGTTCAATTTTAGCAAGTAACCCCACTTCTAAGCCAAACTTATAACAACCTACCTTTAAAATGCGACGCAGCCGTTCTTCAAAGTTTAGTTCTCGGGCGGATGTCACTTGATATAATGCTCGAATAGAAGCTTCACTTTCTTGTAATTGTTGTTCTCGTTGTTTGCGATCGCTAATGTCTCTGGAAACGCCTATAATTTCTTGTATGTCTTGATGTTCACTGGTGCGAATGGCGCTACTGGTGGTTTCAAACCAGACATAATCTCCATTTTTGTGGCGAATTCGGTAAGTTATCGTATAGGTAACATTTTGTCGCAAGACAAACAAATGGGCTTTGACTAAAGTATTAATATCATGGGGATGAAGAAAATCAGCCGGGGTGTGATTGACTAATTCTTCCGGTTCATATCCGAGTAAAGTTCGACAAGCAGGTGAAGCGTAAAGAATCACTCCCTCAGCCGAATGACGAGTAATCATATCGGTTGAATGTTCAGCTAATAGTCGATACCGTTCTTGTTGTTCTAAACGATCCGAGTCAGCATCTTCTAGGGCGTGAAGCATCTGGTTAATAGTTTCTGCTAAATGGGCGAGTTCATCCTCTCCCGACACCGAAATTTCCAGAGACAAATCACCACTATTGCTAATATGACTCACTTGATCATTTAAATCAGATAAACGGGATAATACCAACTTTTCGAGAACAAATAAAGTAATTCCCCCGCATATTGCCCCAATCAATAAAACGGCTAAAATTAAGTGATATTGGCTATCTTGAGCCGCTTTAGAAAAAACGCGCTCAACGTTGACTTCGAGTTGTAGGGCGTTCCCGTAGAGATCGCGAATGATTGTATATCCCGCTAAGGTAGAAGGATTGAGAACTTTCACAAAAATTTCGCGATCGTCTGAGGAAAATCTTTCTGAATTTGAGGGTTGAATCTGGATAGATAGGGGACTATTTTCGGAAATCGGACTAACGGTGTTGAGATAACGCCCTAAAATTAATATTCCCTGATTTGGGCTTTGGGAATTTGGAAAAATCGGTTGGGCTGCAATTAATAAGGGGTTTTCTGGTAACATCAAAATACCCGTAATTGCACCTTTTCCAGCTAAACTCGCAGACCCAGAAATATTAGAGTCTGAAGTCGGCTTGAGTAAAGCCAGTAACGAAGGATCAGACGGTAGTGCGGGTTTCAAAGCATCATTTCTACCCGTGCGATCAAAACCTTGACTAAAAACGATCTCCCCTTCGGCGTTGAGTAACACATAGAGATCCACTTCCAGTCTTTCCCAGTTGAGCTTGATTGTGTTGCTGGGATTGTTTGAAGAATTGACGATAGCCCGAAGATCATTCAACTCTATTTGATCTTGGGCGAGCTTCTCGAGATCCACCTGTTCTTGATGTAAAGCATCCACCGCCCGCACCACCGCTTGACGTACAGATTGCACTTCGAGTTGATGAAAGTTATTATGCAGGACAATTGACGCTGTGACATAGAGTGCCACAAGGAGACTCGATAGGGCTGCACCGATAATCAACAGGGTTTTCTTACGCAATTTCATGGGGATGTTCCTTCATTGTGCGACTGAGTGATTCGCATCAATACACCTGCACCCAACGGATGGTGGGGGATCTCCTAGCACGCCATCTCAATAAACTGGAATCGTTTGCTGGTGGCATTACCTCATCTTTTTCAGAGGTTAGTTGATGTCTCTTCTCGATTTTAACTTGAATATTACAAACCCTTCCAATCTCTTCGACTTGATTCAAGCAGACCGTCTGAAAACACATCCCTGAAAAATCATAGAGAAAGCGTTTAAATATTGATCTTTAATCCCCGTTTAGCGGCTGACTCACTCAGGGAAAATCATTGGTTCTCTAAAATTGATCACGAGATTATCAATAATTGATGTCAGGTAAACCTTACATTTTTATGTGATAATTTATGATGAATAGGGGATAATAGGTGTAAAGTTGACTTGAGATTTTTTAGCTCTAAAATTTCTGATTTAAACACTTGATAACCTAACATTAAACATTTATTTAAAAAACATAACAAAAACTAGAAGATGCGTTTCCGCTCACGATCAACCCAGATTTTTACAGAATTCCGATGCCGTCTCACCTTCAAAGGGAGTGGCTTTTCCCTCTGCCAGCGAGGAAGTCAGCAAACTTTTGTGGATCTTAACTCATATATAGGTTTTTCAATAAAACTTTACAGTTGATTCATGTCACAATAGAGGACAAGTTGAAGTCATAATGAGTTACTGAGGGGAAGTCAGATATGGTAGCCCTTACCGATAAAGTTCAATCTAGTCGCCTAACGATAGAAGTCAGCCAGACGGTTACAGATACAACGGCTATTCGTTCCCTCGACTGGGATCGCGATCGCTTTGATATCGAATTTGGACTGCAAAACGGAACAACCTACAATTCCTTCTTGATCCGAGGCGAAAAAATCGCCCTGGTTGACACCTCCCACGCAAAATTCCGTCAACAGTACCTCGACACCCTGCAAGGACTCATCGATCCTCGTAAAATAGACTATCTGATTATTAGCCACACCGAACCCGATCACAGTGGTTTAGTCAAAGATGTTTTAGAACTCGCTCCCGATATTACCATTGTTGGCGCAAAAGTCGCCATTCAATTTTTGGAAAACTTGACTCACGTTCCCTTTAAACGCATTCAAGTTAAAAATGGCGAGACTTTAGATCTCGGAAATGGTCATCTATTAGAATTTGTTTCCGCTCCAAATTTACACTGGCCGGATACCATTTTTACATACGATTACAAAACCCAAACCCTGTTTACCTGCGATGCGTTTGGGATGCACTACTGCTCAGATTACACCTACGATGAAAATTTAGCCGAAATAGAACCCGATTTTCGCTTCTATTATGAATGCTTAATGGCGCCTAACGCCCGTTCGGTGATTAGTGCGATCAAACGCATGGAAAAATTTGGAGAAATCAACACCATCGCCACCGGACACGGGCCACTGTTACGCCATAATGTCGTTGAATTCGTCGGACGTTATTTGGAATGGAGTCAAGCCCAAACCAAGGGAGAAACCACAGTCGCAGTCTTCTACTATTCCGATTATGCCTACAGCGATCGCCTGTCCCAAGCCGTTGCTCACGGTGTCACCAAAACCGGAATTGCTGTGGAAATGCTCGATTTGCGATCGGCTGATCAGCAAGAAATCCGTGAACTGGCTAGCTCCGCCCAAGGCTTAATCGTTGGAACTCCGCCTGTTTCTGGCCCCGATGCGGAATTGGCAGAAGAAGCGATTAGCACGATTTTAGCCTCAACCCACGCCAAACAAGCCTTTGGTTTGTATGAATGTGGTGAAAGTAGTTTATCAGTTTATCCGTTAGAAGTCAAGTTCAAACAAACCGGAATTAAACAAGCCTTTCCGTCTATTCGCGTGACTGAAAATCCCACAGAAAACACCTATAAACTCTGTGAAGAAGCGGGAACCGACATGGGACAATTGTTAGGCTTGAAAAAAGCAGTTCAGCAAATGAAATCCCTCGATAATGACCTTGATAAAGCGCTCGGTCGTATCAGTGGAGGCTTATATATTATCACTGCAACCAAAGGAGAAGTCAGCAGTGCAATGTTAGCATCTTGGATTTCTCAAGCGAGTTTTCAGCCTTTGGGACTGAGTATTGCCGTAGCAAAAGATCGGGCAATTGAAGCGTTAATGCAGGTGAATGATAGCTTTGTTTTAAATGTATTGGCTGAAAATAACTATCAGAAACTCATGCGTCATTTTCTCAAACGATTTGCACCAGGGGCGGATCGTTTTGAAGGCGTTGAAACTCAAAGCGCAAGCAATGGAAGTCCAATTTTAACCGATGCTGTGGCTTATCTAGAATGTCAAGTTGCAAGCCGGATGGAGTTAAGTGATCATTGGATTATTTACGCTACCGTTGAAACAGGACGGGTGAGTGATCCTGATATTTTACCTGCGGTTCACCATCGCAAAGTCGGTAATCATTATTAAATAGGGAACAGGGAACAGGTTACAGTCAACAGTAGGGGCGGGTTCCGAATAGATGTATGTTTCCCAGAAGCAATATACATAAACCCGCCCTCAACAGTGAACAGTGACCAGTCAACAGTAGGGGCGGGTTCCGAATAGATGTATGTTTCCCAGAAGCAATATACATAAACCCGCCCTCAACAGTGAACAGTGACCAGTCAACAGTTAACAGATAATACGGTAAAAGCTGGTAACAGATAACTGTAAACTGATAACTGTAAAAAGCGAGGTGCGATTTCATGTCTACCGATTTGTTGAAAGACCGTAGTTACACGATTATTGTTGCTCGGAGTGGCATCAGCCGAGAACGAAATCATCCTTGGTTCAACGAATGGGTAGACGCTCAGGCTTCTTTAATTGATTTAGCAAAGAAATGTCAGGAATTTGATCCCGATGGCTTAACGATTTATGAGGCTTCTAGTTTTTTGAAAAAATATGAGCAAGCCACAGTCAATCGATTAGCTGAACTGTTACAAAAAAATAATCGTTCCGATGCAACCTATGTGATTGAAATTAATGTTGTTGAAGCCATTGCCGATGTTCTCAATCATTATTTTGAACACAAAGAACATCATCAAACCAAACCCAAAGGAGAAATTATCATTGTTATTTTAGATAAACATGGTATTGATGGCATTGGAGATATTCAACAACTTATTATCAAATCAACCCAAATGATGGACTATGCAGAAGAACTGGGAATCACATTTATTCAAATCGGAGATGATGCGACAACTCGACGGTTTATGACGGGACTAGATGATGATTTAACTCAAGTCGGTGCCAAGTTTGATATCGTGGATACTAAATATTGGCATGAAGTTCAACGGAAATCAATTACTCAGTTTTTGATTGATGCTCTTTTCGATTAATTCAATTTACAACATCTTTAACAGAATTCAACATGAAAACACTTTTAAAACCCCGTGACGTACAAACACTCTTGATTGCCGAAGATACAAAAGTTCTGCGATCGCGGACTTGGGATCGGCTAAAATTTGAGGTCGAATATTCCCTGAAAAAAGGCACCAGTGCAAACAGTTATCTGATTCAAGGCGAACAAACCGCAATTATCGATCCGCCAGGAGAATCCTTTACCAGCAACTATATTGAAGCACTGCAAATGCGGCTGAATTGGTCGAATTTGAACTACATTATCTTAGGACATTTTAATGCCAATCGGGGAGCAACAATTAAAGCGTTATTAGCCTTAGCCCCCCAAGTAACTTTTGTTTGTTCAAATCCGGCTGCAATCGCGTTAAAAGAATATCTCAGCGATTACGATAACATTAATTTGTTAGTCGTTAAAGGAGAAGAAACCCTCGATATCGGCAACGAACATCAACTGCAATTTATCACCGCCCAAACTCCTCGCTGGCCGGATAGTTTATTAACCTACGATCATAAAACCCAGATTTTATATACTGATAAATTTTTTGGGGCGCACGTTTGCGGCGATCAAATTTTTGATGAAGGATGGTCAATTTATAGCGAAGATCGACGCTTTTATTATGACTGTCTTCATGCCGCCCAAGCCCGTCAAGTCCTTTCAACACTAGATAAAATAGCCGATTTACCCCCAATAAAATTCTATGCCACAGGTCACGGGCCATTAGTTCGTTATGGCATGAATGAATTAACTCATTTATACCGAGAATGGAGTAATAAACAAAAAACAAAAGATTTGAATGTGGCTTTATTATACGCCTCCGCCTATGGAAATACCGCCACCATTGCCCAAGCGATCGCCAAAGGTTTAACGAGGGCAGGTGTTGCGGTAGAATCAATCAATTGTGAATATGTCAAAGCTTCAGAAATTCAAGCTGCAATTGAAAAATGTGATGGGTTTATTATCGGTTCACCCACGTTAGGAGGACACGCCCCCACACAAATACAAACCGCTTTAGGGATTATTTTAAACACCGCTTCTACCAGTAAATTAGCGGGAGTATTTGGATCTTTTGGGTGGAGTGGAGAAGCCATTGATATTCTTGAAGGTAAACTCAAAGATGCGGGCTATAAGTTTGGCTTTGAACCCATTCGCGTCAAATTTAAACCCACCGATGTCACCCTGCAAACCTGTGAAGAAGCTGCCGTTGACTTCGCCCAAACCCTGCGACGCACCCAAAAACAGCGTAGCGCCCGATCTTCTATTAACGACTCTGGGGCAGATCGCACCGCCCAAGCGGTAGGGCGTTTAGTGGGTTCGTTGTGTGTGATGTGTTGTCGGCGAGAAGAGGTTCAAAGCGCGATGTTGGCGTCGTGGGTATCTCAAGCGACATTTAACCCCCCAGGTTTAACCATAGCCGTCGCCAAAGATCGGGCGTTAGAGTCTTTAACCCATAGTGGCGATCAATTTGTGTTGAATATCTTAGAAGAAGGAAAACAACTGCGAAAGCATTTTATGAAGCGGTTTCAACCGGGAGAAGATCGGTTTTTGGGCTTAAATATTGCCGAAGCGTCTAATGGTTGTGTGGTGCTTCAAGATGCGTTAGCTTATCTCGAATGTGAGGTGAAACAACGGATGGAATGTGGCGATCATTGGTTAATTTATGCTACCGTTACCAATGGTAAAGTCTTGAGTTCTGAAGGGGTAACAGCCGTTCATTATCGGAAAATTGGTACCTATTATTAAGGGATAAAGAGAAAGAAGAAAACACAAAGACACAGAGACACAAAGAGATCATTTCTTCGTGACTTAGTGTCTTTGTGGTGAGTTGAAAGAAACAAACACCAAGACACAGAGACACAAAGAGATCATTTCTTCGTGACTTAGTGTCTTTGTGGTGATGAAAGAAACAAACACCAAGACACCAAGAGATCATTTCTTCGTGACTTAGTGTCTTTGTGGTGATGAAAGAAGAAAACACCAAGACACCAAGACACAAAGAGATCATTTCTTCGTGACTTAGTGTCTTTGTGGTGAGTTGAAAGAAGAAAACACCAAGACACAAAGAGATCATTTCTTCGTGACTTAGTGTCTTTGTGGTGAGTTGAAAGAAACAAACACCAAGACACAAAGAGATCATTTCTTCGTGACTTAGTGTCTTTGTGGTGAGTTGAAAGAAGAAAACACCAAGACACCAAGACACAAAGAGATCATTTCTTCGTGACTTAGTGTCTTTGTGGTGAGTTGAAAGAAACAAACACCAAGACACCAAGAGATCATTTCTTCGTGACTTAGTGTCTTTGTGGTGAGTTGAAAGAAGAAAACACCAAGACACAAAGAGATCATTTCTTCGTGACTTACTTTCTAACTCGCAGACGCCTTAATCAAAAATCTCTAATGTTGCTAGTCCTAAATATTGAATACCAATAGGTGTTACTTCAAACCGACAGGGTAAGACTTCGACTCCTATTTTTATCGCTTCAGTTAACAATTTTGCATAAACCGGATCGGCTATTTTCCCGGTCGAAAAGCGATCGCAATCTCCCCGATTAATGAAATACAACATGACTGCTCGGCCGCCTTGTTGTACAATGGTTGTTAATTCTCGTAAATGTTTTTGTCCGCGTTCAGTCACCGTATCGGGAAATAACGCTAATTTCTCTTTTGCCCAAGTTGTATTTTTCACTTCTAAAAAAATCGGTCTATCTTCACCTTGCAACCAAAAATCTACCCGACTTTTACCCTCTGAACCGTAAACGACTTCTTTTTTAATCTCGCTATAATTTCCTAATTCGGGAAACAAATGTTGTTTTAAAGCTAATTCTATCACCCGATTCGGTAAACCTGTATTTACCCCGACCCAAGTGGGTTGATTATCCGTCACTTGAATTAATTCCCAAGTATAAGGTAATTTGCGTTTCGGGTTGTTGCTGGCTGAGACTTGTACTGCATTTCCCAACACACAAACCCCCGTCATCGGCCCTGTATTCGGACAATGGGCAATAATCGTTTCTCCGGATGATAGCATGATATCGGCGAAGAAACGCTTGTAACGATTGACTAAAACGCCCGCTTGCAAGGGCGGATATTGATAGAGGAAATCAGTCATCAGGCAGTTAAAATTAACAGCAATTTCCCTATTTTGCCTGATCGACGCATCTACACGGAATTCTTTCTCTCACCTATTTTCTAATTGTCCATTCCCCGATACACTAGGGGTTGCCATTAAGCGTTTATCACTAACCATTTGTGTCTGAATCGCAAAAAACGACTCGTTCCCTGGTCAGCATTGCTACAATTGTAGCGGCCGCAACCCTGATCAGCAAAGTATTTGGCCTGGTTCGACAACAGGTAATGGCGGCACTTTTCGGCGTGGGGGCGGCGATCGACGCCTATAACTATGCTTATGTCATTCCCGGTTTTCTGTTGATTTTACTCGGTGGAATTAATGGCCCGTTTCATAGCGCCATTGTCAGCGCTTTAGCCAAACGCGATCGCAGTGAAGCGGCGCCTTTGATCGAAACGATCACCACGTTAGTCAGTGGCGTATTACTGCTGATCACGATTTTTCTGATGGCTTTTTCGAGTCCGTTAATTGATTTAGTTGCCCCTGGACTTAGCCAAACTCCCGCAGGTTTAGAAATTCGGGCGATCGCCATTCAACAACTACAAATTATGGCACCGATGGCGTTATTTGCGGGGTTAATTGGGATTGGTTTCGGAACGTTAAATGCGGCCGATATGTACTGGTTGCCGTCTATTAGTCCGTTATTTTCCAGTGTGGCATTAATTGGCAGTTTGGGAGTATTAGCAGTCTATCTCGGCCCGAAAATGACCGATCCGCAATATGCTTTACTGGGCGGAATGGTTTTAGCAATTGGAACTTTAGCCGGGGCGATATTGCAGTGGTTGGTACAACTTCCAGCGATGTGGCGATCGCAATTAGGAAGGTTGCGGTTTAGATTTAACCTCAAACAACCCGGGGTTAGAGATGTGATGCGCGTGATGATTCCGGCGACATTTTCATCAGGAATGCTGCAAATCAACGTTTATACCGACTTGTTTTTTGCCTCTTATATTCCCCAAGCTGCGGCTGCGATGGCTTATTCTGGGTTATTGGTTCAAACGCCATTAGGAATCATTTCTAACGTGATTTTAGTACCGTTTTTACCGATCTTTTCTCGACTGCGAGAACCGTCAGACTGGCCGGAATTAAAGACTAGAATTCGACAGGCTTTAATGTTAACGGCTTTAACCATGTTACCCTTAAGTTCGGTGATGGTTCCTTTAGCATTACCCATTGTGCGAGTGGTTTATGAACGCTATGCTTTTGATTTAGCTGCGTCTCAGTTTGTCGCTTCAGTTTTGATGGCTTATAGCGTGGGAATGTTTGTGTATTTGGGGCGAGATGTTTTAGTGAGAGTTTTTTATGGGTTAGGAGATGGAGAAACCCCGTTTCGCGTCAGTATGGTGAATATTTTCCTGAATGGGGTGTTTGATTTTTTCCTCGTCAAAGCCTTTGGCGCACCGGGTTTAGTCTTAGCAACGGTGGGGGTTAATTTAATATCAATGTTGATGTTTTTAGTGCTATTAGATCGCAAAATAGGCGGACTTCCTTGGCGAGAATGGGGGTTTCCGTTACTGGGTTTAACGGTAGGAAGTTTATTTGCGGGTTTAGCTTGTTGGGGAACAGTTTGGGGAACTCAACAGCTTTTAGGAACTGAAAGTTTTGTGGTTTTATTAATAGAACTTTGTCTAGCAACAACAGTCGGACTCGCTGTATTTGCTACTTTTGCGATGCAGATGAAGTTACCCGAAGTTGATTTATTAATGAGTAAAGTCAGACAAAAAATCAGTCGATAAGTAACCAGTCACCAGTAAAAAGGCAATAGGGAGAAGTTTTGTAGGGGCGGGTTCAGCCTAGATCTATGTTTCTCATCAATAACCTCTGTAAACCCGCCCGTCTCAGAGGAATAGTGTAGGGGCGGGTTCAGCCTAGATCTATGTTTCTCATCAATAACCTCTGTAAACCCGCCCGTCTCAGAGGAATAGTGTAGGGGCAGGTTTATATAACTTATTTGTGGGAAAACATACATTTATACTATAGCAATGAGCAGGTTAATGTTTACAACTTCTTTGTGTCTTTGTGTCGAGCGTGGTAACATTCAAGGCTTGGCTTCAATTGCTGTCAACTCGATTCATAGATCAGTGCATTCAGAGAGAATCGCTGCGGATTGATTGAAAACCCTGAATTTATGAAAAGATGATACATCGGCTATCAAAAATAAACAGTTACCATGATATAATTTAATTGGGGTAAAAACAGTAAATTTTTCCGAAAATATCTCACCTAAGATCGAGTTTGAATTGACGCGGAAAAACAAATCTTAGATTATGTTAAAGTACGCTATGTTAAAGAGTGATGCACCTCACAAAGCCCTAATATGACCTCAACAGTTGCAACTAATCCTTATCTTGAAGGGAATTTTGCCCCGGTTCGGGATGAAATTACTGCTGACAACCTGAAAGTCATCGGTGAACTTCCTGCGGGTTTATCGGGGATGTTTTTACGAAACGGCCCGAATCCTCAATTTTCCCCGATTGGACAGTATCATTGGTTTGATGGAGATGGGATGATTCATGGGGTTCAACTCCAAAACGGAAAAGCATCCTATCGCAACCGCTACGTTCGGACTCACGGCTATAATATTGAACACAAAGCCGGAACCGCCCTCTGGAGTGGACTGTTAGAACCGCCTCAACAAGATCTTCCGGGTGGCTCTAGCAAAAACACCGCCAATACAGCTTTAGTTTGGCACGCGGGGAAATTTTTAGCCGTGTGGGAAGGGGGAAACCCTCATGCGTTAACCCTTCCAGACATTAACACCATTGGCGCTTATGACTTTGACGGTGAACTGACTTGTGCCTTTACCGCTCATCCGAAAGTTGACCCGCAAACCGGTGAAATGAGGTTTATCGGCTATTCGATGATCACTCCCCCCTATTTACACTATGGTTGGGTGGCACCCGATGGAAAACTGAAGCAAATTGTCCCCATTGAACTTCCTGTGGGGGTGATGATGCACGATTTTGCCATCACCGAAAATTATACAATCTTTATGGATTTACCCCTCACATTCCGACCTGAACGAATGCAACGGGGCGAACCTCCAATGATGTTTGAACGAGAAACACCGAGTCGGTTTGGAATTGTTCCCCGTCATGGTGATAATAGTCAAGTGAAATGGTTTGAATGTCCGTCTTGTTTCATTTTCCACACGTTAAACGCCTATGAACAAGGGGATGAGGTTGTTTTAATTGCTTGTCGGATGGAAGCAACGACTTTACTCTCTATGACAAGTGAAGAAAATGCAGATATTCCCTTGTTATATCGGTGGCGGTTTAACTTAAAAACCGGAGAAGTCAAACAAGAACAGTTAGGGGATACACCTTCAGAATTTCCCGTGATTAATAATCAGTTTACCGGACGACAAAACCGTTATGGTTATGCAGGTAAAATAGCCCCGCTTGAGGTTCCTTTATTTGAAGGAATTAATAAGTACGATTTTGAGAATAATAGTTGTGAAGTTCATCTTTTTGGAGAGGGACGGTTTGGCGGTGAGGCGGTGTTTGCTGCTCGTTCAAACGATAGCGCCGAAGATGCAGGCTGGTTAGTGACGTTTGTTTATGACGAGAACGAACAACAGTCAGAATTAGTGATTGTTGATGCTCAGAATATCACGGCTGAACCTGTAGCGCGAGTGATTATTCCCCAACGAGTTCCCTATGGTTTTCATGGAACTTGGGTATCGCAAGAACAGTTGCAATAATTAATTTTTTCACGACTGACTGAAAAACCCGGTTTCTTGGAGAAACCGGGTTTCTGGGAATTCGTTGAGAAACTGGGTTTCTGGGAATTCGTTGAGAAACCGGGTTTCTGGGAATTCTTGGAGAAACCGGGTTTCTGGGAATTCGGTTCTTAAGTTATGATAAACTGGCACGGGCTAAACTCCAATCTGGGCGTAAATCTTTCGCCCCCCGTAGATAGGGATGATGAACTTCAGTTTGACTCGCGGGTAAATTCACATGAACCAAAAACCGGATACACCGCTCTAAACTTCCCGGAACCTGCATCTGCTGAACATCCAATAACGGAACATTTTCCCACTGGGGACGCTGACGAGCAACGGCGGCTGGAAATGTAGCATCGAGATCGCGAGTTACAGTAAAGGTTGTACTGATGATCTGTTCAGGTTTAAGATTGTTGAGAGTTTCCAGTTCATCAAGCAGTTCTGTCACCGCTTCTTGAATGGCTTCGATAGAATTTTCCGAGACTGTTGTTGCTCCACGTATTGCTCGTACACGCCACTCCACGAAAAGTCCTCCAGTTTTCCTTAGTTGTGCGTTATCAGTTGAAATGCTCAATGAGAACGTTTCATCTGAATCACTAGCGATCGCTAACTGACCCCAGTTTACTTCAATTTTAGGGTCTATATAACCATAACGGTAAACCACTGGTAGAGAGTTCAAATTCTAGCCAATTTGTGGCGGCTGATAACCGAGAGGTGTCCAAATTATTACTGCTTAAGACTCGACTCACCAGAGATTTGGGCTTTTCTAAGGTATCACATTCTGCTTTGTCGGGATCGAGGTTAACCAATTCCGCCGCCCACCGACGGGCTTCTTCTTCAGTCCCCAAACGATCAATCACACCCAACGCTAAAGCCTGTTCTCCGGTAAAGATGCGACCATCAGCAAATTCTCTAACCGCAGTTTCTTCTAAGTTGCGAGACTCGGCGACTGTTCTGACAAACTGATGATAACTGATATCAATCAATTCTTGCAAAATTTGTTTTTCGGGATCGGTGAGTTCTCGATCAAAGGCTAATATATCTTTGTAGGGGCCGGACTTGATCACTTTGAACGATACCCCAACTTTATCTAAGAGGCGTTCGATGTTGTTTCCCCGTATGATTACCCCAATACTTCCGGTGATGGTTCCTGGGTTTGCCATAATATGTTGAGCGCCCATGCCAATATAAACGCCCCCAGATGCGGAAATATTACCAAAACTGGCGACAATTTTAAGTTTATCCTGTAATTTTTTCAGAGCGCTATAAATTTCTTGAGAATCTCCAACGGTTCCCCCAGGACTATCGATCCGCAATAATAAAGCTGGATATTTGCGTTCTTCGATGGTTTTCAGGGCTTCGAGTACCCGTTTCCTTGTGTCACTGGCGATCGCACCAGTTATTTCAATTCGAGCAATTTGTTTGCGATACCGAGGTTTAAATGGCCAGATCATTTGCTATCCAGAAGGGGATTTTTATCCAACAGAATCTTTGATTGTAACAAATTTTAGCAGAAGGGAGAAAGAAGTCGCGAGTTATGGCCTACAAGACTGGTGACTGTTCCCTAGACATCTTCTCCCTAACTCGGTATGATTGTAAAGATAATTTAACAAAACAAAAATTATAATTAACTTTGAAGGCTCATGCAGCTAAAACAGACCGATATTAAATTACCATTTCAATCTCTTTTTTTAATCGCCCCGTTTTTTCTGTGGGGAACGGCGATGGTGGCGATGAAGGGCGTGATGCCGAATACAACGCCTTTGTTTATGGGGGGAGTGCGTTTAGTTCCGGCAGGCTTGCTAATATTATTGTTTACCACACTGCAAGGTAGATCTCAACCCCAAGGATGGAAAGCCTGGTTTTGGATTAGTCTATTTGCATTAGTCGATGGGGCGTTATTTCAAGGATTTCTCGCCGAAGGACTAGAAAGAACCGGGGCGGGGTTAGGATCAGTAATGATCGACTCTCAACCCTTGGCTGTCGCGATATTATCCTTGTGGCTATTTCAAGATAAAATCGGCTTTTGGGGATGGTTAGGCTTACTGATCGGAGTTGGCGGAATTAGTTTAATAGGCTTACCCGATGAACTGATTTTAAATGGCTTTAACCTGGAAACCGCAGGCATGAGTTGGGGAGTGGATCAATTATTCCAAAGTGGCGAATGGTTAATGTTGTTAGCATCGCTGTCAATGGCTGTCGGTACCGTATTAGTGCGTTGGGTGTGTCGCTATTGTGATCCCGTTGTCGCCACAGGTTGGCACATGATCATCGGGGGTTTACCGTTATTTGTCCTTTCTGGAAGCTTAGAGTCCCAACAATGGACGCATTTAGGCGCTTATGACTGGATGGCTTTAGGTTACTCTACCGTGTTTGGCAGTGCGATCGCCTATGCGTTGTTCTTCTATTTTGCCTCTAGCGGTTCACTGACGAGTCTGAGTTCATTAACCTTTTTGACTCCAGTGTTTGCGCTCTTGTTCGGAAATATCTTTTTAGGAGAAGTCCTCAGTCCGCTACAATCATTAGGGGTAGGTTTAACGTTGGTCAGTATTTATCTGGTCAACCAACGCGACACCTTAGCAGAAAAGCTGAAATTCAACCGTTCTGTGCCTCAGAACTTAAACTCCCTCAACGAACAACAACAACAACTTCATTCATCCAAGGCCAAGGCTGTTGAACTTCCTGTAGAGAAGTAACTTAGTAGACGATTTATGGTACAACACGGTACTATCTGTAAGATCAGATAATAGATCTATGCAACGAGCCTTTCAAACCCAACTCAAACTTAACAACCGTCAAAGAACCTTAATGGCGACCCACGCCGGATATTCTAGGTGGGTCTGGAATTGGGCTTTGGCGATGTGGAATGAAGCTTACAAACAGGGTTTAAAACCTTCTGCGAATAAGCTAAAAAAGTTCTACACCAATCACGTCAAACCTCAATATTCCTGGCAGTCAACCCTAAGTTCTAGAGTTTATCAATTTGCTTTCATGCACTTGGGAGAAGCATTTAGCAGATTTTTTCAAGGCATTGCCAAACATCCTAAGTTCAAGAAAAAAGGCAGAAATGATAGCTTTACTCTCGATAATTGTGGCAAAGTAATGAGGTTTTCAGGGAGGAGGTTAAAACTTCCTTTTATTGGATGGATATTCACTTATGAACCCCTACCTGAAATCAACACAAAGCGAGTCACAATTAGTCGAGTCGCTGATTCTTGGTATCTGTCTGTAGCCTACGAATTTGAATCAGAACAGACTGTTAAATCAAGAGTTTATCTGGGTGTTGATGTTGGAGTTAAGGCATTGGCGACCTGTTCAGATGGTACTGTTTTTGCCAATCCAGCAGCCCACAAAAAAGCTCAAAAAAATCTGGCTCGACTTCAGCGCGAACTTTCTAGAAAACAAAAGGGTTCCAATAACAGGAATAAAGCCAAGCTCAAATTAGCAAGAGCTTCACAAAGAATTGTCAACATTCGCAAAGATACAATTCACAAATTCACCTCATGGCTATGCAAAAACCACGCAGTCATCGGGTTAGAAGACTTGAATGTTTCTGGGATGATGAAAAATCATAAATTAGCGGGTGCTATTGCTGATTCTGCTCTTTATGAAATTCGCCGCCAAGTTGAGTATAAGTCCGAGTGGTACGGCTCAGTTGTAGTTTTTGCTCATAGATTCTATCCGTCAACTAAAACCTGTTCAAATTGCGGTCACGTTCAAGAAATAGCACTGAAAGAACGAGTTTTCAATTGTCAGGTTTGCGGTGAAGTCAAAGATCGTGACTATAATGCGAGTCTGAATTTATTACGTTATGCCGAGGGCTTCTCGGCTGATTTGCCTGTCTGACCGGGTGCTGCCGACAGTCCGGGGTGATGCAGCGCAAAGTCCGATCTCGGCGGTTTCCGTCGAGAAGGAACTTTGCAAGACAGGAACGAAACATTAATACGGTTTATACCGTGTTATATCAGTTTTCGATAGCAGGTGCGTGTGACCGAACCGGAACCTAAGCTGTAAAACAAAAGGCAACAAATTTATGAAAGTTGGTGCAAATTATCTGGGTGATCGTCGCTGCGAATTTACCGTTTGGGCGCCGTTGCGACAACAAGTTTCTGTGCAGATTTTAACCCCCCAAGAACGGCTTCTGCCGATGGAAAAAGATGACCAAGGCTATTGGCATCTCACCGCTACAGAAGTTTCGCCGGGAAGCCGTTATCAGTTTCAACTCGATGGGGAAATGACTCGCCCTGATCCGGCTTCTCATTATCAACCCGATGATGTTCATAAACCCTCTGCGGTTGTTGATCATCAGGGGTTTCAATGGACGGATGAAAATTGGCAAGTCATCCCTTTAGAAGATTTAATTATCTATGAACTTCATGTGGGAACGTTCACCCCTGAAGGAACATTTGAAGCGATTATTAATCGGGTTCCAGAGTTGTTAGAAATGGGCATTAACACCATTGAAATTATGCCTGTAGCGCAATTTCCCGGCAGTCGTAACTGGGGATATGATGGTGTTTATCCCTACGGTGTACAGGCTTCCTACGGCGGCCCAGAGGGGTTAAAACGGTTGGTCGATGCTTGTCATCAACAGGGAATGATGGTGGTTCTGGATGTGGTTTACAATCACTTAGGGCCGGAAGGAAATTATACTTCAGATTTCGGGCCTTATTTTACCGGAAAATACAACACACCTTGGGGACGGGCGCTAAATTTTGATGATGCTTATAGTCCGGGGGTGCGGAATTTCTTTGTTGAAAATGTGTTGTATTGGTTCCGAGATTATCATATTGATGGCTTGCGTTTAGATGCGGTTCATGCCATTTATGATTTTGGGGCGAAACATATTTTAGAGGAAATGGCTGATGAAACGAGACTGTTATCCCAACAGCTAGGACGCCCGTTTTATTTGATAGCAGAAAGTGACCTGAATGATGTCAGAATTATTAAACCTAAAGAACAAGGTGGATATGGTTTAGATGGTCAATGGAGTGATGATTTTCATCATTGTGTTCATACCTTACTCACCGGAGAAACAACGGGATATTATTTAGATTTTGGCAAGTGTGAACTGTTAGAAAAAACCCTGCGAGAAGGGTTTGCTTATGCTTGGAATTATTCAGCAAACCGTCAGCGCTATCATGGAAACTTTGCAGGCGATCGCCCCGCCTCTCAGTTTGTGGTTTGTATTCAAAATCACGACCAAGTAGGCAACCGAATGTTAGGGGAAAGAATTAGTCAGCTTGCTTCTTTTGAAGGGTTAAAATTAGGGGCAGCGACGTTAATCTTCTCGCCGTTTATTCCGATGTTATTTATGGGGGAAGAATACGGGGAAGAATCACCCTTTGCTTACTTTATTAGTCACTCTGATCCCGACTTAGTGGCTGCCGTCCGAAAGGGGCGTAAAGAAGAATTTGAAGCCTTCCACGCCGAAGGAGATCCACCCGATGCCCAAAGCGCTGAAACCTTCAACGATTGTGTTTTAAAATGGCATTTACGAACCGAAGGAAAGCATAAAGTTATCCTCGATTTTTATCGAAAATTGATTCAACTGCGGCGAGAAATTCCAGCGTTAAAAAATCTGAGTTTCCAACATCAAGAAGTCAAAAGTTGGGAAACAGAAAAAATTGTCTCTATCCGCAGATGGAGTCAAGATAGCCAAGTTTTTTGTATACTGAATTTTAACTCAGAAGCTGTTACGACTGATGTGATCAGTATCGAAGGAAATTGGCAGAAACGGTTAGATTCTACCGATGAACAATGGATGGGGAATGGAGCGAGTTTACCAGACACTCTAACCTCCTCTAAAACGTTAACGCTGGCTGCTGAAAGTTTTGTGCTTTACGAATGCAAGTAAAGTAACTTTCTGATAATTTGGATAAATTTAGACTCATTAAAACTCAAAAAATATGCGGATTCCAGTAGCAACGTATCGAATTCAGTTTACCCCAGATTTTGGGTTTGAATCAGCCCGAAAAATTGTTTCCTATCTGCACGAATTGGGGATATCAGATTTATATGCGTCTCCGATTTTTAAAGCCCGAGAAGGAAGTACACACGGTTATGATGTTGTTGATCCCAATCAATTAAATCCAGAGTTAGGAACAAAAGAAACCTTTGACAAGTTAATAGAAGAGTTGCAAGATCGAGATATGGGTTGGGTGCAGGATATTGTGCCGAACCATATGGCTTATGATAGTCAAAATAAGCTGTTAATGGATGTTTTGGAATATGGCCCGGATTCTGAATATTTTGACTTTTTTGAGATTGAATGGCAACATCCTTATGAAAACATCCGGGGTCGAGTTTTAACGCCGTTGTTGGGAGATTTTTATGGGAAATGTTTGGAAAATGGAGATCTCAAACTTTCCTATGATGAAGAGGGGTTAAGCATTAACTATTATAGCTTAAAAGTTCCCCTCAATATTGAATCCTACGCTCAGTTTGTGAGTCACGAACTCGGACAACTCTCGAAAAAACTTGGACGGCGGCACCCAGATGTTGTCAAGCTTTTGGGTGTATTGTATATGCTGAAAAGTATTCCCGCAGAAACGTCTAATCAACAACGTCGAGATCAAGCGTTATTTGTTAAGGGTTTGTTGTGGGAACTGTATCGAGATAATCCCGAAATTACGGCATTTATTGACCAAAACATTGAATATTTCAACGGAGAAACGGGTCAACCGGAAAGCTTTAATTATTTGGATAATTTATTATTAAATCAGTTTTTCCGGCTTTCGTTTTGGAAAGTGGGAGCGGAAGAACTCAACTATCGCCGCTTTTTTACCATTAATGAACTCATTTGTGTCCGGGTAGAAGATTTTAAAGTCTTTCAGAAAACCCATGATATGATTGGGAAAATGGTAGAATCGGGTCAATTTACGGGATTGCGAATTGATCACATTGACGGTCTTTATAACCCGGTTCAATATCTGCGTTGGCTGCGAGATAAAGTTGGAGATATTTATATTACCGTTGAAAAAATATTAGAACTCGATGAAAAACTGCCTTCAAAATGGTTAGTTCAAGGAACATCGGGTTATGAATATTTGAACTATGTCAATGGATTGTTTTGTGATAGTGAAAACGAAAAACGTTTCAGTCAAATTTATCGTGATGTCACAGGTTTGAAGACACCTTACAATCAAATGTTGGTTGATAAGAAGCGGTTAATTGCGGATAAAAACTTAGCCGGAGATGCGGATAACTTAGCTCATTTATTGAAGCGAATTTCTGGACAATATCGCTATGGCCGTGATTTTACCTTGCTCGGTTTGAAAACGGCGATTATGGAAGTGTTAGTCCGTTTCCCTGTTTATCGGACGTATATTACCGAAGAAGGGGTGAGCGAAGAAGATCGCAAATATGTTAAAAAAGCGATTCAAGAAGCCAAAGGAAAACTTCCCGAACTGTTGAATGAATTAAATTTAATTGAGAAGTTTTTACTCCTCGATTATGATGATTATCTCTCCGAAGAAAATCAACAGTTATGGTTACGCTTTGTGATGAAATTTCAACAATTTTCAAGTCCGTTAACGGCGAAGGGAATTGAAGATACATTATTTTATGTCTATTTCCGTTTCTTGTCTTTAAATGAGGTCGGCGGTTCACCGCAATACTTCGGAATTAACCCCGCTAAATTCCACGAGTTTAACACACAACGACTGCAAAACTGGCCCCATGCGATGAGTGCTTCTTCTACCCATGATACCAAACGGAGCGAAGATTTACGAGCCAGATTAAACGTGATTTCAGAAATTCCCGATGAGTGGGAAACTCAAGTGCGAAATTGGATGCAAATCAACCGTTCTAAAAAGACAGAACAGGATGGAATGTTAATTCCTGATTGTAATGATGAATATTTCTTTTATCAAACGGTGATTGGTGCTTTTCCCTGGTATGAAGAAGAATATCCCCAGTTTGTCGAACGGGTAAAAGATTATGCGATCAAAGCAGTGCGAGAAGCCAAAGTTCACACGGCTTGGTTGCGTCCCGATACGGTGTATGAAGAAGGGTTTATTTCCTTTGTAGAACAAGTGCTTGAGCCGTCAGAGGAGAACACTTTTTTACAGGAATTTCAACCGTTACAAGAAAAGATTGCGTTTTATGGAATGTTTAATTCCTTGTCTCAAACGCTGTTAAAAATGACGACTCCCGGAATTCCCGACTTTTATCAAGGGACAGAACTTTGGGATTTAAGTTTAGTTGATCCCGATAATCGTCGTCCCGTTGACTTTGAACAACGACTGTCTTTTTTACAAGAAATCAAACGCCGTTGTAAAACCGGGATGACGAGTTTGTTAGAAGACTTGATGGCGACTTGTGAAGATGGACGCTTAAAGCTATTTTGTATTGTCCGAGTGTTGGAAGCACGTCAGCAATATGTGGAGTTATTTCAATACGGAAATTATGTTCCCCTGAAAGTCATGGGTCAGCATCAAGAACGAATTATGGCGTTTGCTCGAATTCACGAACAACAGACAGCTATTGTCGTTATTCCTCGATTTTTAACCCGTGTGGTTGAACCCGGAAAATTTCCGATTGGGGATGAAGTTTGGGGAGATACGGCGATTGAAATTCCCCAGGGTTCAGAATCAGATTGGTGTGAAGTGATTACTGATTCTAAGATTGCAGCGAATAATGTTATCCCTGTCAGGGCTATTTTACAACATTTTCCTGTTGGTTTGTTAGTGAAGTTAGATCCAGATGTAACGAACGAATAAACCTTTTTCAGCAGGTATAGCGCTTCGCGCAAGGCAACCATGCAATCATGCAAAAGGCAACCATGCAATCATGCAAAAGGCAACCATGCAATCTTGCATTCATGGAGGAATTTGCGAAAGTCTAATAAGGCTTTTCACCATTTTTCGTTTCTGTGCTTATGTAAATAGACCTGCGCGCACTGCTATACAAGCGAAAAACCCGGTTTCTCAAAGAAACCGGGTTTTTTTAGTCTCTATAGACAAGCTGAATGATATTATGTCCGGTTGATTAATTCTGTTATGGGGTGGGGCGGGTTTATCTCAATCTCGGAGTAGTGCTAAAGATATTGAC
>NZ_LATL02000134.1 GCF_000972705.2 Limnoraphis robusta CS-951 | reverse complement strand
GCCCTAGCGCATATTCAATACCACGATTTCTGATCACCTGTGCGGCAGCCACATCCCTATTGGTTTTATATCCACATTCAGGACAATTATGTTCTCTTTCGGAGAGTAACTTTTTGCCCGTGTGGAACCCGCAGTTAGGACAGATTTGAGAAGTATAATTCTTGTCCACCTTGGCGACAAAAACATCCCGCTTCCATGCCACCCAATTAAGGATGGTGACAAACTGTCCAAAACTAGCATCTAAGGTATGTTTGCCCAACATTCCTTTTGCCCAAGTGATGAAGTTTATGTCTTCAATGAAGATGGCTTCGGCTTGGTCGCAAAGATGGTGAGCCAATTGAAAATGCCAGTCTTTTCTAGTATCAGAAATGCGTTGGTGTAACCTAGCAATCCGTTGGTTGAGCTTGTGACGATTGTTAGACCCTTTTTGCTTGTTCCTTAATCTACGTTGTAGCAATTTCAGCTCACGGTGTAGTTGGTTCAAGAATCGAGGTCTTGCAACAAGCTCCCCATCGGAGGTTGCTAAAAATTTATCTAACCCCAAGTCAATGCCCAAGGGATGCCCGTGGAATGGAACATCAGGGACACTGACATCCAATTGTAGAGAAAGCATCACGAAGTAACCTGATGCCCGTCGCACAATCCTCGCCTGTTTAACCTCGAAACCTTCGGGAATATCCCTGGACTTTCTAAATTTAATCCACCCCAATTGAGGGAGTTTGATCTGATTGCCCTGAACACAATCCTTGAGCATTTGAGGGTAAACAAAAGAGCGCAGTCGATATTTATTCTTGAAGCGAGGAAACCCTTTCTTCTTTGACTGCATATCGACAAAAGCCCTGTCCAACGACCTCAACACTTGCTGTAGCACTTGGGCGTTAACGCAGGACAACCTTTCATCCTTTTTCTTGGCTTCTGTCAAAGCTTTCGCTTGACTGTGATAACCAGGATAAGGGGTATCTGCCGGAATAATGTATTCCTTTTCCAGTGAGCAAGAGTTGACTGGGGATTTGCGAGAATTAATCCAGTCCTTTCTTTCCCTTAAAGCAAAATTCCAGACCGAACGACAAACATTCAAAGTATTTTCGATTACCTCGATTTGGCGTTGATCCGGAATCAGCTTAAATTCGTAAGTTAAGGACAGCATTGCTTTTCTTGGCGAAACCCATCTCAATATTAGCCTGTTCTACACAAGTATGCCAAGCCATGTAGGATTCGCTTCGCTCAGTTTTCTTTGTTGGTCAAAATTCATCTCGCCGTTAAGCCGAAGGCTCTAACGGGAGTCCTCTTTTGACATTTAAGATAGACAAGCATCCTAATATCTCGGAATCGGATCTAGCTATGGCTCTAAAAACTATAACGAGCAGGGAGGTTCGGAGAAATTTTGCTGATTATCTGAAAAATTATTATGGTCAACCTGTTTTTTGGAAACGAGGGTATTGCGTGGTTTCGGCAGGTGGGTTAAGTCTTAAAAAGCTAGTAGAATACATCGAAAACCAAGGTTATGATGACTAAGCCTGCACGACACCGATACGCATCTCTGACTCCCACCAAGATCAGCGCGTAGGTGGGAGCCGGGTCGGGCTATTTATTCAATCTCCAGACAAAGCTGATTCGGGGAAAACAGTGGTTTTGAGTTTGAGGTTTTGAACTTGACCTTCTCGGTTAATTTCGAGCGCTAATTCCTCGCCAACCGCCTTCTGATGGACTTCTTCTTGAACTTGAGCAGGTGTTGTAACCGCAATACCGCTAACTTTTTGCAGGATATCTCCTTTTAAAATCCCGGCTTTAGCCGCAGGAGAATCTTCCACAACCCTCACAATCAATACCCCTCGGTCTTTGAGCAACTTCACTTCAAGCTGTTCACTCATTTCTTCTTTAATTTTCGGAGTCAACTCGACCATTTGAACTCCAAGGAATGGATGATCCGCTTTGCCTTTTTCAAATAACTGATTAGCAATTCTGACAGCCGTTTCAATCGGAATGGCAAATCCTAACCCCTGTGCATTGGCTCGAATTGCTGTATTCACCCCAATCACTTGTCCTTTATCATTCAATAACGGCCCACCCGAATTCCCCGGATTAATCGCCGCATCCGTTTGAATAAAGCGGACTCGCTTGTTGGGAATCCCCACTTGAGAACTCGTTCGACCAGTCGCACTAATAATCCCAACTGTAACAGTATTATCCAATCCTAAAGGATTGCCGATAGCAATTGCCCACTGTCCCGGAACAATCCGCTCAGAGCTACCCATCGGAGCAATCGGTAAATCTTTGACATCAATTTTAATCGCCGCTACATCGGTTAAATCATCAACCCCTTTAACTTTGCCTTCAAAAGTGCGACCATCTTTGAGAGTAACCAGTACCGTATTTGCGCCATCAACCACATGAGCATTCGTAATCAGGCGACCATCGGCCGCAACAATAAAGCCTGAACCCGTTCCGCGTCGTACCCGTTCATCAGACTGCGGGAGTTGATCACCAAAAAACCGTTTAAACAGGGGATTATTGAGAGATCCTGGCTCATTTCTGGAGAGTTGACGAGCCGCGTCAATTCGCACAACCGCCGGGCCGACCTTTTCGGCAGCTTCCGCAATAAAGTTTGAACTACTGCGTTCAACGACTCGATTTTCTGCAACCAAAGGCTCTGTGTTCACAGGTAACTGACGAACCACGGGAACTGCGGGGGAGTTGTGAGTCAGGTTTCTCGCTTGCAGGTAGCGATTTCCTAACCATCCTGTGCCACCACCGATTGAGAGTAGAGCCAAGTATACTGTGAGTTGTTTTAAAGACAAGTTCATCTGCACTTTTCCGATGGATACGTCATCTCCCCGAGCAAGAAATCTGCTGGAGTCTGTACTTGAAGTTGGAAGTCAAACAAGCGAGACGGGCTAACCCTTTTTCTGAAGCTATCACGATCAATTCGTGAAATCTGTTAGCTAAACACTTAGGTATCGAGATGGATGCCACATCAGCCCAGGGTTCCCCGTGAGATTCCCCCTTTTTCCTTTCCGACTTCACCCCCTCAAAAACCTGTATTGACTGAATTCAATGGTCGAGATAGCAAAGATACCTAAAGATTATGCCCTGTTTAATCTCATATTTCCAATTTAATCCAAAAATCTTTAACCTGATGGATTATGAATATCTACCTATTACTGCTCTGTCTCATCTAGACGCTACTATCAGCAGAGACTTTAACTGTATTGATGGTCTCAAACCCTTATTCTAGCCTGACTAACCTTGGACTCACCACCAAGCAAGCTAGGAAGTTAGGTAAACTTTCTCACCCCTATCAACCCCTGCTTCTCCGCATTTTGCATGGAGTCACAGGGATCTGTGCGATCGCGGCAATTCTGATGGCCGCTTGGAGGTATGATACTGATGATCGGCGGTTTAGCCGAATTTTTTTACCGAAGTTAGAAGCGATTGAAGGGATTCATGGTACGTTTGGGCTATGGACGCTGCTGATTTTTCCAGTATTTGTAGTATATGCCTTTCGTCGGGGTCAAAAACGCCTGATTCAGCCTGACTCTGTGCAAAAGCTGAGTTAACCGGGAAAGCTGATTTTGGGGTACACCCTACATCCTATTACAACGATTATTTGAGCTTGGTTAAAGAATTGGGTTTAAATTCTCGATTATCCCGGCCAATATTGATTCAGAAAAAAAGCTAACGCCGCACTACTGAGAGGAACCGTTAGGTTATCAATGCCTAATTTAGAAAACGCTTCCATTGCTGTAGCCATAACTGCAACAATCACAGAAATAACCCAAGTTTGCCAAATATTTCCTTGTACTGTGAATAAAATTAAGCTAGAAACAAGATAACTCACTAAGCACATGGTTAGAGAACCTTCCCAACTTTTTTGAATTCCCCAAATTTCATAGCGATGTCGTCCGAAATTCTGACCGATGACAGCCGCAAGTCCATCACCCCAAGTCATCACTAAAATCCCTAAAGCAGCATATTGAGGTTGATTTATGGGCCAGAAACAGCCGATTAAAACACCAATACTCACCGCATAAAAAAACGTTCCTAAACTTTTGCGTCCGACACTATTAATACTCGGTAAAATCGGAAATTTATAAGAAATTAGAGCGATAATCCCAGAAATTACCCCTGCTGAAATGCCAATCCAAGCGGGAATATTCAGCCACCATGCCAGTAGAATAACATTTCCCGTGCCAATATGAACAACCTTTCGGGAGACTTCCGCCTCCACAGACATCAAACGATTTAAACCTTCAGCAAGGAGTAAAATAACGCCTAACCAAACTGCAACTAAAGCGATTTGTTGCCAAATATTCAGACTTTCAGTTAGAATCGACATAAAATTTATCTAAAAACTCTATAATCAGCTTTCATTGAGTATTCTATTCTCTATTTTATTTCTATCTTGTCATTTTTGTTAATGATTTTAGTTGATGGGATTGATACTAAATTTAATCAACCATTTCAATTTTGACCGATCCCCGTTAAGATAAGCATAGAGTGTATCGGCTAAATCATTAATTCGCTCTATCGGAACAACATAATCAAATACATTAGCCATCACGCGAAGAGTTTGCCCTGTCCATTCTCCATCTACAACTAAAACGCCCAGTAAATTCGAGTTATACCCTTTCCAATTAATCGCTGAAAACATCTTATCTTTCGCATATAATGAAGCGTGTCTAGAAGAAGATTTACGCACTTCTATAAATGCTATAGCGCTACTTGAATCGGGAACAGGGAACGGGGAACAGCGCAAACTTGCGGCCCGGCGGTTTCCGGCGAGAGCAAAGTTTGCAAGAGAGGGAACAGCAGACTATGAAAGGGTTTCAGAATCTAAAAATGTCCTAACCAATTTGCGTAGTGCTATAGTGTATTATTTGAATCAGGGATCACAAAATCGGCTCTAAAATTATAAACCACACCAGGTAGGCTTGTGTATTCACTTTCACGCTCAAAATTTATTCCTCTTTTGTTTAGTGCATTTTCTACAATAGATTCTAGTAATATACGTCCTACTAAATCACGAACAATACCTTCTAACGTTGCTTCAAGTTGTTGTAACACTTCTCCCCGATTAATATTACTGGGGATAACTCTTTCTTCAAGTAGTTTAGCTAAACGTTCAGATGCAGGACGAGAAATTGAGGTATCTGAAATACTTCCAATTTGTTTTTTTAAAGCGGATTTACTAAATATTCCATTCAAATGTTGAAAAATGGGTAAAAGATAAGGATGACTGTGGATACTCTCAGAAGAAAAGGACTGAAACCCATCTGTAATTTCGTAGGCTTTCTCAAAAAATATCGTTCCTACTTGACGAATGTTACGGTATACAGAAAAAGTTACAGCCGTTTCCGTATCAAATTTGAGTGCTTGACGTCGTTTCCACTCTTCAACAGCTTGATCACTTGACATTTCTGTATTTATAACTCCTAAACCTGCTAGTAATAATTCTCTGGCTTCGGTATTACTAACTGAGTTGGGTGTAACGTTAGTTAAGCCATTTGTAGCTTCAGATAATTGTAAATAGATGCCAATAGAATCATTCATTATTTCCATTGCAATCTGGTAAAGTGTTTTTATTGATATTTCTTGGGGGTTTTTAAATCCGTTTAATAGAATATATTCAATTTTTTCTAGAGATTCCAAGCAATTCTTGAATGGAAGTTTACCTTGAGTTATTCTACAAAAGAAAGGATTCGGTTCGTAGCCAAAACATCTTAGCCCATGTTTGCAAGCTTCCACAAGAGTTGTACCACATCCGGCAAATGGATCTAGTATTTTTGAATCATCATCTAGGTTGGCTTTCTCGCAACAATTCCAGACAAATTCAGGTGAAAATCCTGCTATAAAATTAAACCATCTATGTATCGCATGGTACTGTGTCGTTGTATTAGTCGGAAGCTTTTTTTGATCTAATATCATTAGTCTAATTATAATTTGAGAACAATTACGCAATACTTACTTCTTTTCGAGCTTATCTATAAGAGCTTACCATATTTTTCATTAACTTAATCGATTCAATTCAGTATATCAGAAAACGAGTGACTGAGGCTTTGGGAAACCTATGCTAACTTGGAAAGAGTACAACCTCCTCACACCCTTTTCGGTATGTTAATCTCAGGAAACATTTTACAGGAACGATACCAACTCCAAAAACAATTGGGACGCACTGCTGCTGGACGTCAAACCTGGTTATCAACAGACTTACACACCCAGGAACAAGTCACCGTCAAGTTACTGGCGTTTAGTCCCCAGATGGAATGGGAGGAGTTAAAATTATTTGAACGAGAAGCTGAAGTTTTACAATCCCTCGATCATCCTCGCATTCCTCGATATCGAGACTATTTTTCCATCGATAGAGAAACGGGATCGGGTTTACCTTGGTTTGGGTTAGTTCAAGATTATATTCCCGGATCTTCCCTACAAGAACTCATTGAAAACGGAAAACGATTTACTGAGTCTGATGTCAAAAATATTGCTAAAAATGTTTTAGAAATTCTCATTTATTTACATCAGCTTAGTCCTCCGGTTTTGCATCGAGATATCAAACCTAGTAACCTAATTTATGGAAAAGATAAACAGATTTATTTGATTGATTTTGGAGCGGTACAAGCTCAAGCTCATGTCACTGGAGTAACGTTTACTGTGGTTGGAACCAGTGGTTATGCACCTTTAGAACAGTTTTGGGGACGAGCGGTTGCGGCTTCTGATTTGTATGCGTTAGGAGCAACATTAATTCATTTATTAACCGGAATTACACCCGCAGATTTACCTCAAAAAGAGTCTCGCATTCTATTTAGCGATCGCGTTAGTATTAGTCCTCATTTGATCAGTTGGTTAGAGACAATGACAGAAATTGCGGTAGAAAAACGTTTTCAAACGGCAAAGGTGGCGTTAGAGTGTTTTCTCTCGACAAAAAATCAGCATTCTATTCATTCCCAACCTGCAAAAATTAGAAAAATTGCTCAACCTGAATACAGTAAAATTAAATTGAGTAAATCACGCTATTTTTTAAAGATTTACTTCCCCGCCCAAGGATTCATGGAACTGGACTGTCAAGAAATGATTAGGTTTCTTGCACCAATACCCTTTTTTTTGATTTTGATACTTACGAATCCCTTTCTACTCTTAATATTATCCATTGTGATGCTCATCTTATTAGCGATACGGATCAATTTATGTAATGAGAAAATTTATGTTAACTTGAGCCACAATAAAATTGAAACCAAACGCAAGTCCTTTGGATTAAGTGATAGGGTAGAATATGCTAATATTTCCGATTTTTCAGGTGTTTTTGTGAAGGAAATCAAGTCCAACCATTATGCAGTAATGATTCGTTCGGGGACTAAAACTCATCAAATTGGTAGAGGATTAACAGAAGAAGAATCTCTTTGGCTGATTCTAGAAATTCAAGATTGGTTAAACTCTAAATGAGTGCTTTCTAAGCAATACTTCCCCGTTTTCTGGCTTCTTTATAAGACGTTCCAATATTTTTCATTCCAGCTTTAATCATTTGCTGTTCTAACATTGCAAAAAAACGAGTGCGATCGCCTCCTTTGACAACAGCTTGGTTGTGGGCTTCTGCTAACGCTACGGGATAACCATAGCCTTTTTTAACTTGGGCGATCATCATTCCTAATGCTAATTCTAACTGTTCGGAATTTTCAGCCACCCAAGCAGGAATTTCAATTCTGGCGATTTCTGTTCCGACATTCACATAACAAAAATAGACTTGATGACCATCATACAGATCTAATATTTTAGCTTGCGATCGCCATAACGGACTACGTTGACCGGGTTGTAATTTAGACGCCCAAACCACTGTATCTCGCAACGGTTCAACTCCTTGACAGGGTGCTTTTTTAGAAAAACCTTGGCTATCAATAATTCCCACCGTCGGACAATATTTAATACAGTTGGGTTCGGGGTGAGGACAAGCTTCTAACCGCAAAAAAGACACCGTTTCACTACTGCGAGAAGCACTCACATATCCTAATATCGGAATTCCGGCTAACCGTAAACTCTCCCAAGCGTCTAATATCGGTTCTAAGATTAAATTGCGGGCTTCCCAGGGAAGTTGTTCAAGAAACCAATAAGTTAAAGAACCATCTACCATTGCTAAGGTTGGGGTGGTTAATTGACTTGATGTTTTTAATAAATGCTCTCCAATTTCTGCTAAAATAACGGCTTCGGAAACCATTCTCCGATAGCCCATCCATTCTTCGGTTCTAATTCCCCATTGACGAGAAATATATAAATCTTCCGGCTGATAATAAATTTCGGGAACACTATCTAAAACCGGATGACGACTCTGACCATAATATAAAATAATCCGACCAACATTTAACAAATAACAATAGGCAATTTCGTGAGCGCTGGGTGAAATTTGAGAACCATCTGTAGCGAATACCGTATGAACTTTTGGGGGAACGGGAATATAGGAACAAGTATCTATCGGTTCCACAGGCTTTGCTGCATTAAATAAAATGCGATTTCCTAAATTTTCCTGATGAGCAACTAACTTACTTTGATGGGGTTTAGCCGCTTCAAATAAGCTTTCAGCCACCTCTAAGCGTTTACGGGCGGCTTCGACTTCCCGACTCATGTGTTGACTCATTCCCTGCATTTGTAGGGCGAGTTTTGTGAGATCAAGCATAGGTTTTCAGAGGACTTGAAAACAGGTAATGAGTTTAATCATAGAACAAAATTGATCTTTCAGGCAACTTCTGAGGTTTTGTTATCCCCAAGCCGAAAAGTCTTCTATAAACTCAGACAAAGATAAAAGCTGAATACGCGGATATTCGCTGACAGAATTTCGTTCGGTTTGAGTATTGTAACCCCAGTCTGCCAGAAACAAACGCACATCGCCCAAATCGGGTTGTTGTTGAACCGTCAGTAAGGTATTGAGTCGATCTTCGACAAACCAAATATTGGGAGTCGGTTTAATTGTTGCCAATAACTCTCGCAAAATTTCATATTTAGGACGTTTTTCCCCTTTGCCAAAAATCGTCCCTTCTGCCATATTCACCCCTCCTTGTTCGAGAAGCGATCGCACAAACCGTTCTTCTTTCGTTGTGATAATATAAAGCTGTAAAGAAGACTCTAAAAATAACTTGACCCGTTCAATCACTCCTGGATAAAACCGATGTAAAGACAACCAACTGGGTAAATCCTCGAAAATCCATTGATCACGGATACTATCGAGTTGAGTCGATAACGTTTTCGGATCTAAATTTTCTTCGGTAATCGTCTGTTTAGCAATCGTCGGCCAATCTTGCAAAATCTCGGTTTCAGACGTTCCCTTGACCAATTCTCGCACCAATATAGGCATTTCCCAACCTGTTTCGATGACTGGGCGAGTCCGATAGAATTTTTGGGCGAGATCATTTGTCGGTACTGGATCAGAAGGCGACCAAATGCGACAATAGGTTCGCCATGCCGTCTGAAAATATTCAATCATACCATCACAGACAACCCCATCAAAATCAAGAGCGAGAAGCGTTGCTGAGTCGGTTGCCATAAATCAAAACCTCCAATTTAGATAGTGATGTGATCGTCCGCTTCATGTATACTATGGCGGAGACTCTCAGCACAAGTCAACTGAGAACGTTTATTTTGAGAAGGATTACAATTAAAGTAAGACCCGTGCAGGACAATCAAACATCTATGACACAAACACAACCGACAACTACCCCCAACTTAGAAGAACCGAAATTTGGATTTAATCGTTATGCGGAACGTTTAAATGGCCGCGCCGCGATGGTCGGTTTTGTCATCACACTCGCTGTTGAATATTTTACCGGACAAGGGTTGCTATCCTGGCTCGGCTTGAGTTAATCTAGGGGCAACTTCCTCTACTCAGAGGGGGGAAGTTGCTTTGACAACCTCCAAGGGAAGTTTGAATCAGTTGAGATGAATTTCAGCAAGTCGGCTAGTAGACTTTATTGCGGATGCCCATCAAAAGTTAAAGAAAATAACGATAATAGAGAGTAGAATCAGCACAGATGAACGCATTATGGCTACGGATGTTTAAGTCCGCTTATCGTAGAGAGCCAGTTGTCAGTTTTATGATTACCGTGGGAGCGGTTGATGCTGTGATTGGCGGAGTCGGCGCAACTTGGTCACTATTGGGTTTTGGAGTGGGAACGGTTGGTATTGCAGTTTTGCTTCGATGGTGGCAAAGCCAAGGTTCTCAAGTCGAGTCGCCAGAAGCCGCACCAGAATATTATCTTCCTCCGAGTTCTGCTCGAGCTCCTCTGCCAATGTTGACTCCCAAACAGAAGCGTCCGCCTTACTAATATAAAAGGAGAATTGGCAACTTGGCTGGTGAGTTTTAAAATTTGTTCTCATGGTTTCTACAACCCACAATCAACTCCTCAAAATTGGTGAAGTTTCCAGTCAAACGGGTTTATCGGTTAAAACCATCCGTTATTATGAAGAGATTGGTTTACTCATTCCGACGGTTGAACGATCTGAGTCTGGATATCGCCTGTTTAATTCCTCTGTTTTAACGCGGTTGAGTTTTGTTAAACGGGCTAAATCTTTGGGGTTGAGTTTGAGTGAAATTCGAGAAATTTTAGAGATTCGCGATCAGGGTGAGTTGCCTTGTGGGGAGGTGAAGCACTGTTTAGAAGCGAAGGTTGATGCGATTAATCAGCAAATTGCCGCCTTAGAAACCCTCAAAGGGGAGTTAGTTGAGTTACTTGATCAATGGCAAGATCAACCTTCATTTCAACAAGCGGCGCAGACTATCTGTCCGAATATTCAGGTTGATTCCTAAATATAATCCCAAAAATAAAGGGAAGGGATTTTCTGATTTTCCCTTCCCTAGCTGTTCTGGTTTGCTTGGATTGCCCTGTTCAGGCTTCAGTTTGTTTCGCAGAACTTGCTGCCGTTTCTTCAGTTGTTTTGCTCGAGCTGAACCGCCTTTTCCTTTATCGTTTCTTCCCTGGCGGCGTGGGGATTCCCATCGCTTTAGGTATGACATGACTAGCCTGATTTTACTATTTTTTCTATTGTAAATGGAAAATTCCAAATGGTCAACCCCTAAAGGCAAATTTAAGGATTTCATAGAACCATTCAAAAATAAAAGTTAAACTCGGTCAAAAAACCCTAAAATAGATAATCGGCAAGTTTACTTATAACGGTCATCACTGTGAAGCTGTTTGTTTATCACACTCCCGAACTTACCCCGACAGATATGCCTGAATGCGCGATTGTCGTCGATGTTCTACGGGCAACAACAACAATTGCAACGGCGCTGAATGCTGGGGCTGAAGCGGTGCAGGTTTTTAGCGACATAGAAGTGTTAATGCAAGTCAGCGAACAATGGCCGGCTGACAAGCGCGTGAGAGTCGGTGAACGCGGAGGCCAGAAAGTCGCAGGCTGTGATTTGGGAAATTCTCCCCTCGACTGCACGCCGGAAATGGTCAACGGAAAACGATTATTTATGACCACAACCAACGGCACTCGGGCTTTACAACGGGTTCAAAACGCTCCGGTGGTGATCACGTCTGCTTTGGTTAATCGACAAGCCGTCGTTGAGTATCTGATGACGAAAAAGCCTGAAACGGTTTGGATTTTGGGTTCAGGTTGGGAAGGAAGCTATTCTTTAGAGGATACGGTTTGTGCAGGCGCAATTGCCAATAGTTTGATCACAGAAATGGGTTATCCTGTCGATGATGTCGCAGGCAATGACGAAGTTTATGGGGCGATTTCACTTTATTTGCAGTGGCAAGATCAACTCTATCAACTGCTGAACTCAGCCAGTCATGGCAGGCGTCTTGCTGGGTTAAAATGCTATGATGACTTGAAATATTGCGCTCAAACCGATAAGCTAGATGTTCTACCGATTCAAAGTGAACCCGGTGTATTGGTGAAGTCTAATCTCGAAACTCAAAATTTGCAATATTGGATGGATGATTCAAACACCTAAAATTCATCGTTGCATTCCGCAATTAAATCTCAGATGTTATTTCTTTAGGGATAGAGTTTTCTTTTAATGTGAACAGCCCACTAAACTTGCTCACGGATTCTATTTTGACTCTCCCCAAACCCGCTCAACTTGATCAATTGGCGACTCGCATTCATCAAGAACATCAGCTTTGCATTCAATCTCCCAAAACCTCACTGATTCATGCTTGCAATGCGGGGGCTGTGTTGATCAAAGCTCGAACTGTAATTTCTGCGACTGACTGGGGAAATTGGCTGAAGACGCAGTGCAATCTCACAGAACAAACGGCTCAGATGTATATGGGAATGGCGGGTAAATATTCTCAAGTTCAAGACTATATTGAACAGCCCGTATTACCCCCAAAACCAGAGAGTTGGCTTCCTTCTCCTCGTCTGCTTTCTGAATTGACTGTTGTTCCAGAAGCGATCGCACCAGAGGAAATTAAACATTTAGAATCCTCTGCTGAAGCTGTTCCTCAAAGTATTAGCCTTCAACAGTCACCAGCCCCAGCTACCCCTGAGATTGAATCCGTTATTGATGTTGATTTTACACCGATTCAAGCAAATTCTCAGCTTCATTCTACTGCGGATTTGATTCGGTTTTGTATTCCCGGAGCGGTTGTTCCAAAGGCTCGTCCCCGTGTCACCTCAAATGGCACCTATATGCCCAATCGTTATCGAGAATGGCGAAATAGAGCGGAAATCGAGCTATATCGTCAGATGTCTCAGCTTCGATCTGAGCATAAATTTCCCCTACAAAAAGCGGCAGTTGCTATTCGTTTTTTTGGGAATCATCGCACCAATTCTGATTTAGATAACATGGCGGGTGCTTGTTTAGATGCACTCACTTTAAACGGGGCGGGGGTGTTAATGGATGATCGTTTAAGTTGTCTTCCCCGCTTAACCGTTGAATATGTTTCAGGAACAGAAGAAACCGGAATTTGGATAGAAATACAGCCGCTTTAATGAGATTTGTTCTAATTGTTAGGGATGATCGGTTTGCGGTTAATAATCTCTTCTAACAGTTTCGAGATTTCAACCGCTTTATTCAAAATCATAAAATGCCCCCCTTCTTTATAGCAATTCGCATCAATAAAACGCTTGGGAAAAATGCGATCATTTAGCCCATGAATCTGATACAAATTATCAGGAATTGTTTTGTTTTTCCAAGTAACAACTTTGTGAATTGCCCATTTCATAAAACCTGCATCTGTATCTCGCAAAATTGCTCTCAATAACCGACGTTCCTCAACGGTTTCTATACTAAAAAACCAAAACAGTATCCAATACAATGCCCAAAATAAACTCTTAAACGGAAAGATTCGATGAATTGGAAACCCTCTAAAAACTTTAAAATAAGGTGGAATTTCCGACTGAGTTTTCGTGCTAGAAACAAGAATCACTTTCTCAACTTTAATCTGTTTAGCAATTTCTACCGCAACAATACCCCCAAAAGAAAGACCCACTAAAATAGGATGATCTGATTTAATTTGAGACGTTAAACGTTGAGCATAATCTTCAATTGACTCCCCCTTTTTAGGTTCTAACCAATTAACATAAACAGGCTTATATCCTTCTACTTTTAATCGTTTAAATACCCGTCTGTCCGCACCCAATCCACTAATAAAATAGATATCTTTTAAGCTCTTTTCAAACTGTTTTACCTGTTTCTTCTGCTCAATTAAAGCTGGTATTTTTGGTTCTATTTCTTGATAGTTTACCATCCGTATTGCGTTCAGAAACAACAGTGACTCTTTCATTTTAACTCAGTTTTTTGGAAAATCCTCTATAAAAAGATAGAGATAGAGAATAATTTAAAAATTTTATCTAAAACCCTAAATTAAAAGAATAAAAAACACGCTCGACAGGGAGAACACCAAGATAAAATCTTTGTGTCTTTGTCTCTTTGTGGTCTAACCAATTTTCTCTGAACCTGTTATCATGCGTTAATTGTGTTCAAGTATTTTAGATGATTCAACTTTCTCTTTTCACAAACTTTCGGGGTGAATTTGCAGCTTTATTGGCAGCTTTTTTGTGGTCGCTATCTTCGGTAGTTTATAGTCAAGCCGGACAGAAAATTTCCGCCATTGGATTAAACTTAATTAAAGGCGTGATGGCGATTCTATTCTTTCTGTTAACGATTATCCTGCGAGGCAGTCTATTCCCTGATATTGAATTAACAACCGTCGGTTTATTACTGCTGAGTGGTATCATTGGAATTGCCATCGGAGACAGTGCTTATTTTACTACGTTGAAATGTTTGGGGCCAAGACGAGCGCTGTTGATGGAAACGTTAGCCCCGCCCCTAACGGCAATTTTAGCGTTTATTTTCCTACAAGAACGACTCCCGCTTTCGGCTTGGTTTGGGATTATTTTAACCGTTTTAGGCGTGGCTTGGGTGGTAACTGAACGAGTGGGAGATGGTGTTGTCGGTTCAACTCATTTACGACGCGGGTTGTTGTTTGGGTTGTTAGCAGAAATCTGTCAAGCGGTGGGTGTCATTTTATCGCACGTCGCCCTGACGCAAACTGAAATTAGCCCGTTGTGGAGTACCTTATTACGGTTATCGGGTGGAACCATTATCTTATTTTTATGGCTGTTAATTCACCGCCAAAACTTTGATTTAATCTTAAAACCCTTGCAGTCTCGACGAACATTTTTAGTCATCGGACTGGCAACCTTTTTAGGCACATACTTGGGAATTTGGTTGCAACAAACGGCTTTGAAATTCACGGCTGCGGGGATTGCTCAAGCGCTCAGTTCTACCAGTCCTCTGTTTGTTTTACCGATTGCGGCGAGTCTGGGAGATAGAGTGAGCCTCAGAGCAATATTAGGGGCAATGATTGCGATCGCAGGAGTTGTATTATTGTTTCAAGGATCTTGACACTCCCCAGCGATAGAATCGCGGGGATTCTAGCTTCACTGTCGTTGCTTGCCTTTGCAGGTCTTGCGACCAACAGAGATAGAGACAACAACTCCACTAGCGTTACTTCCGGGTTGCCCACCCGTAGCGGCAGGTGCTACAACGGGGGGAACCCCCGCAACGCACTGCCTTGCCTTTGCACGACTTAAGATTACTTTGGCAGCATTCACGTCCCGATGTTCAACGTGACCACAAGTAGGGCAAGAATGAGTGCGAGTGCTTAGAGTTTTTTGGACTTTAGTACCGCACTTGCTGCATTCTTGGCTTGTGAAATGTGGAGGAACAGCAATTACTTCCCTGCCAAACTTCTGCCCAAAGTATTCGAGCCAGAGGCGGAATTGATACCAAGAAACATCATTAATACTTTTGGCTAGCTTGTGATTTTTCACCAGTCCGCTTACATTTAAGTCTTCCAAGACAACCTTAGCGTTTGCTAGGCATAAGTTACGCGCCAGTCTCTTAGCGTGTTCTTCTCTTTGTCGAGTTACTCTTAAATGCTTGCGTCCATAAACACCACGAGCTTTTTTCCGTCCGCTTGACCCCTTCTTTTTCTTGTAAATTTGACGCTGAGAGCGCAAGATATTCTTCTCGGCTTTGCGTAAAAACCGAGGATTTTCCTCGTGATTGCCGGAAGAGTCGGAATAAAAGTATTCTAGTCCAACATCAATACCGACTTCTGTATTAGTATTTGGCGCATCTTGCTGATTATCAACCTTGACGCAAAATTGCACATAGTAGCCATCAGCTTTTCGTACAATGCGAACTCGCTTGATTAGGTCTACGGGGAATGTGTGAATATCCCATTTTCCTAACAACTTGAGTGAGCCAATACCTTTTTTGTCGGTGAAATTAATACGACGCTTGGATGAATGCAATTTCCAGCCAGAAACCTTGTACTCAACCGAACGGGTATTTTTCTTGAACCGAGGGTACCCTTTCTTCCCAGGCTTCTTTTTCTTGCAATTGTCGAAAAATCGATTGATTGCACGTTCTACATTCTCAACAGATGCTTGACAAGCATGGGAGTTTAGTTCTGCAACGAATGTGTACTCTGCACGTAACTGAGTGTTGTACTGGTACATCTCTTTTTTGCCGACACCTCGATTATCCATCCAGTATCTCAGCACTTTGTTGTCGGGTAGGAGAGCATACGTCGCCGCATCTCTCCCCCCTAAGAACCGGACTTGACAGTTTCCCATCATCCGGCTCAAGCCTCCAGAGTCTCAGAACATTTACCCGTATGTACGTGCTTGTGGCAGGTGAGGTGTAGGTGGACTAGGTTGTCTTCCCTGTTAGTACCCCCATCCTTTACTTGCACTTTATGGTGGGTGTGTAGCTTTTCTCCATTAAACAGGTGTTCACCGCATATTGGGCATTTCCAGCTTTGGTTTTGGGCTACTTTAAATAGCTTTGAACCTCTTGCAAAGTATGTTTTCCCGTAGTTGGTTCTACGTTTTTCCCAGTATTCGGTTAGTTTGGGGTCGTCGGGGGATGCTGTTCCCTTG
>NZ_LATL02000133.1 GCF_000972705.2 Limnoraphis robusta CS-951 | reverse complement strand
TTGACATACTCCCACCGTTAATTGCTAAAGCAATTCTTCCGGGGGATTCTTAGATTCACACCTAAAAGTTTCTGCTTCACAGACTCTTGGCTAGGCATTACTGCCCCCGCTAGATCGTCTCCACAGACATTTTCAGATACGCCATGCCCTAGCGCATATTCAATACCACGATTTCTGATCACCTGTGCGGCAGCCACATCCCTATTGGTTTTATATCCACATTCAGGACAATTATGTTCTCTTTCGGAGAGTAACTTTTTGCCCGTGTGGAACCCGCAGTTAGGACAGATTTGAGAAGTATAATTCTTGTCCACCTTGGCGACAAAAACATCCCGCTTCCATGCCACCCAATTAAGGATGGTGACAAACTGTCCAAAACTAGCATCTAAGGTATGTTTGCCCAACATTCCTTTTGCCCAAGTGATGAAGTTTATGTCTTCAATGAAGATGGCTTCGGCTTGGTCGCAAAGATGGTGAGCCAATTGAAAATGCCAGTCTTTTCTAGTATCAGAAATGCGTTGGTGTAACCTAGCAATCCGTTGGTTGAGCTTGTGACGATTGTTAGACCCTTTTTGCTTGTTCCTTAATCTACGTTGTAGCAATTTCAGCTCACGGTGTAGTTGGTTCAAGAATCGAGGTCTTGCAACAAGCTCCCCATCGGAGGTTGCTAAAAATTTATCTAACCCCAAGTCAATGCCCAAGGGATGCCCGTGGAATGGAACATCAGGGACACTGACATCCAATTGTAGAGAAAGCATCACGAAGTAACCTGATGCCCGTCGCACAATCCTCGCCTGTTTAACCTCGAAACCTTCGGGAATATCCCTGGACTTTCTAAATTTAATCCACCCCAATTGAGGGAGTTTGATCTGATTGCCCTGAACACAATCCTTGAGCATTTGAGGGTAAACAAAAGAGCGCAGTCGATATTTATTCTTGAAGCGAGGAAACCCTTTCTTCTTTGACTGCATATCGACAAAAGCCCTGTCCAACGACCTCAACACTTGCTGTAGCACTTGGGCGTTAACGCAGGACAACCTTTCATCCTTTTTCTTGGCTTCTGTCAAAGCTTTCGCTTGACTGTGATAACCAGGATAAGGGGTATCTGCCGGAATAATGTATTCCTTTTCCAGTGAGCAAGAGTTGACTGGGGATTTGCGAGAATTAATCCAGTCCTTTCTTTCCCTTAAAGCAAAATTCCAGACCGAACGACAAACATTCAAAGTATTTTCGATTACCTCGATTTGGCGTTGATCCGGAATCAGCTTAAATTCGTAAGTTAAGGACAGCATTGCTTTTCTTGGCGAAACCCATCTCAATATTAGCCTGTTCTACACAAGTATGCCAAGCCATGTAGGATTCGCTTCGCTCAGTTTTCTTTGTTGGTCAAAATTCATCTCGCCGTTAAGCCGAAGGCTCTAACGGGAGTCCTCTTTTGACATTTAAGATAGATCTTGATAATATCTACCCTAAATGAGAAATCCCCCATCCAATGACAGGGGATTTTGAACCGATGCTGAGACAACAGCGATAAAACCTTGTATAATCTCAAGAAAACATCTGAGCAAAAAAGGCGATCGCTTCTTTCAACTCGGTGATAAACACATCAACTTCTTCACGAGTATTGTAGAAATAAAAGCTAGCTCGTGCCGATGAATTGACGTTCAAATATTGATGCAAAGGTTGAGTGCAGTGATTTCCCGAACGAATGGCGACACCTGCATCATTTAGGAGTGTTGATAAATCATTCGCATGAACTTCACCAACTGAAAAACTCGCTAAAGCGGCTCGCCCTGAACCATCAGCCTGGGGTTGTGGCCCGTAAATTTTTAGATCGGGAATTTCTCGCAATTTACTAAACAAATAAGCGGTTAATTCCTGTTCATAAGCATGAATATTATCCATGCCTATTCCGGTTAAATAATCCACCGCCGCACCCAGAGCGATCGCTTCTCCAATGGCTGGGGTTCCCGCTTCAAATTTATGCGGTAATTCCCCAAAGGTAAACCGATCTAAATACACCTGATCAATCATTTCTCCCCCACCCATAAAAGGCGGCATTTCCTTCAGGATTTCGCGCTTACCATACAAAAATCCAATCCCCGTCGGAGCGCACATTTTATGACCTGAACCGACTAACCAATCACAGTCTATGGCTTGCACATCTACAGGCATATGAGGCAAACTCTGGCAAGCATCAATCAACACTTTGGCGCCATTTTCGTGAGCGATTTTGCAAATCTCCTCAACGGGATTAATGCAGCCTAAAACGTTAGAAACATGAACCACCGAAACGAGTTTTGTCCGGGGAGAAATTAACCGTTTAAACTGTTCTAAATCAAACTCTTGAGTCGCGGTTAGTTCGACAAATTTTAACACCGCTCCCGAGCGTTGGGCAAGCATCTGCCAAGGGACTAAATTACTGTGATGTTCCATCACCGAAAGGATGATTTCATCCCCGGCTTTAACATTATTCAACCCCCAAGAATAAGCCACTAAATTAATCGCTTCACTGGCATTGCGGGTATAAACAATTTCTTGATAAGAAGCTGCATTCACAAAGTTAGCCACTTTTTGACGAGCCGCTTCATATTCATCGGTGGCTTTTGCACTTAACGCATGAATACCCCGATGAACATTTGAGTTGTAACCTTCGTAATAGTTTCGTAACGCATTAATGACGGCTTTTGGTTTTTGAGAAGTCGCAGCGTTATCGAGATAGACTAAGGGATGACCATTAACTTCTTGATGTAAAATCGGAAACTCTGAACGAAGTTTATCGGCTAAGGTTTTTTCTTGAATTAGAGTCATTTTTTTGATCCTTTTTTGGCTGATCCTTAAAAATTAAGGGACTAAATAGCAGAGAACAGGTTACAGCAAACAACTGTTAACTTAATTCGGTGCGACAAGCCACACAGCGACTCAGTGTTTTTTGCAATGAGTCTAACGGTAACTTCTGTAAAATTTCAGACGCAAAAGCATCAATTAATAAATGACGACTGGTGCGATCATCTAAACCTCGACTCCGCAAATAGAAGATTTCATCATCTTCTAACTGACTGACCGTTGCACCATGAGAACATTTAACATCATCGGCGACAATTTCTAACTGGGGTTTAGTATTAATTCTCGCGTGCGATGAGAGTAACAAATTTTGACTCAGTTGATTGGCATTCGTTAATTGTGCGGCTTGCGACACGACAACACGGCCATTAAACACCCCTCTGGCGCGATCATCTAGAATACATTTATGCAGTTGATTGTAGATACCGTGAGGATGATTAAATAGCGTTGAACTGTGGGTATCCGCTAACTGTTCTTCTTTGATCAAAGTTAAGCCATTGAGTGTCGTTTCGGTTCCCTCTCCGGTTTGATCCACATCAAGAGTATGACGGGATAATTTAGCCCCTAAAGTCACTGCATTTAGAGTATAACGACTGTTGCGGGCTTGAGAAATTGCACTTCTGCCAATATGAAAGGCGATGGCGGCGTCGCGTTGGACTCTGGTATGTTTAACTTCGGCGTTTTCTTCAACCCAAATTTCCGTAACACTATTAACAAAATAGGGGTGATGGGTTGGCGTCGATGAACAGTCTTCTAAACTGGCATAATGTTCAATAAAGCTTAACGCACTCCCTGCTTCAGCGACTACTAACACCCGAGGTTGACTAAATCTTGGGGCTGACTCTGCGGTAGAAATCAAGAGTAAATGTAGAGGAGTTTCTACGACTTGATTTTTGGCAACCCAAATGATCGCAGCATCGGTTAAGGCTGCGGTATTTAGGGCGGTAAAAATCTCTGTGTTTCCGGGTGTTTTAGCGAGATAATTGTTAATTTTTTCGCTGAAAGATGCAGGTAAATTTCCTAAATTTCCGGCAAAAATTCCCGGTTCTTCTGTCCAGGTTGATAAATCCGGGGCATATTCACCATCAACAAACACTAAACAGCTTTGTTTAGCTTCAGGTAAAATGAGCGGTAAAATGTATTCTCTCTCGAGTTTAACAGGTTTTGCGGCTTGAAAGTTCACTTTTAACAAAGACGACAAATCCGTAAACTGCCAATCTTCATCTTTTTTCGTAGGAATTGCCATTTCCCCCAGCCAAGTTGTTGCCTGATCTCGAATTTCTTTGAGATCAAAATTATGCTCACCAACAATTGACTTCTGCGCTAAACTTAACAACTGTTTCAAATAAGAAACTTCGGCTTTTTCTTGAACTTGTGTAACCATTACACCCTCACTGTTGCTGCTTCAATCACTTCATCGTAGCCTTTTTCTTCGAGTTCTAAGGCTAATTCTTTGCTTCCGGTTTTGATAATTTGTCCGGCTTGCATCACATGAACAAAATCCGGCACAATATAGTCTAATAATCGTTGATAGTGAGTAATCACTAACATCGAATTATCAGCCGTTGCTAACTGATTCACCCCACCTGCAACAATTCTCAACGCATCAATATCTAAACCGGAATCTGTTTCATCCAAAATGGCGAGTTTCGGTTCTAATAATGCCATTTGTAAGATTTCATTGCGTTTTTTCTCGCCCCCCGAAAAGCCTTCATTAACGCTTCTTTCGAGAAATTCGGGCTTCATTTTCACGACGTCTAATTTCTCGTGAATCAGATCATCAAAATCAAAGGCATCGAGTTCTTCTAGTCCCCGAGACTTTTGACGAGCGTTATAAGCCGCCCGTAGAAAATCTAAGTTACTTAAACCGGGAATTTCTAAGGGATATTGGAAGGCTAAAAATACACCCAATAACGCCCGTTCATTGGCTTCGAGTTCTAACAGATTTTGACCTAAAAATGTCACTTCTCCGCCTGTCACTTCATAAGCCGGATGACCCGCTAACACTTTAGAAAAGGTGCTTTTACCGGAACCATTTTGACCCATAATGGCGTGAATTTCTCCGGCTTTTATTTCAAGGTTTAAACCTTTTAATATCTGATTTCCGTCAACATTTGCCGTTAAATTTTTGACCGACAGAATGACTTCGCTATTTTCTCGGATCATGTTGGTTGTTGGTTAATTTTGCTCAAGTGTATAAATAGGCTGTCAAGGAATACAATCAGGTTGAGTGTAGAGACGTTGTAGATAACATCTCTACTATTTGTAGGCTGAAGTTTGAGGTTGATTCCTCACCAATTAACCGACTGTTCCTTCTAATTTCAGACTGAGTAACTTATCGGCTTCGGCGGCAAATTCCATCGGGAGTTTATTGAAGACATCCTTACAGAACCCACTAATAATCAGAGAAACCGCATCTTCGGGAGAAATTCCCCGTTGAGTTAAATAAAACAGTTGATCTTCTCCAATTTTTGAAGTCGAGGCTTCATGTTCAACTCTGGCGGTGTTATTTTCCACTTGAATATAGGGAAAAGTATTCGCTTGACCTCTATCTCCAATTAACATTGAATCACATTGGGAATAGTTACGAGCGCCTTTTGCTTTCGGCCCCATTTTCACCAAACCGCGATAACTATTAGAAGAATTTCCGGCAGAAATCCCTTTAGAAATAATCGTGCTACGGGTATTTTTCCCAATATGCACCATTTTGGTTCCGGTGTCGGCTTGTTGTTTGTTATTCGTGAGGGCAACGGAGTAAAATTCTCCCACAGAATTGTCTCCAATTAACACACAACTGGGATATTTCCAAGTGATGGCTGAACCGGTTTCAACTTGGGTCCAAGAAATCTTGGAATTGACACCTTTACAGAGTCCGCGTTTGGTGACAAAGTTGTAAATTCCGCCTTTGCCGTTTTCGTCTCCAGCAAACCAGTTTTGAACGGTGGAATATTTGATTTCGGCGTTATCCAATGCCACTAATTCTACGACTGCGGCGTGTAACTGGTTGGTGTCAAACATCGGGGCGGTACAGCCTTCGAGATAGGTGACAGAACTGCCTTCTTCTGCGACGATTAACGTGCGTTCAAACTGGCCTGAGTCGCCGTTATTGATGCGGAAGTAGGTTGACAAGTCCATCGGGCATTTGACGCCTTTGGGGATGTACACGAAGGAACCATCGCTAAACACGGCGGAGTTGAGGGCGGCGAAGAAGTTATCCGCGACGGGAACAACGCTTCCGAGGTATTTTTCGATCAGTTCGGGATGTTCTTTGACGGCTTCGGAAATGGAACAGAAAATCACTCCGTCTTCGGCGAGTTTTTCTTTGAAGGTTGTCCCAATGGAAACGCTATCAAATACGGCATCAACGGCGACATTGGCTAAACGCTTCTGTTCTGAGAGGGGAATTCCCAATTTCTCGAAGGTGTCGAGTAACGTGGGGTCTACTTCGTCGAGGCTGCCTTTCTTTTCGTTTACTTTCGGCGCAGAATAGTAAACAATGTTTTGGTAATTGATGGCTGGATAGTGAATGTGCGGCCAAGTTGGTTCGCTCATTTTTATCCACTGTTGATAGGCTTTAAGCCGAAAGTTCAACATAAACTCCGGTTCGTTTTTCTTGGCGGAGATCAGACGCACGACGTCTTCATTGAGTCCAGCCGGGATAGAGTCGGACTCGATATCGGTGACGAAGCCGTACTTATAGGGCTGATTGACTAGGTTTTTAACTGAGGAAGTCATAGGCTTAGTTTGTTTAGTGTTCTTCTCAATAGTGGGTAATCGATTGCTGACTGATGGCAGATAGGTGAGGGAAGAGAGTTGTTCATGGCTTTGAGCCTTCTGTCCTCCGTCCCTGGGCTGCAAACTTAAACAACAGATTTGTTACTTAAGTCTATTTTAAGCTACATTAACAATAAGTGCATTGTCAAAGTCTAATTTTGTAAATTTTTATAAAAAACACCCATGACCACCACTCAGCAACATTCTACGAAGCAAGATATTGTCCAACAACTGATCAAGCGAGGTCAAGCCACAGCCCATGAGTTGGCCAAATTTCTCGATATTAGTCCCCAAGCGATTCGGCGTCATCTCAAAGACTTAGAAGCTGAAGGGGCTATCGAGTACGAGTCTGTCCAGGTGGGGATGGGAAGACCGCAGCATATATATCAGCTTACCAGCCAGGGGCGCGATCGCTTTCCGAAACGATATGATGAGTTTGCGATTTCGTTTTTGGATACGTTAACTGAAACCGTTGGATATGAACAAGTCAGTCAAATTTTACAAAAACAATGGCAGCGTAAAGCTTTAGAATACCGGGAAAAATTAGGTAACGGTTCGGTTAAAGAACGAGTGGCAAAGTTGGTGGAACTTCGCAAAGCCGAAGGCTATATGGCGGAATGGTATCCGGTAGAATCTCCGAGTGAAAAAACCGAACAGTATGTGTTAACAGAGCATAATTGCGCTATTTCTAATGTGGCTGAGTCGTTTCCCAGTGTTTGCGGCCATGAATTAGAGATGTTTAGTGCAGTTCTATTTGATTGTACTGTAGAACGAACTCACTGGATTGTTAATGGTGAACATCGGTGTGGATATTTAATTAGTAGTGGACCGGGAACAGGAAATAGTGACCAGTTAACAGTTAACAGTTATCAGTGACCAGTTAGGAGTTTAGAATGTTCTATTCCCGATTCCCGATTCCCTCTTACCTGTTACCTAATTTATAATTCATATATTGTCAAATGATGCAACCGACAATGGAATTTTTGACGACGGAAGAAGCCATTAAAGTGGATGCGGCTTTATTGTCTTCTAAAGATAAATTTTCAACTCGATTGGCGATTTATGCCTTAAGATGTTTAAAACAAATTGCGGAAGTACAAGAAATTTCTGTAGAACAGATTACACCCGCACAAATTACAGATTGGATTAAGCAAGATCAAAATATTCAACAACAGTTAGAAGTCGATAGCAACTTTGAGAGTTTTTTTACTCGTTTAGTATTGTCTTCGTTAAAACCTTTAACACAAATCGCCCAGTCTGAAGAGATCCCGATAGAAATGCTAACCGTTGAACAAGTGATCGCGGGGTTTGAAAAACAGGGTAAGATTTAGCGATTATTGCCTCTCAAACTGTTGTGATTGTAGCAATTGTTCGGCTTCTACGGCACTGACAGGTTTAGAAAAAAAATAACCCTGTCCATATTCACATCCTAAAGCCTGAAGAGGTTCTAAATGTTCGGCTGTTTCTACACCTTCGGCGATCACATCCATTCCTAAAGTGTGCGCTAAGGTAATAATGGCTTGGACGATAGCAGCATTTTCAGGGTCTAAATTCATTCGCAGAATAAAAGAGCGATCAATTTTTAGAGTATTGATCGGGAAGTTATGCAGATAGCTTAAGGAAGAATATCCCGTGCCAAAATCATCGAGACTTAAACGGATATTTAGGGCTTGAATTTGGTATAATTTAGCTTTGACAATATCAGGATTTTCCATTAACATACTTTCGGTAATTTCTAACTTAAGCGTTTGCGGATTAATTTTAGTTTGTGTAATAACTTTATGAATATTTTCAACAAAATCATGTTCTTGAATTTGGCGACCCGACAAATTAACGCTCATGCTTAATTCCTGCATTTGTATCCCCCCTACTTTTAAATGGGGGAAAAAGAGTTGATGCCAAGCGTGCAGTTGACTACAGGCGATTTGTAGCACCCAATAACCCAAATCAATAATTAATCCTGTTTCTTCAGCAATCGGAATAAATTGACTCGGTGAAATCCAACCTTTCGTCGGATGTTGCCAACGCATTAATGCTTCAAACCCGACAATTTGATGCGTTTGTAAACAGATGATCGGTTGATAATAAACTAAAAACTCTCGCTTTTCCCAAGCCCAACGGAGATCGGTTTCTAGTAGCAGTCGTTCCCGGCTTTTTTGGCGCATTTTTGAGTTAAAAAGAGCATAACAATTTTTTCCCCGTTGTTTAGCGGAATACATGGCAATATCTGCATCTCGCAACAGTTCTTCAGGATAGGTATAGTCTGAACTGATCAAGGCGATCCCCATACTGGCATTACTAAACAGTTGATGACCACTAAGATAAAATGGAAAGGCTAATTTCTGCTGAACTTTCTGCATGACGGCGACAGCCTGATCAATGTGTTGAATATCTTGTAGGAGAAAGGTAAATTCATCGCCTCCTAAACGAGCGAGAGTATCGCCGGGACGTAAACAACTTTCTAGACGACGAGCGATGGCAATTAACAATTGATCACCGATAATATGTCCCAAACTTTCATTCACAAACTTGAAGCCATCTAGATCTAAAAAGACCACCGCAAATAAAGTCTGATTTAAGCTTCTGGTTTGATAAATTGCTTGTTCCAACTGCTTCATAAATAAAGCTCGGTTGGGTAAGTTGGTCAGCGCGTCGTAAAAAGCACTGTGTCGGAGTTGTTCTTCGGTTTGCTTGCGTTCGGTAATATCTTCAGAAATACACAAAAAATACTCTAGTTCGTTCATGTTGCCATAGATAGGAACAACTAAAGTATGCAGTACACGTTCTCCCCAACGGGGAGTATTAATGGGTTCAGAGGGGATTTCTTGCAAACTTCCCGAAGCTAATGCTTCTCGATCGGCTTGCACAATTCGATTCGCTTGTTCAGGAGAAAAGACCTGATGAACTGTTTTTCCTATCACTTCTTCGGGGCTGAGTCCATAGAGTTTTTGACAGGTGGAATTCCACAGGTTAAACGTGCCTTCTATTCCCGTTTCTGAGTTAATTTTTCGGGAAAAAATAGCAACGGGAAGATGATCAATCAGGGTTTGGAGAAAGTTGCGAGTTTGTTGAATTTCATAGGTAATTTTATAACGTTCGCTGATATCTCGCAGGGAAACTAAAGTGGCTTGTTCTCCATCCCAGTCAATCTCAACCCCTCGCATTTCTGCAATAACTTGTTTCCCTTGTGGCTGTAAAATTGTTAATTCAGTCATGTTTTCATGGACGATAAAATTCCCGATCCAGTAACTAACAAGCACAGACTCAGAGCGACCAAATAAGACTTCAGCCGCCGGATTGATAAAACGAATCATCCCTTGTTGATTGACAACAACCAGTGCATCGGAAGTCGCCGAAATAATCGTTTTTAGACGGGCTTGAGACTCTTGGAGAGCGGCTTCTGATCGAATGCGATCAGTAATATCTTTTTGGATTCCGATGAAGTTGGTGAGTTTTCCCTCGGTGTTTAAAACAGGTGAAATAAACAGTTCATTCCAAAATAAAGTGCCATCTTTGCGATAGTTTCGTACAGTTACATGACATTCCTTTTGGGCGGCGATCGCGTCTCGAATGATGTTGAGTTCGGGTTGATTTCGATCTTTTCCTTGCAAGATACGACAGTTTTGACCGATGATTTCAGAGCCGGAATAACCTGTGTTATCCTCAACGGCAGAATTGGCATAAATAATCGGGTTGTCGGATTGATTTGCATCGGTGATAATAATGCCATTGTTAGCAGAATTGATCGCTCGTTCTAATAGGTACAAATGTTCTTCTGATCGGTGACGTTCTACAGCCATTGCTAGAATATTGGCGATCGCTTGCAGGAAATTGATGTCATCTGTGCTAAATTGACGTTGTTTGATACTGTGAACGGCTAAGACTCCGAAGGGTTTTTCTCTCGAACCAATAACCACGCTCATTCCACTCATAATCTGATGTTCAAGCAGCAAAGATGACCCATCAAAACGGGTTTCAGTTCGCAAGTCTTCGACAATTACAGGTTCACTTTTAAGTAAGGTATAACCCGCTTGTGTATTGTATTGGACATCAATCCTTGCGCTGTCAACTATATCTATTTCCCAACCTACGCTCGCTTTGATATAAAAGTTGTTTTGCTCAGGGATTAGTTGTAGAATTTTGCTATACTTAACTTCTAGAATATCGGCTATTATAATCACTGATTGCTCAAATAATTGGTTAATGAGAGAGGTTTCATTCACACCCATTGTTTTTTCTAAGGCGAGTTGACCGAGTTGAGCAACGGCTGCTTGTTGACGAATTCGCGCACACAGTTGAGCTTCGGTTTGTTTTTGAGCCGTTATATCACGACCGACTAAATAAGTTAAATTATTTTCCGGGTCGGGTATAGCAGTCCAAGATAACCATTTGTAAGAATTATCGTGACAGCTATAGCGATTTTCAAATTTAATGATAGACTTTTGATTGAGAAGCTGTTCAAAGGCTAGAAGTGTTGCGTTTTGATCTTCAGGATGAACAAATTCAATCCAGGGTTTTGCTAATAATTGCGTTGATGTGTAGCCTAATGTGGTTTCAAAGGCCGGGTTAACTTGCTTAAAATAACCATCAAACCCCCCTAGAGCTACTAAGTCAGGTGAGAGCATAAACAAGCGGTACAAGCTGTCATTCCTGACTTTTTTATTCGCAGCTATCAAATGATTTTTTCGATAGAGATTGAATATTTTTTGAAGAAAATTCCAGTGTCTCATCGTTTACCTATTTTGATTCAACACGATTCTAAATTGAAAAGCTTTGAATTGCCATTCTTCAGAGTTTAATTTGCCTAAGGAAAATTATTCCTTTGAATTTTACTTTGATTATTCTTTAAACTTGAGTTTTTTAGGCTATATATAGTGTATGATTTTTAGGTAAATAAAACGTAATTTATACAAAAATTAATGTTTTTTTAATTATTCTTAACAATTTCAGATAGGAAAATCAGAGATTGATGAATTCATCTAAAATGGTACAATTAGTCTGAGACATAAAATGTTTTTCTAAGCTTGTATTAATGTTTGAGCGTCCCATAACCTGTTGAGCATTCGTCTAGCCTTAAAAATGAAGATTGAACAACAACTTAAACTCGCTCTTTCCCATTTACAACAGGGACAAATTAAGAGTTCTGTGGAGATTTGTCAAGAAGTTCTCCGTCAATATCCCAACTGTGCGATCGCCTATCGCATTTTAGGCAATATCCGAGAAGCTCAAGAACAGTTAAAACAAGCAGCTTTAGCCTATACAAAAGCGATTGAACTGCAACCCGATGATGCGGTTGCCTATGCTCATCTAGCTCAATTATACCGCAAGGGCGGATGGATTGATGATGCAGTTCTGCTCTATCAAACGGCCCTTCAGTTACAAACAAATTGGATAGAACTCTATTATCATCTAGGGGAGGCTTTATATCAACAAGGAAATTTTGTTCAATCTATTTCTATCTACCAACAGGCGATCGCCCAAAACCCTAAATATGCACCGCCCTACATGGGTTTAGCCCTTGTTTTCAAAGCCCAATCTCAGCTTGAGGATGCGATCAAACTCATAAAAGAAGCTATTAGTATTGCTCCAAATTACACAGAAGCTTACAATGTATTGGGTTGTTTATTGATTGAAAGCAGTCAATTTTTAGAGGCGATTGAAATCTTCCAACAGGCAATGACTCAAAAACCTGAATGGGCAATCCTTTATAATAATATTGGGCAAGCTTGGTTAGCACAGGAAAACAAAAGAAAAGCCATTTCAGCTTATCATCGCGCTCTAGAACTCAAACCAGATTTAACCGTTGCTTATCTTAATTTAGCCCAACTTTACCAACAACACAATAATTATAAAATTGCGGTTGATTATTTTCAAAAAGCCATCCAACACAGCCCTGAAAATATTCAGGCTTATAGTGACTGTGGTTATTTATTCCAAAGACAAGGTAAATTTGATCAGGCGATGGCTTGTTATCAAAAAGCGATCGCGCTTGAACCCAAATTTGTTGAAGCTTATTGTCATCGGCTGGAGGCTATGGCGTTTTCCGACACAGAAATCGATGAATGGCAACTTGCTAAACAGGCTTGTGTTCGTTTTCTTCGCAGTTTACAACAATTTAACTTTAATTTGGGGAACTTTAGCGCCTGTGATCCGTCTACAGAATCGTCCAAAAATCTACCCCTCTATGATCATTTAATAGAGTTTCATGTACATTTAGGAAACGCTCTGAGACGATATGGTAAATTTGATCAAGCCGCGAGACATTATCAGAATGCCTTGCAAATTCAGCCCCATCGAGTAGAGATTTACGTGCGGTTAGCTGACTGTTTAATTCAACAACAACAGTGGAATCATGCGATCGCTATCTGTCATTTATCCCAAGCGATCAGTCAGAAAACTCAACAGTTTATTCCCGAAGTTGATCTGCTTTTAGGCTATATCGCCGAAAAACAACAACGTTGGGAAACGGCGATTCATTATTATTCAAAAGTCTTGAAAAATGGCATCTCCAACTCTCACCTGATCACGGGAATGGTTGACTTAGACAGTAAAATTCCGCCTCAACAACAACCCCCAAAAGAGGTTTGTCTGTCTACAAAAGATTGGCAAAAACAGTTAGCTGTTAGTAGTCAGGAGTTTTGTAGGGGCGGGTTCTACACAGACATATCTCTCTCACAAACCACCAATATAAATCCGCCCTGTTTACAGTCTTCCCCAACTTCTTCTCAAGACTGTGGCGGTTTGGAATGTCAACGCTGCTTAAAACAGATTTGTAAACAGTTGGAATTAACAAATTTAGGGCAGGGAATTTATAGAAATTCACCTGAAAAAGAAGTTCCGGTTCCTCACTTTGAAACCTTTGTGGCGATGATTCCAAATGGGCGGGCTTGGATTGTTCCTAAAGAAAATTATTGGATGGTTTGTAAAGCGATCGCAATTCTAACACCTGATCACCAATTATTAGCTGATGTTTCTCGGGAATATCCCGGCGAACTTCCGGGGTGTCAAGGTTATAATCCTCACCATCATCAAATTTTTCAACAGGAACAATTACCCCCTGTAAAATCAGTTAAAGGATCAGTAGCTGTATTATCTGGCTTATCAGGGCATATTTATTTTCATTGGATGGTAGATGTTTTACCCCGGATTGAACTGTTGCGTCAAAGTCAGATAAAATTAGAGGAAATTGACTGGTTTTTGGTGAATAGTTATCAGCTACCCTTTCAGCAAGAGACGTTGAATTTATTGGGAATACCGACGGAAAAAATATTAGAAAGTGATCGCTATTGTCATGTGCAAGCGGAACAGTTAATCGTGCCTTCCTTTGCGGGATATTTAGGATGGTTGCAGCCTTGGGCGATTGACTTTTTGCGAGAAACATTTCTGCCGTTAGCGGTTGAAAAAAAGGGGAATTATCCTGAACGAATTTACATCAGTCGGGCGAATGCTAGACATCGACAGGTAATGAATGAAGCCGAAGTCATGCAGGTGTTGCATCCTTTGGGCTTTGTAGAGGTTTTCCTGGAATCTTTGTCATTTTCTGAGCAAGTGCGTTTATTTGCCCAGGCGAAAGTAATTGTAGCGGCTCATGGAAGTGGTTTGACAAATATTGTTTTTTGTAGTAAAGAAGTTAAAGTGATAGAATTTTTATCCCCCCATTATGAGCGATATTATTACCGAGTAATCAGTCAATATATGGGGTTAGACCATTACTCGCTGACGGGAGAAGGATTCGTTTGCTATCCGATTCGGAGTCTGATGTATCCCAACCCCCTCATAGAAGATATTTGGGTGAATATTAGCACGCTCAAGCGGTTAATTCAGCAAGCGGGGCTAAATGAGAGATGAATCTCGGGACGAGGGGAAGTCTACCGCTTGCGAAAAAAATATTTTTTTTGTGACACCGGAAATACTACAATAAACAATAGGGAATTATATGAATGTGTCTAAACCCAATCAACCGATGCGAGCCGAAGAGATCCTGCGTAAAAGCGTTTTTTTCCTCCAGCAACAAGCTGAAGCCTATTTGAACCAAGGGCAGTTTGAAGATGCCCGCAAAGCAAGTGAGCAACTGTTAAAAATTCAGCCAAAACACGCCCCTGGGTATAAATTAATCGGGGATGTATTGTTGCGTCAAGGACAGCCAGAAGAAGCGCAACGTTATTATACTCAGGCGTTACAGTTGCAACCCGACTGGGCGGAAGTTCATGCAAATCTCGGCAGTATTCACGCTAAAGCGCAACAATGGCAACAGGCATTAGACTGTTATCAAAAAGCGATCGCGATCAAGCCGGATTTTGCAGGAGCTTATCGGAATTTAGCACGGGTTTGGACACAACTCAATCAACCCCAAAAAGTTAATCAATGTTTGTATCAGGCTTATACCCTCGAACCGCAACAGGTAACAGCAGCCGAACATTTACAGTTAGGAAAGGCGTTATTACAACAGGGTGAAGTCGAAGAAGCGATCGCTTGTTATCGCCATGCAATTCAACGCGATCCCAATTTATCATCAGCTTATCAAAGTTTAGCAGATGCGTTGAAACAACAGGGGAAAATGAAAGAGGCAGCCCCCTATTATCGCAAGGCAATTGAACTGAATGCTCAACAAAACATACAACAAAATATAACCGTTTTCAATACATCCGCAGATACATTAGCCGCCGCCCAAAAACCCCAAGATATCTCTCCTCAAGATACCTTAGCCGCAGCAGTCAGTTCAGCTTCAACTGAAAATGGCACGGCAGCTTCTGCTAAACCGCAACCCCAACCGCCTAAACCCGAAGAATTAATCACAAAAGCAACAGCATTTTGTGCCATTCAACAATGGGAAGCGGCAATTAACACTTGTCAAACGGCGTTAAAAATTAAACCAGATTTAGCCGTTGCTTATAAAATACAAGGCAATGCCCTACAAATGTTAGGGGAAATTTCTGCCTCAATTCGTTCCTATGAAAAAGCCTTAGCCATTCAGCCGCATTATCCTGAAGTTAATGCGAATTTAGGCAGTTTATACGCCCAGCAGGAACGCTTAGAAAAAGCCGTTTATTATTATCAACAAGCAATCACTCAAAAACCTGACTTTGCCGGGGCTTATCGCAATGTTGCGAAAATCTTTACTGAAATGGGAGATCATCAAAAAGCCTCTCACTGTTTAGAAAAAGCCTACGAGTTAGAACCCGAAAAAGCCACCGCAGAAGATCATCTCAAACTGGGAAATACTCGCCTCAAACAAGGGCAACTGCAAGCCGCAATGACTTGTTATCGCCATGCTTTGCGCTTAAACTCTCAGTTAGCCGTCGCTTATCACGGAATAGGCGAAATTCAACGCTTACAGGGAGATGCGGTGAACGCTTTGCAATCTTACCGGAAAGCGACAGAACTTGCACCCAAACAACCCGAATTTTATCAGAGTTTAGGTCAACTGTTAGCCCAGCAAGAACAAACTCAAGAAGCCTTAGAAATCTATAAAAAGCTATTAGAGTTAAACCCGAATAATGCTTTAGCTTATCATCAAGTTGGGGAGATTTTCAAACAACAATGGCAGTTAAAAGAAGCAACCGCAGCCTATCGAAAAGCCATTCAACTCAATCCCAATACTGCCCCGTCTTACTACAGTTTAGGAAAAGTATTAGCCAAACAAGAACAATGGCAAGAAGCAGCTTCTGTGTTGCGTCAGGCGATGCAGTTACAGGGGAATGGGGATGCAGAAGCCTATAAGTGTTTAGCTGATGCCCTCAGCCAAGCAGGAGAAACAGAAGAAGCGATTAACTATTATCAAAAAGCCACTGAGTTAGATTCTAACTTCGCAGAAGCTTATCAAAAACTCGCTAATTTATTACGCGATAAAGAACAGTTTGAAACAGCAATTATTGCTTATCATCGGGCGATTGAATTAAAATCAGATGTGTGGTGGGTGCATAACGGATTAGCCGAGGCTTTGTTTAAGTTAGAACGGTGGTCTGAAGCAATTGAATCTTACCAAAAATCGATTGAATTAAACCCGGAGTTTTCTTGGTCTCATAATAGTTTAGCCGATGCACTCGTTAAGTTAGAACGTTGGGAAGAAGCCGTTATTCCCTATCGCAAAGCCATTGAATTAAACCCAGAATTTCCTTGGACACACTACAATTTAGGGGAAGTTTTAGCCAAGTTAGAAAACTGGGAAGAAGCCGTTGTCGCCTATCGAAAAGCCCAAAAATTGCAGTCAGACTTACCTGCAATTGAGGAAAAGTTAGCCGATGCGTTGCGGGAACGGGCGATGATAGACTTAAACGAAGCGTTAGGGTATTATCGCCAAGTTATCCAACAAAATCCCGATCACGTTGCTCTCTATCACAAGGCGTTAGAAATTAAACCCGATGATGCTCAATTATACAGTCAATTAGCCGATACCTTAGTCCGATTTAATCAGTTAGACGGGGCGATCGTATTCTACCAGATGGCACAACAGTTAGAACCGGAGGATGCCAATATTACCTATCAGTTAGGTAAGGTTTTAGAAAAAAAAAATCCTCTTAAAACCTCAGTTACCACCGCTTGAAACTTCTGATTTATATCAAGAATGGCTTAAATACAATACTCCCACAGCAGACGATATAAAACAGATGTCTGAGGCGGTAGAAAGTTTCAGGTATAAGCCTATAATTAGTGTGATTATGCCTGTGTATAATACACCTGAACAGTTTCTGCGAGAAGCCATTCAATCTGTTATCGATCAAGTTTATCCCTACTGGGAACTTTGTATCGCTGATGATGCGTCAACCCGTTCGTCTATTCAACCTATATTAAAAGAATATCAAGAGAAAGATAGCCGGATCAAAGTTGTTTTTAGAACCCAAAACGGTCATATTTCTGAAGCTTCTAATTCGGCGTTAGAGTTGGCAACAGGAGAATTTATTGCGTTATTGGATCACGATGATGTATTAACACCGGATGCGTTGTATGAAATTGTAAGTTTATTAAATCAGCATCCCGAAGCGGATATGATTTATTCCGATGAGGATAAATTAGATGAAAAAGGTCAATTAGCCAATCCATTTTTCAAGCCAGATTGGTGTCCCGATTCATTTTTATCACGGATGTATACCTGTCATTTGGGTGTTTATCGGCGAGAATTAGTGAACCAAGTCGGTAATTTTAGAGTCGGTTATGAGGGAAGTCAAGATTACGATTTAGTTTTAAGAATTACTGAAAAAACAGATAATATTTTTCATATTCCTAAAGTTCTCTATCATTGGAGAATTCATTCAGAGTCGGCGGCTTCAGGTACAGAAGCTAAACCCTACGCTTATCAAGCTGCTGCAAAAGCATTACAGGATGCTATTGATAGACGAGGTGAAAAAGGAGTCGTTCAACAAGTTGAAGGGTTTCCTGGACATTATAGAGTTCGCTACGAAATTACAGATTATAAACAAGTTAGCATTATTATTCCCACCCGAGATTTAGGTGAAATTCTGGATAGATGTTTAGAATCAATTTTTACTAAGAGTACCTATCCAAACTATGAAGTCATTTTAATCGATAATGCTAGTGTTGAAGATTACACTCATCAAGTGATTACCAAATGGAAAGAGAAAGAATCCTCTCGATTTAACTGTTATAAATTAGATATTATTTTTAACTATTCTACGCTGAATAACTATGCGGTTAGTCAAGCAAAAGGGGATTATTTACTGTTTTTGAATAATGACACCGAGGTAATTACATCGGACTGGATAGAAGCAATGGTTGAACAAGCACAAAGACCTTCTATTGGTGCTGTAGGAGCTTTATTACTCTATCCAAATAATACCATTCAACACGCAGGTGTCGTGATGGGAATGAGAGATGTAGCAGCCCATAGCCACCAATATTTTGAAGCAAACCAACCGGGATATTATGGTCAAATTGCTTCTACGAATAATTATTTAGCAGTAACCGCAGCTTGTTTGATGTGTCGGCGAGAAGTATTTGAAAGAGTCGGTGGCTTTGATGAACAGTTGGCTATCGCTTATAACGATGTTGATTGCTGTCTAAAATTGGTACAGCAGGGCTACCGTAATCTCTATTTATCTCATGTTCTTTTGTATCACGATGAGTCAAAAAGTAGAGGTGATGAAGATACTCCCGAAAAGCTGTATCGCTATATGGAAGAAGTTAAATTGATCAGACAGCGATGGAGAAAGTTTATAGACAATGATCCTTGCTACAATCCGAATTTAACCCTTTCCCAGTTTGATTATAGCATTAAACAGTTTGCTAACATTGAAATTCAAGAAATTTCTAGTTTCAAAGCATCCTCTAATGCTATTGTTGATTTTGCTTTGGAAGTTCCCCAACCGGGAATTTTAGCCAAAATAACTGCGCTTCAGTTTATCGGTTGGGCGATCGCTAAAGACTCACCGATTGTTGCGATGCAACTGATTAATAGTAGAGATAAAGTGCTGAAAACATTTCCCTGCAATGGGTTTCGTCCCGATATTTTGAAACGATATCCTGATATAAAATCAGCAGAAAGTTGTGGTTTTTGTACAACAATAGAAATCAATCAAATTCAGGGTGAGGAGCTACTTTTACTGCAAGCGTTTCTGCCAAATGGACAATATGTTTCTTTTGGAATAGTCCGAATTAAATTGATGAATCCGGACTAAGCTTTCAATTACTTGCCATTTTGAGAAAACGCTAAATTCCTCACCATAGAACGGCGCATTAATTGTTGCCATTCTTCTGAGTTAACAAGGGTCTGAGTATCAAGCTGTTCGCCCTGTTCTGCTGAGAATCGGGTAAAACTCTCAATCCATTTTAGAACAGTTTCAGTCGGTGAAAACGGCTTATTTTTCAAAGATTGCTGAAGATATTTAGCCATTCCAACTTTGTCTTTATTCCGATAAGCTTGCCATGCACTCCACACTAACAACTCATGTTGATCATCACCTTTATAGGCAATCGTTTGTTGGAAACGAGCTTTTTCAACCTCTCCTTGAACCTGTCTAAATTGCAATTGAAACTGTTCCAATTCTTCTTGAACTTGGTGAAGTTGAGAATATCTTTGCTCTAGTTCTAATCGAGTTTTTTGTAATTCGTCTTGAGTTTGAGCGAGTTGCAGTTTAACTTCCTTTAACTCCTCAGTCACGACCTTATTTTTGGATTCAGCCTGTTTGAGATTTTTCCAGTCTAGAAATGCACAAACTCGATAAGGAGAAGACTTAATTTGATTCCGCCAGGAGAGATCTATTGATTCATTCGGTTGCCAAGCTCGGGCTTCGAGTTCCTGATACATTTCAATCGCTTCTGGAAAATAATGCTCAATCAAACTTGGTCGATTTCCTTGCAAATCTTGGGTTTTGAACAAGGTTGCATCGTAGAGATTTGAGGAGGGTTTTAACAGTTTAGTTTCAAATTTTTCATTGATCACATCAACATATTGCCCAGGTTCTTGAATAATCCCCTGGATATTGGCTAGCAGACAACGACGGGAAAAATAGTTGTAAAAATTAATAATTTTTTGGTTGTAATGTAGCCAGAATTTGACAGCCAGTTCCGGTTCTTGTTCAAACGTCTGATCGCTTCTACGATAGAGAGAATCCACAACATCCCAAGGGTTACGATAGATTAACAAAAAGTTGGCTTCTGGTAGCAAATTCGCCCAAAAGTCTAAGAACAGTGTAGTTCGGGGTTCTTTCCATCCCCAAATTGAACTCACCGCATTTTTGGCGACAATCTCTTTAGCTTGGGCGACATACTGTTCCTCAACGCTGATGTTTTCTTGTAACGTCCATCCTTCATGGGAAATTCCCTGCGATCGCAAAATTGCTTCGTGAAGTTTGAGAAAGTCTACATTTTCAAAATGACCTTTTTCATTTCCTCTATCCGAACCCAATAATTTCCGTCCAATGTGCAATCCTGAACTTTGTAGCAAGGATGTTATCAATGAACTTCCGGAACGGTGCATTCCTGCAATGACTAGAACTGATGATTTGGCTGTGGTTTTCGATTGGTTCATGGGTTGATTCTCTCAATACAAGTTTCCTAAACTCTAATCATGCCAGTAATTGGAAAAAAAGTGAAAACATTGCTCAAAACTTTCTCAGCGTCGAGTTGGAGTCTCCATTCTTTTTATGAAGATGAATGCCAGAGGTCTTCAATATTCTCTAGAATCTCTAAAAAGGCTTGTCGTTCTCTCGCTAGACTGTGCTGATTGGCTGTTTGTTGGGCGTTTGTGACCATGCGATGAATTTGAGGAATAGATAACTGTGAGGCTGCCTCAACAGCATTTAGAATACTTCTTATATTATAATCAGGACGGAAGCAATTATAACTCGGTAAACAAAAAGATCGATTGCCAATACAATCTGGACAAATCACGATTGATCCGAGTGCCATCCCTTCCAAAGCCGGGAGATAAAATCCTTCACCCTCGCTATAATTGGGTAAAAAGATTGCAATTTTAGCTGGGTTCAGTTGGCAAAGATAGTCCGATCTTGTTTGTTGAGTCATCAACAATTTGACTTTTTTTCCTTGGGCTTGGAGTTGTTGTTTTAACTGAAGTCCCAATCCGGGTTCTTTGAACGCTGAAATCAAAATTTCCTCTGTTTTTTCAGAGGTTGGTAAAGGTTGAGGTAAACTCCGCAAATTTAAGCCATTCGGAATCACAAATAACGGCCCATTGACTTGACTACATTTTAATAAGCTTTCTTTAATTTCCTGACTCACACAAATTCGGATAGCTTTTTTGTTCAGAAAAGCATAGCGAGGATCTTCGGGATAAGTATGACGAATTCCTTGGATTAAATTAAGAATTGGCACGGGCGAAGATTCTATAAACTTTTGTTCAAACTGAAGCCAGTCTAAGCCATCAATGAAGATCAAACCGGGATTTTCAAGGGGCTGAGATAAAATTAATCTCGGATCGGTTGTTAACCAAGGGTTGCTTTCATCCCAGCAGGTTTGCTGAGAATAGAAATAAATATAAGGAATAAACTTAGACGTGTAAAAAACATGATTAAAATAATCCCAAACTTTTAAATGTCCGCCACTCAAACCCGTAAAACTGCGGTAAAATAAGATCGATTTAGTCAATTTATCATCGATTTTATTCTCAATCTCTCTAAACTGACGAGAATCTATTTGGGGTTCTGCTAGGATTGATTTGAGTCTAACCAGAGAGACATTTAATTGAGTTTTAATTCGTTGAATTGGGGCGAGTTCATCATCCATGAATGAGTGAATTAAATTCAAATGAGTAGTTTTCAAATTGCCAATGAACTTTTAAGAGCTGGAAAACTAGACGAAGCAGTTGTTGCTTACCGCACAGCCATTGAAGAAAATCCTTGCTTTTCTTGGGCTTATCATAATCTCGCAGAAGCACTCACTCAACAAGGACGGTTTGAGGAAGCGATAGTTGCTTATCGTCAGGCGACTCAGTTAAACCCTCAATCCGCCTGGACTTATCATAACTTAGCAGTCGTTTTAACTCAACAAGGTTTATGGACAGAAGCGATCGCCGTTTATCAAAAAGCCACTGAAATCAATCCCGAATTCTCCTCTAAGGCTTTCTTTGCTGACCAGAATAAATTATCACAAGAACAGCAACAAGCCAAAATCATTGAATATCGCGATCGCATTCAAAAACACCCCGATCAAGCTGAATTTTATCATGTTCTGGGGCAACTTTTACAAGCAGTTGGACAATGGACAGAAGCAGTCACCTGTTTTCAACGGTACATTGAACTTCAGGGTGATGCTGTTCATCTAGAATTCTATCGCAATCTGGGAGAAGCTTTACTAGAAGAAACTCAGTTCCCAGAAGATAGACAGCAACAAATCAATAAGGTTTTCTAGAAGAATATCCTTTGTCTGAATGCTATTTAAAACAGCTTTATCTTTATAGGGTTTCTGCTAAAATTTTCGCCAAAGCTTTGACGTGTTCAGCATAATTAGTTTTCGGCTGATTTTGCAGTTCAACTTGAGCTTGTTGAAGTTTTGATGTAGTTTTTTCTAACTCTTGTTTGGTCTGATGAAGTTGAGATTGAGACTGTTCTAATTCGACTTGAATTTCATCAATTTGAAACTGAGTCAGTTCTAACTCTTCACGAGTTTGATGAAGTTCAGATCGAGATTGTTCGAGTTCTTTCTGAGTTTCTTGTTGCTGAGACTGAGTTTTTTTCAACTGTTCTTCAAGTTGTTTGAGTTGAGTTTGAGATTCTTCTAATTGAGTTTGCAGTTGTTGAGATTGAACTTGAGATTCTTCTAGTTCCGTTTGCAGTTGTTGAGATTGAACTTGGGATTCTTCTAGTTCCGTTTGCAGTTGTTGAGATTGAGATTGAGATTCTTCTAATTGAGTTTGCAGTTGTTGAGATTCAACTTGAGATTTTTCCAGTTTCGTTTGCAATTGTTGAGATTCAACTTGAGATTCTTCTAATTGAGTTTGCAATTGTTGAGATTCAACTTGAGATTCTTCTAATTGAGTTTGCAATTGTTGAGATTCAACTTGAGATTTTTCCAGTTTCGTTTGCAATTGTTGAGATTCAACTTGAGATTCTTCTAATTGAGTTTGCAGTTGTTTAACTTGAGATTGAGATTCTTCTAATTGAGTTTGCAGTTGTTTAACTTGAGATTGAGATTCTTCTAATTGAGTGTTAAGTTGTTGAGATTGAGATTGAGATTCTTCTAATTGAGTGTTAAGTTGTTGAGATTGAGATTGAGATTCTTCTAATTGAGTGTGAAGTTGTTGAGATTGAACTTGGGATTCTTCTAATTGAGTGTGCAGTTGTTGAGATTGAGATTGAGATTCTTCTAACTCCGTTTGAGTTTGTAGTTGTTGAAATTGAGAGCTTTCTAACTCTTTTTGTATTTGTTCGTAGCGAGACTGTAAATCTTCTAATTCCTGTTGAGTTTGCTGGAGTTGGGCTATAGTTACTGTCTTCTCAACTACTGGGGGAGTAGCTTCATCAGAATTAAGCTGAGGTTCGTCGCTACTTGGGGTTAGATATTCGCGGAGGTAGAAAACTTCACCCCAAGCGGGATGATAGGGGTTGGCTTCGGCGATACGAACAAAGTGATGTTCGGCGAGGAAAGCGTCAACTTGGTCAATGAGGGCGGCTCCCTCGAATAACTCCTCGTAGCTAACAGTCGTGTAAATCCCTTCGATGTATTCTAACAGTTGAGTGGCACCCTGGAGGGCGAGGAGTTCAGCGCCTTGGATGTCGAGATAGAGGAAGTTGAAGTCAGTCGGACATAGGTTTAGTTCGTTGAGGAGGGTATCGAGGCTGCGGGACTCTACGGTAATTTCTTGGGTAACTTTCAGGTTGGGGTAAATTTCCCGGTATCCGGTTAGGGGGAGGATAGAACTATTAGACTCGATAGAGGTGAGGTTGAGGGTAACGGGAGTGTTGTGATTGGCGATCGCACTGTGAGCAACAATAACATTAGGTTTATCGGCGAAGTTGGCTTGCAGGTGTTCAACGGCTGTGGGGTTGGCTTCTATCAGCAGTATTTTGGCGGTGTCGGGGGTGGGGTAGCGTTTCAGGTCTTTTCCTTCATAGGCACCGATATGAATGATACCGCGTGGGGTGAGGTTGTGTTGCTGAGTGAGGGTGTGGAGGTCGAGTTTCATGGGGTTAACAGGAGTGGAAGTCTTGAGCCTAGTATTTTATCTTAGTTGTATTGGGGTCAGTTTTTTAATATTAACCTCTCCCCCTGCCCCTCTCCTACGAGGAGAAGGGAGTGATTAACCTGACCTCTCTCCCAGTCTCTCTCAAGCCGTTATGATCAATGAAATCCGAGGTGAGATATGTTTACCCAGATAGAAGAACAGAAAATTTCATTGACTTTAGAGGAGTTTCTGGACTGGTATCCTGATGGTTATGAGGGTCGATTTGAATTGCATGATGGGGAGATCGTTCAAATGCAACCGACGGGAACTCACGAACAAGTTGCTGGTTTTCTTGCATCAAAACTATCAGTTTACATTGAGCGTCTGAATTTGCCGTTTTTTATTCCCAGGCAAGGGCTGATTAAAGCGATTGATTCCGACAAATCGGCTTATATTCCTGATGTGATGGTCTTGGATTATAATGCACTAGAAAACGAGTCTTTATGGAAAAAGCGATCGACGATTACTCAAGGTACGAGTATTAAATTAGCCATAGAAGTGGTCAGTACGAATTGGCGGGATGATTATTTAATGAAGCTCGGAGAATATGAGAAATTGGGAATCGCTGAATATTGGATTGTTGATTATTTGGGTTTGGGAGGTCGCCGTTATATTGGAGATCCGAAGCAACCGACAATTTTGGTTTATCATTTAGTGGAGGGAGAATATATGGTCAATTTATTTAGGGGTCAAGATATTCTGCGATCGCCAACTTTCCCCGAGTTAAACTTGACGGCAGAACAGATATTTTCAGTGGGGCAGTAATTCCGAAAATGCGATCGCATAGCGTCTGGGAGCGAGAATCGCTTGATTTGAGCGAGTAATAAGAATTAAAAATAATATTATTTGTCAAGTACGGATAACCGAATGCCTTACATCGGCAAACCGAATCTCTAAGTCGCTTTTGTTTGGTTTCTGAATCGGAGTCTGTAGGTTGGGTTAAGGAACGCAACCCAACATTCAATTTCTGGGTTAACCTCTCCCCCAACCCCTCTCCTACAAGGCGAGGGGAGTTGGCTTGTAGGAGAGGGGAGAGTCGCTGACTTGATCAGAGATTTGTTGTTGTCTATAATCTGTTTAGCCGCAATTCTAGCTGCATATGAACTATTCCTCTGCATTAGCTGTACTTCAAGAAAAATACCCGAATTTAGCTGTGATTGAGGTTTGGGAGAATGTTCTGTTTTTACGAATGAGTAGGGGTCGTTGTGTTTTCCACCGGAAAAAAGGGACGATTTTTGCGGGTTTGGAAGTTGGGACTTGGGTCTTGGCGGCCGATAATCAAGTTGAGGCTAGAAAGTTATATAAACAGATGGCAATTAAACTGCATCCTGATAAGCAGTCGGGGAGCCATGACAAGTTTATTAAGCTAAAAAATTGTTACGAAAATTATGAGACAATTAGAGCTAGACTTGGGGCCGGATTTTCTGAATACGATGACTACCCAGAAGACCCAAAATACTCAAAATCTTATTACTACAGAGAAAGACAAACAGACGAGTGGTTCAGGGAAACCTACAGCAGCTATCAAGCCTGGGTTAAAAGACGCAAGGAACAAGACGAGTACGTCAGAAGGCAAGTCGAAAAGTGGGGGTGTCCTTTTTGATGAAACGAGTCGCCGGGTTTTAGATAGAAGACCTCGCTTTGAGAAGGATTATCAGCAACAGTTGGTTTATTATTTGACTAAGGCTTGTCAGTATCTGCCTTGGCGTTTATATATAGAATTGGAGGTTGATTTTCAGGGAAAGCAGGGTTTTATCGACTTGGTTTTAAAAACCCAAAGCCCTCAACATATTTTGATGGAGTTGAAAAAAACCACGATAACTGTTGCTCAGGTTAATAATACTTTATCACGGCATTATATAGAAGGGTATAAGCAACGGACTAAACAGGGTAAATATCCGATGCTTTATATTATTGGTTCTCAATTTGAACCGGAGGCTGAAGATTACGCGGATCAGCTTAACGAGGAATGGAATTGGCAGTTTAAAAGGTATAAATATAAGCCTCAAGTCCAGGTCAGGAATTATGAGCAATTAATGGAGTTTTTTGACTCTAAGTTGAGCGGAACTGATATCGGTGGTTTTGAGTTGGACCGGGTGAGGCGGGATGTTCCTTTGTTGTATGAGTTGAAAACGGGGGATTATTTAACATAAAAACTAATATTTGTCAAGTACGAATAACCGAATGCTTTATTCAGGGAAACCGAATCTCTAAGTCGCTTTTGTTTGGTTTCTTAACTCATTCGGAGTCTGTAGGTTGGGTTAAGGATCGCAACCCAACATTCTATCTTTGACATACTCCCCATTTCTAAAGAAAGGGGATTCTTAGCTATTGCTAATTCTTGGTTCATCAACACCACTTATTAAGTCGGATGTCTCCTGATTAACAGAGGTGGAATCTCCCCAAGCGTTTCCTCGAACGAGGCAGTTTCCGAATGCCCTTCGGTACTATTATACTCAGCCCCTAAAATGCTCATGCCCTTCTTTAAAATATTTAATGCCGCATTAGTATCCCGACAGATTTCTGTCTGACATTTAGGGCATTTATGAGTGCGGGTGCTAAGTGATTTTTTCACCCGAAACCCACAGTTAGAACAATCGGCAGAAGTGAAATGTGGGCTAACAGAAATCACCGCTTTATCCCAAACTTTTCCAAAATAGTCTAACCATTGGGTGAATTGATACCAACTCGCGTCTGAAATCGACTTAGCTAAATGATGGTTCTTGACCATGTTTTGTATCTTGAGGTCTTCGTACACCACGACATCGTTAGATGTCACGACGCACCGGGCTAACTTCACAGCCCAGTCTTTACGTTGGCGTTGAACCTTCAAATGTGCTTTTCCTAGTCTTTTTCTTGCTTTGTGGTAGTTATTTGATTGAGGTTGGGAATCGACCCGTCCGCACGCACCTGATTCGCAATCTGGTGAACGGACTGGCTTTTTACCCTTCACAAACTTCCTAGATAGTCGTCGCTGTAGCTTTTTAATTCGCTTTTCAGATGACCTTAAATACTTGGGATAGATGGCTGCATTGTCGTTAGTGTCTTTGTAGAAATAGTTTAAACCCAAGTCTAAACCGACTACTTTTCCGGTATAGTTTCCCGGTTCAGACCGATTAGCATTAAAGCAGAATTGTGCATAATACCCATCGGCTCGTCTGACTACTCTCACTCGATTTATCTTCAATGTAAATAAATCCCTTCTAACATCTGAGTTGCAGAATAAAGAAAATTCACCTGCTTTAAACCCATCTGTGAAGTTAATTGATTTACAGTCGTCTGACAGTTTCCAGCCAGTGGTTTTGTACTCAACTGAGCGACAATGTTTTTTGAACTGAGGATAACCCTTTTTTTTGGCTCCCTCACGGCAACGACGATAGAAGCTAGATATTGAATTCCAAGCTCTTTCACCAGAAGCTTGACGTGCCATTGAGTTAAGTTTATTAGCAAAAGGGAATTCTTTCGCCAACTCTTTACAGAGGCGAGAAATACGAGATTTATCTACATCCCGTTCATCTCGCCATAGTCTAACTGCCTTGTTTCTGATGAATTGAGCAGTTCTTATGGCATCATCAAGTCTTGAGTATTGAGACTTGGAACCGTTTAATAACTTTGCTTCTCGTACAATCATGGTATAATTTTACAACACAACTCCCCGGATAACAATATTAATTGTTCGCTATCCATCCCCATGTCTAAAGACTGGGGCTTTCCGCTCAACTTCGGTAATGTACTGAACTGAGAACCGTTATGGAACTAAGAACACCTGTTGTTCTAATTATATTTAGGCGTCCAGATACTACGCAAAAAGTTTTTGAGGTGATCCGTCAAGTTAAGCCTTCTAAACTTTTCGTTATTGCTGATGGGCCACGTCTAGATAAACCAGGGGAAGCTGAAAAATGTATGGCCGCTCGAAAAATTATTGAGCAGGTAGACTGGAATTGTCAAGTCTTAACGAATTATTCTGATATTAATTTGGGCTGTAAAAAACGGGTATCTAGTGGGTTAGATTGGGTTTTTAGTTTGGTAGAAGAAGCGATTATCTTAGAGGATGATTGTGTACCTGACCCGACGTTTTTTTACTTTTGCCAGGAGTTGTTGGAACGATATCGGGATGAGACTCAGGTGATGCAGATTACTGGAGAAAATACGCACGGTTATCAGTGTACAGATTCTAGTTATTATTTTTCTCAGTATAGTTTTTATTGGGGATGGGCAACTTGGCGTAGAGCCTGGAAATTGTATGATGGCAGTCTGAAACTATGGCCCCAACTTCGAGACACAAAATGGTTAGATGATTTGCTGGTAAATGAACGGGCTGTTCAGTATTGGTCAAATATTTTTGACCTGGTTTATGAGGGGTTTAATTCTTGGGGATGGGCGTGGACTTTTACCTGTTTTTTACATCGGGGTTTGTGTCTGGGGTCAAATGTTAATTTAATTTCTAATCTTGGTTTTGGAGTTGATGCAGCCCATACAAATCAAGAGTTTGATGAAATTGCAAATATCCCTTTAGAAGCGGTTTCGTTCCCCTTAAATCATCCGACTAAATTGGTTCGTGATTCGGAAGCAGAGAGAGTAATAGATCATCATCGATTAAGTGGCAGACAGTATTTTCATGGGATTAGAAAGCAAGCTTTAGAGAAACTGAATACAGGTAAGAATATAGAAGCTTTTCAATTGTTTGAAGAGTGTATTGCTTTTCGTCCTGATCAAGTCGGGTTGTATTACGGAAAGGCTGTGAGTTTGGCGAGGCTGGGTAGAATAAATGATGCAATTACGGCTTTAAAAAGTTTAACAGATATTATTCCTCATCATCAAAAAGCCAATGTACTGCGTGGAGAAATGCGGAGCAATATATTGAGTATAAGCTCTAAAAATTCAGATCAAGAACGCTTACTATATCGGTACATTTCTCTGGAAGATGTAGTAACAGTTTGTTCGTCTATCCATAAGATTGAGATTAAGTTTTCAAATCAACAGTCTATCGGTCAAAACTTGAGTCAAGAAGATTATTGGGAAAATTTCTGGATATTCAATAACGGATCAAATCAAGACCTAAAAGTAATCTGTCTTGTCCGAAATCCTATTGAAGTGAATATTTTTGGTTTCTTTAACAATATAGAAAAACATTATCCCGCATTGACTAAGATGCAAATTAATGATATAGATATTAATGATATGATTGATAAGTTTCTCAGTCTTGATCCTGCTTTTTATTTAACTGAGGTTGATAAAAAGTTTCGAGATTGGTTTGGATTGGATATTTATGAGACATCCTTTTCTGCGCTCGGATGGAAAACATATATACACCAAAAATATCACATTTTAGTAATGCAATTTGAATTGCCAGATTCCGAAAAGAAAAATCTGATCAACAAGTTTTTTGATTTGAAACAAGTCCCATTTTTAAACAAAATTTTAAGTAGCGAAAAATGGTACAATCGTAAATATTTAAAATTTAGGAGTAAATTATCTGTAAGTCGTGAATATCTGGATAGATGTCTTGGCTCTCGATATACAAAACACTTTTACAGATGGGAACAAATCGATGAGTTTTATCAAGTCTATCAATCAAAATAACTCGCTAGGTATAGGCATTATTGAAAATAACAAACAAAAATTTACCGAAAACAATATCAATAGGATTGACGTTTTAACGATCAAGTTTTATGGTAATATAAATTGGGTTTTGAATAAATGTTAAAGCGATGATAGACAATCAAAAAGTTGTATTGAATCAACTGAAAAACAAAATTGAAAATCGGACAGCAATTATAGGAATTGTGGGGTTGGGATATGTGGGCTTACCTTTTGCTGTGGAAAAAACCAAAGTTGGTTTTCAGGTTTTAGGAGTGGAGCAGAACCCCCAGAGAACTGAACAGGTGAATCAAGCCCAAAATTATATCAGTGATGTCAAAGATGAGGAGCTAAAGCAAGCGGTTGAAAGTGGAAAGTTGCGGGCTTTTACCACGTTTGAACCGATTTCAGATGCAGATGTGATTGTGGTGTGTGTCCCCACCCCTTTAACGAAGAACCTGACACCGGATTTAAGCTATATTGAGAATGTAACAAATGAAATTGCTCATCATTTACGGCCGGGACAGTTAATTTCTTTGGAATCGACCACATACCCCGGAACCACCGACGAAGTAATGAAACCAATTTTGGAAGAAGTGAGTGGGCTAAAACAGGGAGAAGACTTTTTCCTAGCTCACTCTCCCGAACGGGTCGATCCGGGTAATAAAAGATATACCACAAAAAACACCAACAAAGTTGTGGGAGCTTCCGATGCCAATTCATTAGCGGTGGCTACTTTATTCTATGCCCAAACCATTGAACACGTTGTTCCGGTCAGCAGTGCGAAAGCGGCGGAGTTGGTTAAGGTTTTTGAAAATACCTTCAGGGCGGTTAATATTGCCTTGGTTAATGAGTTGGCAATGCTCTGTGATTGTATGAACCTGAACGTTTGGGAAGTATTAGATGCTGCTAATACTAAACCTTTTGGAATTATGCCCTTTTATCCTGGCCCTGGAGTGGGTGGACACTGTATTCCTTTAGACCCCCACTATTTGGAATGGAAAGCCAAAGAATTTAATTTCAGCACCCATTTTATCGCTTTGGCTGGGGAAATCAACAGAAAAATGCCCGAGTTTGTCCGCCAGAAAGCTTGGCGAGTTCTAAATCACAAGGGGATTGCACCCAGTCGAGCTAAAATTTTGGTGATGGGAGCGGCTTATAAGAAGGATTTAGGAGATTGGCGAGAGTCGCCAGCGATTGAAGTAATCAGCTATTTTTTAGAAGATGGAGTCAAAGTGATGTACCATGACCCCTATGTGCCGGAAATTCAAGTGGGAGATTGTACATTGTCCTCAGTTGAACTCACAGAAGCGACCCTAAAGGCTGTAGACTTAGTTGTGATTGCCACCGATCATAGCCAGATTGACTATGTTCATGTGGTTGAGAAGGCAAAGGCCGTTCTGGATACGCGGGGTGTCACTCGGCATTTAGACTGTAATCGGGAAAAGGTGACGTTGCTGTGAATCAAGTTATTGTCGTTGGGGCGGGAAATTGGGGCCGGAATTTGGTCAAAAACTTTTATCAGTTGGGCGCTTTGGCCGGAGTGGTAGAGGTTAACTCATCGTTACGAGAGCAAATTGCTCAAACTTATCTGGATGTTCCCACTTATGAAGAATATAACCAAGGGTTAGAAACCGATATACCCGCAGTGGTTTTAGCGACTCCCGCCCCAACTCATTATCAGTTGGCCCTGACTGCATTGGGGGCGGGTAAGGATGTGTTTGTTGAGAAGCCGATGACTTTACAAGCGTCTGAAGCCCGACACTTGGCGGAATATGCTGAGGAAAAGTCTCGGATATTGATGGTTGGTCATCTCCTGCTGTATCAACCTGCGATTAGCTGGATGCGGGACTATTTGGCGACGGGGAAAGCTGGAGAAGTGTTGCACGTCTCAACGCAACGGGTGAAATTGGGGAAAGTTCGGCGAGAAGAAAACGTTTGGTGGTCGTTTGCTCCCCATGATATCTCTGTAGTGTTGGACTTATTGGGACAGCCAGCGCTGACTCGGGTGAAAGCAAGCGGTCATGCGATGTTGCAGTCGGGAATAGAAGATAATGTTCATGTTGACTTGGAGTTTGAAGGCGGAAAAACGGCTCACATTCACTGTTCTTGGTACTGGCCTTTATTAACGAGAACGACGGTGGTAATTGCGGAAAAGCAAATGCTGGTTTATGATGAGGTCTTGCAAAAAATCACGGTTTATGATAAGGGCGTGGATGAGAATTTTAACAATCGGGATGAGGGAAGCTATGAGGTGGAAGTGGCAGATACTCAACCGTTGAAGATTGAATGTGAACATTTTTTAGACTGTGTTCAAACTCGAAAACGTCCCCGTTCTGATGGGTGGAATGGTGTGGCGGTGGTCAATATTTTAGAGAAAGCGACGGAGATGTTACATGGCTGAATATTTTGTCCATGAGTCAGCCTATGTCGATGATGGGGCTGAGGTGGGAGAAGGCACTAAGATTTGGCATTTTTGTCATGTGATGGGCAAAGCGAAAATTGGCAAAAACTGTTCTTTTGGGCAGAATGTTTTTGTCGCGAATAATGTTGTGATTGGGAATGGGTGCAAAATTCAGAATAACGTTTCTCTCTATGAGGGGGTTATTCTGGAGGATTATGTGTTTTGTGGCCCTAGTATGGTGTTTACTAATATTAAAACGCCTCGTTCTGAGTTTCCCCGCAATACCAGTGATGATTATTTAACGACTGTAATTAAACGGGGGGCGAGTATTGGGGCGAATGCCACGATTGTTTGCGGAATAACCCTGCATGAGTGCGCTTTTGTTGCTGCGGGGGCGGTGGTGACGAAGGATGTTCCAGCATTCGGAATGGTGGCGGGGGTTCCGGCTAAACTCATCGGTTGGATGAGTGCCTATGGGGATGTGTTGGAGTTTGATGCTGAGGGGTACGCCGTTGATTCGATTGGCGTGAAATATCGAAAGATTTCGGCTGTGGAAATTGAACAAGTTTAGAGTGAGGAGATTTGTTTAAAATGAGTCAGACTAAGATTCCGGTTTTGGATTTGAAGCCACAATACGACAGTATTAAAGGGGAGATTCAGGCGGCTATCAATCGGGTGATTGAGTCGAGTCAATTTATCATGGGGCCTGATGTTAAGGAGTTTGAACAGGAGGTGGCGGCTTATCTGGGGGTTAAGTATGCCATTGGGGTGAATTCGGGTACGGATGCTTTGGTGATTGGTTTGCGGGCTGCGGGAATTGGAGAAGGGGATGAGGTGATTACCACTCCTTTTTCTTTTTTTGCGACGGCGGAATCGATTAATAACGTCGGGGCGAAGGTGGTGTTTGCGGATATTGACGGGAGTACCTACAACATTGACCCCCAGCAGATTCGGGCCAAGATTACTCCCCGCACCAAGGCGATTATGCCTGTGCATTTGTATGGACAACCTGCCGCGATGGGACAAATTAGGGAGATTGCCCAGGAACATGGTTTAAAGGTGATTGAGGATTGCGCCCAGTCTTTTGGGGCGAGGTATGCGGGTCAGTGTCAGTTGGATTGTGTTTGTCAGGAACAGACACGGGAGGCGATTAGTGGCAAGGCGACGGGTACGATTGGTGATGTGGGGGCTTTTTCCTTTTTCCCGTCTAAGAATTTGGGGGGTTATGGTGATGGGGGGATGATTGTCACGGATGATGAGCAAATCGCTGAAGTCGCTGGGATGTTGCGGGTGCATGGAGCCAAGAAAAAGTATCACAATGAGGTTGTGGGATATAACTCCCGGTTGGATACGCTCCAAGCTGCGGTGTTGCGGGTGAAGCTGCAATATATTGATAAGTGGAATCAGGGTCGGCGTCGGGTGGCTGAGGTTTATAATCGGTTATTGGCGGATGTGGAGGGTGTGGTGACTCCGGGGTTAGTCGAGGGTCATGTGTTTCATCAGTACACGGTGCGGGTGACTGACGGAAAGCGCGATGGCTTGAAGGCGTATTTGGCAGAGCAGGGGATTGGGACTATGATCTATTATCCTGTGCCACAAGACCAGTTACCTGTTTATAAAGGGCAGTATGAGGCTTGTCCGGTGAGCGATTTGGCGGCTCAGGAGGTGTTGAGTTTACCGATTTGGCCGGAGTTGGAGGAAGATGTGATTGAGAGGGTGGTTGGTGAAATTCAGGTGAGCTTGTTATCCAGTAAAGTTCACTAAAGAATATCCATAATGTTTCAAACATTTAGATTATGCAAGGCTAAAACGATGGGGGAAGAGAAAGATCAGCATTTTTATAACAACATTTATAGTAGTTCTGAAAAGTACAAGAGACGACCTGAACAAATTAAATATTATTATGAAGTTTGGTGCGAAGGTATTAATCGAATCAAGAATTGTGTATCTCAAGAAAAACATATTATAGACTTGGGTTGTGGTCCTGGTCATTTTGCTTCTTTATTAGCTTTACATTTAGATACTCTGGAAAAGTATGAAGGTTATGATTTTTCAGAAGCAGCAATTAACATGGCTAAGTCTTTGGTTGGTAAAGATGATAGGTTTAAGTTCTACGAACAAAACTTACGAGATTTTGATTTTCCCAAAAAAAACAATTTAGTCGTAACTATGTATGAGTTTTTAGAACATATTTCATTTGATTTAGAATTAATTAGTAAAATTCCACCAGGCACATGGACTGTGTTTAGTGTTCCTTCTTATGATAGTGCGGGTCACGTCAGATGGTTCGATTCTTTGCAGGAGGTTAAAAATCGCTATGAGCGATTGATAAAAATAGAAAGTGTTTACACTTGCAAAGTCAAGAAAAATAAAATTTATTTGTGTATGGGCAGAAAAGTCGGCTTTGATCGGCCCGAAAAATTAATTCAAGTGGGTAATAAATATAAAAGAGAAAAGAAATTGGAAGTTGCTATACAAATCTATTATCAAAACTTGGAGTTCAATTCAAAGAGCTACTTATCCTACCAAGTGCTGGCTGAAGCTTTAGCAGAAAATGGTCAACTTTTAGAATCGTTAGCCTATTTTCATCAGGCTATAACATTAAATCAAAAATCGGCTATTTGCCATTTTTTGATAGGTAAAACATTGTTTAACTACAATCTGCATTATGAGGCTACTATTTACTTTAAAAAAGCTCTCACAATCCATCCTGGGTTAATTTTGGCATCTAATTATTTAGAGAAAGCCATGCTTAAATTAGGTAAAATAGAGAGTTGAATAAAAATAGGCTGTATAATTTTATTTTTATGTATATAGTGTTAATTGAGCTTGCCAAGGGCAACCAAAAACTCAGTAATGCCTGCTTTTGCATAAATTTTCTTTAATTCCACGTGTCTATTAGAACACAGCCGTGAGGCACATAAATATCAGATCTGCATAGTAGGAGGACACTTCAGCTCGATATTTTTATGTTGGTATATCTGCATAGACGGCCAATGTCGCGTATACTCAAACCACTTGTCAGCATAATTCTTAAATACCGAATCTCCAGTAATCTGATGCAGTTGCCGAAGGCTTTTGATGTGCATGAAGTGGTAGACATTGTAGTGTTTGCCAGCAATCTTTTTCTTGAAGTTCGTTGGATAAGCAGAAATCTCGTAGGGCTTTGACTTCAGCTTGAAGACGACGTTATTCGTACCAATAGCCAACGGGCTAATCCTCTGCCGCCTGAAGTCCTTATGGTATTGTGCGCCTCGTAACGGATTATAGCTGATCGGTGGAGCAAGGAATTCGATTGTCCCCTCATAATCGCTCTCGACTGTTAACTCAATCCGTGTCATCTTGAAAATAGAATCAATGGGAAAAACGAAGTTACCACTAATTTCTCCAGTCGTCTTGTCTAGCCCAATTGACCATCGTTCGGACGGCTTGCCAATCTCGAATGGAACACTAATTCCGTGCGGAGTAACAAGAAGTCCGCTTACAACACGAGCATTGTGGGAGAGTTGCAGCTTAAAAGGAACTGAACCTGCCAAGGCGTAGCGGGAGGTCTTGAACTTTGGCATATCATAATAGGGTAACAGTGTTTTCAAAAGGCTTATGCTGCTATGAAAGAGCTGCAAACCCTTCTTAGATTTCGCTTTTTTGGCAAAGCGATATATATTTTCAAGTATTGATAGCCAGCCGTTGAGAATAAAGGTAGGAACCGGATGAGGAGCCTCCTCGAAGCTGATGCCCTCTGGTCGGCGAACCATGACCCCGCCTTCTTCAATCGGGATCGTTAGGCTAGAAAAAGCAGCATCAGCCGCTGTCTTGAAGAGGTCATCCTTAGTAATTAAGTATAAACGCCAGAAAGTAGTAACGTATTTGACTTGAGTGAGTGCCGAATAGTAATCCCTATTCAGTCGATTGAAAGCCGAGTTTTGGGGGTAGATGAAGATTAAGGCTTCGCTGCGCCAATCCATCCGGTTGATGGCAGCGTAACCTGCTCGAACTGCTTGCTGCAAAAGCTGATTTTCACCTTGGGCTTCCCAGGCATCTAAAGACATACGAATCAGGTAGACACCATACAAAGGATGGGGCTGAACGGAGGCATTCGGTAAACCTAGACCTATCGGCGTAGCACCGGGGAACCCATCTGGTAGAAGCTGCATCCGGTAAAACCTAAACAATTCCTCACTTCCTGGAGGGACGATCAACTGTGTGTTCGCTGCTGAATTACCATCTAAATCTACCATGGGATTAATATCCATTATTAGAAAAGGTCTGTACTGTTTAATATACATCAGGAAGTTACGCTTATAAGGCGGGTCAATATTAGCTCTGCGCTGTTTCCAGAGCCATAAGGCTTTAGCCCAGACAACGGTGCTGATGATCCAGCTTCCTCGATTGCTGTGACTATGGCATCAGTGGAGTTAGGGTCAGCCAGACGATTCCATCCTAGATCCAGCAGTTCGACCCATTCGGTTTCTGGGCGAAGTGTCACACAAGGGACTTGGTGAAAAAACGCCTCTTTTTGTACACCACCTGAATCTGTAGCAATGACTACTGCATTTTTTTCGAGCATTACCATGTCTAAATATCCGACAGGATCTATCAACCGAAGACCAGGCTGAGGGGTGAAATTTATATGAGCCAGTTGCTTCCTAGTTCTGGGATGGAGCGGGACGACAACCTCCATATTCTGTCCAATCAAATTCAAGCTCTCCATAATACAGTTCAGTTTTCCAGGATCATCAGTATTTTCAGCTCGGTGTACTGTGGATAGAATAAACTGTTTTGGTTTCAGTTCTAATTTTTCCAGAATGCAGCTTTTTTCCTGAGCCTTGGATGCGTAAAAAAGTGCTGCGTCATACATGACATCTCCCACATTTTGCACCTTTGATCCGGAAATGCCCTCTTTGCGTAAATTATCCACTGCTGTCTGCGTCGGGGCAAAAAGTAAGCTGGCAACGTGATCTGTAAGAACCCGATTAATCTCTTCGGGCATACGCCGATTAAAGGATCGCAAGCCTGCCTCTATATGAACAACGGGAATGTGCAGCTTGACAGCCGCCAGAGTTCCCGCCAAGGTTGAATCGGTGTCTCCAAAAACTAGGACATAATCCGCCTTTTCCTTCAATAAGACTTTTTCAATCCCCTCAATCATGCGACCCGTGTTCTGACCATGACTCCCGCCACCAATGCCGAGATTGAAATCAGGTTTGGGAATCTCCAATTCATCGAAAAATACCTCACTCATATTTTGGTCAAAATGCTGCCCCGTGTGTACGAGTATCTCTCTAACTCCGGAGATTAGACGCAACTTGCGGGATACTGTGGCTACCTTAATAAATTGGGGACGAGCACCAACGATTGTTATCAGTTGCATTACACTACCTAATGTTAATTTTTAATAAATTAGCTAATAACCCTAGCAAAATTTATCCTTCGTTTTTTCTCTAGATCTTTTGCCCTCAACTACTGCGGATTATCAAATGACTTAAGTCCTTCAGTTGATCGACTGTTTTTTTGGGGAAATGCTGTTCTAAAAACAACCAAGGATCATTGATCTTCTCTACAGCATCAGCACTTGTAAGATAATTAGTTATTCGGCTTAAGTTACCTTTAGGATATTTGATGCCAACGGCGACTGCTCCTAGCTCTGCCATAGTTAAAGAAAGATGTCCGTAGTAATAAAACTTACCATCAATCTCAACAGGAATTTTATGTTGATATTTGACAGGAAGCATATCAATTTCGTTTAACTTATGCGTAACATGGATCTCTAGGTGTTTATTGATTTCTAGATCTTTCCATATTGAGTAATCTAGCATTTCTAGCAATTTCTTGGAAACTAACCTGCCAGTACCAATCGTTTCCCCAAGACGTTCCGGCATACCATTGTCTTTGATCTTAGCACCATAACCTTTCCAGTGAACAAGGGATTCGGTTGATTGAAGGTCAAAAAAATAGCTATCTGTAAGACCTGCAAAAAGAACACCTTCATTTAAAAATTGTATATAGTGCAAGATCAGCTGTTCATTAACAAAATCATCTGAACCCATAATAATGACTCCATCTGGGTTATAGCTTTTAGTTAATTGGAGAGCATATTCCCATTTATCGCTTATCGGATTATTAGGAAAGTTATAATACTCAAATCCATATTGTTCACAAAGCTGGCGAGATTTTTCACCTTCAGAGCCTACCGCAAGCATTGTTAAATCAACTTGGTCAAGCAGATTTTTCTTTAAACTCCGGTAATAATCAAGGAAAATTCTTGTAAGTTCAGGTCTAGCCCAAATGCAGGTTAGCAAGATAATTTTCTTGCGTTGTCTATTTGTGTTTATTAAACTATTGTTTAAGTGGCTAATTTTAATAGATGGCTTGAAAGCAGCTAATTTTGCACGCATCAGTTTACTTCGAGTAATACTTAAGCTGTCAAAAAGATGATATACACTGCCAGTTTTGCCAACATTAATTAATGCTTTGTGAAGAGCAGTTTTTAGTAAACTATCAAATTTAACGTTAACATAATTTTGGGTTGAATAATCAGCAATTTTAGAGATTAATAAAAAATTATTTGGATTTAATTCCAGGGATCGTTTATAGTGAGTAAACGCTGATTCAAAGTCATTTTTGGCAAGGCATTCATCTCCTTTTCTTTGATGAAAAAGATAAAATTCATCAAGATTGCTATCTGTTATACTATTAATTTGATTGTTGTTGATGTTATCTTTTTGATCGCCACCAGATTTTTTACCCATTTGAAACTCAATGAAATTGGCGACCGCCACAGGATCAATGGGCTGAATTGGCTGACGATAAATATCAATTAAATTTTTGGCGATGGTATCTGCATTATGGTATTCTCTAGAAAATTTTTGTCCCGCCTCACCATAGCTGGCAACAGCATCAGGATTTAACAAAAGATAGCGAAGGACATCAACAATATTTTCAGGATTGGCATAAGCTAGTGGTGGTGGATATGGTAAATAATGGCGCAAATCATTGCGTATATATGAAACAACTGCCTTTCCCATAGCCATTCCTTCTACAGCCAGCACTCCATACCAACCTATACGAAGCTGATCAACAATGATTGATGCCTTACGATAAACTGCCATAGCCTCCTCATGGGGCATATTTTGCACCAATGTGAATTCAAAGGAAAATCCTTCCTGTTTTAATTGTTCAATTGCATTAAGCACATATTGACTACCCTTGACCTCTGGCCGAGATGGGGCGTGTACTATTAATGGAATCGACCCTATGCTTTTCGGCTGTCCGCAAGCTAGTTGCATAATATCAATTGACCGAGGGACAATCAGCGAATTAGGAACATAGCATTGCACCTCTGGGTCATTAACAAATACGCGATCACACACTCCTAACACAAAATTACGAAATGCTCTTTGATCTGCCTCGTCAAAACAAAAAGGCATTGTTTCGTCAATACCGGATAACTGCTCATCGACGTAGTTGTATGGAGTAGCTTCTTTAAAAATTGAAGACAGGCGAATCTCTGAGCCACGGAAATGGTAAAAAACCCGTTTTCCCATTGCTTTCAATAGGAGTAAATCTAATCCGGCAGGATAATTAAAATATTTATCGTGTAAAAGTGTTCGAGTATGATAGTGGTATGTATTATATACGCTAAGTTCCTGTTTCTGAAAATAAGAACTAACTGCCAAGATAGAGTTTTTTTGGCTTGCAATAGAAACATCGTGTTTATATCGAAAATTGTTCTTACCTAATGCAGCATGTTTGGCCGTGAATCCAAGTTTGCTAATTGCTCTTGATATTGTCCCAGGTTGATTTGCTCCATGAATAGGCAAATGAAGTATTGGTTCAAGAGCATAAACAGGTATTCTCTCTGAGACTAGGCTATTTTTAGCAATTATTTGTTCATATAAATGAAAGATCACTTTTTCCTGTTCTTCCCAGCAATATTGTTGCGCTAATTTGGAGCCTTGTCCTGCATTCAGAAGACCTTTAGGATAGCGTAAGAGGGTTCTTTTTACAGCATCAGCAAAGCCTTCAACATCTCCAGCAGGGAATGTTACACCGCAATCATGCTTGGCTACAAAGTCTTTCATGGCTGTTGTCGCCGTACTTACAACTGGGACACCAGCATGGATATATTCAAAGACCTTATTAGGTAAGGCTAGGTCTGAGTTTTCATATATAGTTACAGGATTAATTCCCACAGTAACATCACGAATAAAAGATGTAACATCGTAGTGAGGAACAAAAGAATGGATATGAAGACGTTTTTCGCAACCATTATTTTTAGCAATGCTGAATAGCTCATCAATAAATTCGCCAGTAGAATTGGTTACAAGGGCAAGGTGTGCATCAGGTAAAAGAGGTAAAGCGTTTATTGCATATTGAACACCGCGTGGAGGTTTTACGCCACCGTTGTAAACTAGCAATGGAATTCTATCTTCAATGCTAAGTGCATGGCGAAGAGATTTAGGATAGAATTGGTCAAAATCACCCAAACGTGGGGTGTTCAAGACAAGGGATGGGGGATGCAGTTTGTATTTTGCGGAAATAATAGCTGACAAGATTGGAGAAACTGTTGTGAGTGCATCGGGCTTGACGATATGATCTTTTTCTTGCTCCCAAAGAAAAGCCCGTGTGTCTTCAGGAAGATTTGTACACCCTTCAACATACTCATGAAGGTCATGTATCCACCCTGTTTCTCCAATCTTGCACTTTTCTCGTAATTTAGCGCCTACTGGCAAACCATACATATCATGAGTATGCAGAAAGTCATAATGTTCTCCTTGGATAGCATCAAGGAAAGCTGCTACCATTCGATCAATAAAAAGAGAAATGTTGGGAGTATCTGGTGTAATCCACCAAACCCTCTCCTTTTTCATTCTAAATCTAGGGTTTGCTATCAATGTAATTTTGAAGGGATAGCCATCAATAATATGCGTTTCAGGAACGATATTTAAACCTAAAATATGCACCCGGTAGCCATGCTTGCTAAGGCTGAAAGCGGTTTTTAAAACCCTTGAATCGCCCTGAACTGCATTAGCAACAATCATAGCGATTGAATATCTTGAATTTCTTATGTATTTTTTGTCAAAAAAAACTGCCATTGCTTTTCCGTATCTTCTCTTAATAATTTAATTGGTTGAAATCAGATCATATTGTCCATCACTTGCAGAAGCAAAATCATGATAATTTTACATGATTTTTTAAGTTCTGGTATTTCAGATAATACTCTTCTAGCTCATCCTGAACTTCGCCGAGTTGATATAGAAGAAGTTCATTTTCCTGACGTAGTTCCGTTTCTACATCTACAACTGGAGAAGTTTGTGCTTTTTTGAAGTTTTCAGATGAGGTAGCCATCTGCTGTAACCCTTTAAATTCTTTGCACTCTTCTCCGTTCGTCTGACCCTTACTGGTTACAATAGCTAACTCTTTCAGTTGATCAATTATTTGATGAGGAAAGTATTTCCCAAAAATCATCCAAGGTTGGGGTTGAACAACTAGGGTATTTGCATCACGCTCAAAATATCTTTCAAGTGGTGTAATGTTTTCCGAAACCTTAATGTCAACTGCATAAGCTCCAATCTCCGCCATTTTAAATCCACAGTGACCTATTCTTAAAGTGTGATCGCCTATCTGAGCTATCACACAGTCATCATACTCCAAAAACTGCAAACCAAGTTGTACCAGTTTTCGAGTCATAGCACCATCAAGCCCACGATCTATATCTAATCCCCTCCATATACTAAACTCCAACTTATCTAGCAGCGTTCTAGATAAGCACCTTCCCATCCCAATAGTTTCCCCAACTCGTGTAGGATCAGCCCGAACATTGTATCCCGTCCATAAAATTAAGCTTTCATTGGCGAGGTCAAAAAAATATCCATCCTTCAACCCACAAAATACTAAATTTTCTTGAAGCTTAATATTATAAAATTCAATCAAACTCTGAGAAATTAGATCATCTGAACCGACTACAATTACTGCATCAGGATCGTAACTAGCACATTGGTTTAAACCGTACTCCCACTTGGCACTTAGAGGGGAGTTTGCGTACTCTACATAATCAAATCCACATTGCTTGCAAAGATGTCGAGAAGTCTTACCTTCAGAACCCACAGCTAGAAGCTCCAGTTTAATCTTACCGGCTAACTCTCTCTTCAAATGCGAATAATAAGATAAAACAATTTTGACTAACTCAGGTCGTTTCCAGACACAAGTTAAAATTACGATCGTATTAATACTTTTCCTTTTTGTTTTAGCAAAGTTTTCCTGAGATTGGCAAATATACGAATCTAGAATAAAATTAGGCTTCCATATTTTTTCTATAACTCGGGTTGCAACTAAGCGACGAATCTGCATTGAACCCTTAGCAACTTTATCCCCTGTCTTTTGAAGAAGAGAAGACTTCGGATTCAACTGTACTGCTTGCTGATAAGATGCGATCGCCTCTTCCGTCTTCCCCAGCTTCTCCAAAGCCTCACCCAGATTAAAATGAGACCAAGCCGCCGAAGGGTTCAACGCCACCGCCTTCCGATAAACCTCAGCCGCCTCATCCAACCGCCCCAACTTGCACAGCGTTTCCCCCAAGTTGTGATAAGACCAATAAAAATCGGGATTTTCAGCAATAGCCTGACGATAGGCAATGGCAGCTTCCTCTAGCTGACCGCTCCTTTGCAATTGGTTTGCTTCCTGAAACTTACTGACCATCACGCAACCTTTCGACTGAAAACTTTCGGGTAGATGCCCAACGCAGAAAATCCTACCACGTTCCGACACCACAATTTACTCAAAACCAGAAATTTGATTCCGATACCTCCACCCCGACGCATACCGTCCCCCAAAAGTTTCCGGTTAAAATCAACAACCTTCGCCCCGCCTAATGTATCGTGAAGTATATGATCCCGACTAAAACCATGACCGAAACCCTACTCGAAAATACCCCCATTATTCTCCAGATGCAACCGGTTTTGGAAATGACAGACGAACAATTTTTTCAATTCTGTCAACTCAACCGAGAGTACCATATTGAACGGACTGCTCACGGAGAATTAATCATTATGTCGCCCACCGGTTCGGAAACGGGAAACCGAAACTTTAAACTCTCCCAACAACTTGCCAACTGGACAGACGAAAATGGGACGGGAATAGGTTTCGATTCTTCCTCCGGTTTCAAGCTTCCCAACGGGGCAAATCGTTCACCGGATGCGGCTTGGATGACCTTAGAAAAATGGAATAAAATTCCTCCAGAACAACAAATCAAATTTGCTCCCGTTTGTCCAGATTTTGTTGTAGAACTTCGCTCTCCCAGCGATTCGTTACAACCTTTGCAAGATAAACTACAAGAATATATTGATAACGGCGCCTCTCTCGGATGGTTAATAGACCGGAAAAATCGCCAAGTTTACATCTATCGCCCTCAAACAAAAGTTGAATGTTTGGATAATCCGAAAACTCTGAGCGGCGATCGCATTTTACCCGGATTTTTGTTAAATCTAGAAAATATTTGGTAGCTCAAACGAACAAAACGATGAGCAAGTCGAGGGCAATCACCCCATCATTTAACACAAGCCACTAAATAGCTAATGTTCTATAGCAGTGTGATATGATTCGTAAAAATTTTATCCGCTCAAAGCCCCCAGAATTGGGGGTTTGGGGGCAAGATATTTTTCAAATGATTAATGAATTGCTATATAAGGAGATTGAGATGGGACTAACCTTAAATCTACCAACAACACTCAAATTAACTGAAGAACAGTTTAACGAACTAGCCCGGTTTAATCAAGATTTACGCTTGGAATTAACCGCAAAAGGGGATTTAGTTATTATGCCACCAACGGGGGGAGAAACAGGCGAACGTAACTTTGAAATTAGCGGACAGCTTTGGCAATGGAACCGCAAGAATCGTTTGGGTAAAGCCTTTGATTCTTCTACGGGGTTTCGTTTACCGAATGGGGCGACTCGTTCTCCTGATGTGAGTTGGATCAAACAAGAACGTTGGGAAGCACTAACCTCAGAACAACGGAAGAAATTTTTACCCCTCTGTCCAGATTTTATCGTCGAGTTGGTATCAGAAAGTGATGAGATAGAAGACACTCAGAAAAAAATGCAGGAATATATTGAAAATGGTTTGCAGTTGGGCTGGTTAATTAATCCCAAAACCCAAACCGTAGAGATTTATCGCCCTCAAAAAGATGTTGAATATTTGGATAATCCGAAAACTCTGAGCGGCGATCGCATTTTACCTGGATTTTTGCTAAACCTTGAAAATATTTGGTAGGAAAGGGAAAAAGTAGCGATAATCTTACAATTCTCCTGTTTGTCTGAGAAGCGACTGAACAAATTCATCGGCTAACCATAACCCTGCATCTCGTAAAGCTTGAATTGGAATTGTAACCGAAGGTATTAGACCTCTCTTTTTGGCAAGAAGTAGTATTCCCACGGTTCCTAAAACCGGAATCTCTAATGTTCGAGCAACTCGGCGGGCGGCTGCATCATCAATAATCGCTCGATAGTCAGGATTCTCCAAAGTCAGACTCAAAACCTCTGATTCTCCCGCATCTAATCCCCAACTGCTAATCCTTGGTGAAATCGTAGCAACACTAACTCGTTTCACCCAAGAAACGGTAGGAAGTTGTTTTGAAGCTGCATCTGTCTTACCCGCTTCGACCACTTCACACCACACCGCCTCTGGAACCCAAATCTCTGTAAACAGTCGTGGAAGAAGATCAATTAACTCACTTTTAAACAGTACAATCAAAGGAGAGGTATTAATGATCACTTTTTCAATCAACATTTTCAACTTCTTCAAAAACTTCTTTGACAGAATATTGAAAGGGTGACACCTGATAGCGGTACAAAATATTAATAAACTCCGCTCGGTTTAACCCCGCAAGTTCTGCTGCTTTCCCTTGAGAAATTTCTCCTAGTTCGTACCACTTCACTGCGGCTGCAACTTTCATTTCCTGAGCAAGTTCTACCGGATCTTTCCGCAGTGCTGAGAAAATTGTTTCTGGAACTTGAATTGAAAGATTTCTCATGGCATCAACACCTAATTGATCTAGAATCCAACTTGAGTATAAAATAAAATTAGCCGTTTGAATCCAAATTCCTGTTAAACCTGGAAAATATTGGGTATAATAGACAAACAAAGCCATGATCGAGCCAACTGCAATCACCCAAACCCTTAACCGTTTATCAAAAGTTGAGTCTCGGTTCAATCTCCGACGCACCTCAGATGAACGCTTTTTTACAGAATGATGGGAAAATCCATGACTGCTTCAGATAGAATTGCAATTAATCCCCAACTTAAACCCACTTTAAAAATTACCCTATTCGCCGTTCCCAAACCTTTTATCGGTCAGATTTCTACTCTACAACGCAATGCGATCGCCAGTTGGTTGAACCTCTCGCCCCAACCGGAAATTATCCTGTTTGGAAGCGATCAAGGTGTTCGGGAAGTCGCCCAAGAATTCGGGGTGAAACATATTCCTAATGTTCGTTGTACGCCTCAAGGTACGCCCCTACTCAATGATATTTTTGCCCAAGTTCACCAAATCGCCACCCATCCGATTTTAGCCTACGTTAACGCCGATATTATTCTCCTTAATGATTTCTTTCCCACCGTTCAACAGGTTAGCAGCAAAGAGCCAAAATTTTTAATCTTAGGACGGCGTTGGAATCTTGATATTAATCATCCTATTAATTTTACCACATCCGAAGTCGAAAAGCAACTTCGCGATCGCCTTCAACAAACCGCAATCTTTGGCGGAATTGGGGCGTTAGATTATTTCGTATTTCCCAAACCTTTATTTTCCAAATTACCCGAATTTGCAGTGGGAAGGGC
>NZ_LATL02000132.1 GCF_000972705.2 Limnoraphis robusta CS-951 | reverse complement strand
ATTAAAAACATCAAACTCGCCCTTGACATCTTAATCGCTAATATTTTCGCTCTTTAAGGATTAATCCACCTCAAGGAGTTGAATATCTAAAATGAGGTGATCATCTCCAAAAGAAGAATTAACAACAGACAGGACTATATTTGATTCCGAAATCTCCATAATTATAGCGGGGATTGAGGCATGAACATTCGGCACACGAACATAAACTTGTTGACCGACTTCAATTGATATATCGGCGGGCAAACTTTGCCGATCAACAACAAGAGTTGATTCTCGATCAGAAGAATTATAAGCTTGTCTTGCGGGAATAGTTATTGTTTTCGATTCTCCCGGAGTCATACCCACAATTGCCTGTTCTAAGTTAGAGATAACCTCTCCTTCTCCTACACAAAACTCTAAAGTTTCGTTATTCGTTGAAGAACTCAATACATCACCATTTTCAAGTTTGCCAACGTAGTGGACTTTTACTTTACTACCGACTTTAGCCTGTGACATTTCTTTTTTATCCCATTGTTTTAAATGGTTTTAATTTGATGAAAATTCCTTAAAATTCGCCCTTTTCTTTGNAAGTTAGAGATAACCTCTCCTTCTCCTACACAAAACTCTAAAGTTTCGTTATTCGTTGAAGAACTCAATACATCACCATTTTCAAGTTTGCCAACGTAGTGGACTTTTACTTTACTACCGACTTTAGCCTGTGACATTTCTTTTTTATCCCATTGTTTTAAATGGTTTTAATTTGATGAAAATTCCTTAAAATTCGCCCTTTTCTTTGGATGTTATAAACAAAATAAATCTAGAAACGGAGCAAGCGTTCCTTTTATTAATCATCTACTAACAGCCCGGGATTTTAAAATTTGCTTCTATCGATTCAGAAAAGTTTTGTACTTTTCTACTCCTCAAAAATCTTGCTCATCCTTTGATTATCTAATATATAGAAAACCACTACATCACTCTTGGGTTAGATCTTGGTGTACCTCGCTCGATTCTGATCGGATAACTCCCCAAGAAAAATAATCGCTTCTACTCATTGAGAAGCGGCTCGTAAAATCGGCGCTATTATAAAGATAATGGATGAGATTAGTGATATCATTGAAAATTAATAGTCACAGGATAGAGTCAATAAAACTATTACCATTCCCTCGGGTTATAACCCTCGGACGAATTTAATCCGTTGTGTGATGATTTTGAGAAAAATATTCTCTAAGTTTTATAAGATTTCTAGCTTTCTAGCGACTACTGATTGACAACCATCAACTCATTAATGCCCTTAAATGCTACCGTTTGATAACTGGTTGAGTGTAATTCTGTTGATTGGGGTTTGCATCGCAGTTGTAATCCTGATTGTTTTGTATGTTCAAGGTGTATTTCGCCGACGAATTCACTACAAAATCTTTAACTTTCCTTCCCCAACTGCTCCTGATTTTTCCCCGACGGTTGCGAGTTTATCAGATTCTTTTATCAGCAGCGCTGAGGCGACAAAATTTTGGGTAAAAGCTGATGAAATTCAACCCGCTCGTTTAAATGCAATTCGTTGCGCCCAACATCGAATTCTGTTTGAAACCTATATTATGACTCCAGGTGAACGAGCAGATGCTTTTGCAACAGCACTGATTGAAAAAGCAAATTCTGGGGTAACAGTACAAGTTGTTGTTGATAGTTATGGTGCCAAATCTGTTCCTGAACGATACTGGAAAAATTTAGAACTCAGTGGGGTAGAAGTTCGCTTTTTTAATCCCTTTAGTTGGCGCTCACCTTACGATTATCTCAAACGTAGTCACCGCAAATTACTCTTAATTGATGATCAAATTGCTTTGATTGGCGGCGCCGGAATTTCTGACTATTGGGATGGTATTCCCGAACAAGGAGATCGAGCGCCTTGGTTTGATTTTGAAGCTCAATTTGAAGGGCCAGTTGTTGAACGTTTGCATGGTCTTTTTATTCAGCATTGGCTCGACTCAGGAACAACAATTGATCTGGGTAAAAATCCTTTAACTCAAAGTTCAAATCAAACATTACAAACCTCTCTACCAACGGTATTAATAACTTCCGGTGAAGATCCGTCTTATCGAGATTCTTCTATTCGCGCTCTTTACCAAATGTTAGTGATGTCGGCTCAAAGTCGAATTTGGATTGCTAGCCCTTATTTTTTGCCTTTTTCTAATATCCAAAAACTTCTCATAGATGCAAAACATCGAGGGGTAGATGTGCGAATTTTAACGATGGGTTCAAAAACAGATAAACCCTTTGTTCATTATTCAGCTCGGGAACTTTATAAAAAATTACTCCAGGAAGGAATAGAGATTTATGAATATCAACCCAGTATGATGCACGGGAAAACCGTGTTAATTGATGACAGTTGGGTAAGTATGGGAAGCGCCAACTTTGATCCGCGTAGTTTTTGGAGTAATGATGAGTTAAATGTCTCCACTGCACAACCTTTTTTATGTCAAAATGTTGAAAACTTTCTTTCAAATGGTTTTCGTGAAAGTCACTGCATTAGTTATCAAGAATGGAAACGCCGTCCTCTGATTCAAAAAATTCGCGGGAAAGTCATGCTATTATTTTATTTGCTGTTATAACATGGGTTAACACTAGCATCATCTAGCGACGAATATCAATTATGTTCAATGGGTTTAAACAAACGCGAATCATTCCTAAATTTATCACCNCTTTCTTTCAAATGGTTTTCGTGAAAGTCACTGCATTAGTTATCAAGAATGGAAACGCCGTCCTCTGATTCAAAAAATTCGCGGGAAAGTCATGCTATTATTTTATTTGCTGTTATAACATGGGTTAACACTAGCATCATCTAGCGACGAATATCAATTATGTTCAATGGGTTTAAACAAACGCGAATCATTCCTAAATTTATCACCTTTATTTTCAGCTTGTTATTCGTTCTATTTACCCTCAAACCCGCTTTAACAATTCCTCCCCCAGTCAGGGAAATTCGCGGAGTTTGGCTCACCAATATTGATAGCGATGTTTTATTTTCTCGACGGGGAGTTACAGAAGCTTTAAATCGCTTAAAAACCCTCAATTTTAACACCATCTATCCGACAGTTTGGCAAGGCGGTTATACCCTCTATCCCAGTGCAGTCGCTCAACAATATTTCGGACAATCTCTCGACCCCACACCCGGCTTACAAAGACGAGATGTTTTACAAGAATTAGTCACCCAAGGACATCAAAAAGGATTAAGCGTTATTCCTTGGTTTGAGTTTGGATTTATGGCACCTGCTAACTCAGATTTAGCCCAACAACATCCCGACTGGCTGACTCGTCGTTTGGATGGAACATTGATTAAAAAAGAGGGAAATGACGAGCGAGTTTGGTTGAACCCTTTTCATCCCGAAGTGCAACAATTTATCCTGAATTTAATAGCGGAAATTGTCACAAACTACAATATTGATGGGATTCAATTTGATGACCATTTTGGTTTACCCTCAGAATTCGGTTATGATCAATATACCGTGAGTCTTTATCAAGCCGAACATCAAGGAAAATTACCCTCTGAGGATTTCTATGAAACCTATTGGGTAAGATGGCGAGCGGATAAAATTAACCAATTTGTAAAACGGGTTTTTGAAACCGTTAAAGCCATTGATCAAGATNATATTGATGGGATTCAATTTGATGACCATTTTGGTTTACCCTCAGAATTCGGTTATGATCAATATACCGTGAGTCTTTATCAAGCCGAACATCAAGGAAAATTACCCTCTGAGGATTTCTATGAAACCTATTGGGTAAGATGGCGAGCGGATAAAATTAACCAATTTGTAAAACGGGTTTTTGAAACCGTTAAAGCCATTGATCAAGATTGTATCATTTCCCTCTCTCCTAACCCGCTTCATTTTGCTTTACCTGCTTATTTGCAAGATTGGTTTACTTGGGAAAGAAAGGGTTGGATAGAAGAAATTGTTTTACAAGTTTATCGTCCTGATTTAGAACGGTTTATCACCGAGTTAGAACGCACAGAAGTAGAACTCGCCAAAAATCATATTCCCTTTGCAGTAGGGATTTTAAGCGGCTTAAAAAATCGTCCAACACCCATAAATACAATAGAAAAACAAGTGCAAGAAACTCGTCAACACCAATTAGCAGGAGTCTCTTTTTTCTTCTATGAAAGTCTCTGGAATTGGGCGGAAGAATCTCCGAGAGAACGTCAAAATAAACTGCAAAAACTCTTTCCTACTCAAGCTTTACGTCCCTCGGTTTATGGATTAAATTAAACAGNTTGCAGTAGGGATTTTAAGCGGCTTAAAAAATCGTCCAACACCCATAAATACAATAGAAAAACAAGTGCAAGAAACTCGTCAACACCAATTAGCAGGAGTCTCTTTTTTCTTCTATGAAAGTCTCTGGAATTGGGCGGAAGAATCTCCGAGAGAACGTCAAAATAAACTGCAAAAACTCTTTCCTACTCAAGCTTTACGTCCCTCGGTTTATGGATTAAATTAAACAGAGGGATTAAATACAAATAAAACGCATAGGGAAGACAGCTAAAATCACTCATCAATAGCGTTACTGGAACTAACCCCGCAATATTCCAAGGAATTAAAGGAGAGATCACGACAACGGTATTTTCCAGATCAACAGCTAATTGATTATTATTGAGTTTTAAGCTTTGATATCTTTTTTGAACGAGTTGTTGGGTGAGTAAAATAGCGATGGTTTGTGTACAACCATAGGCGGCTGAAACAGTTCCGATGAACATTGTCGCTAAAAATAACTGTCGTTGAGATTTTGCTTTGTTTAAAAACAGTTCAATGAAGTTTAAAATATGAGTTTCGGCTAATATTCCGGCTAAAGCTGTCGAGACAATCACAATTAAAACGACTTTTGACATGGCAATCATTCCGCCTCCAATTAAAATTGATTGTAACGGAGAAGGTTCATTCAGATAAAATCCCCTCAAGGTAAAATCCAATAATTCCAGAAGACTGTATTGTTGATAAAATATAGCAATCACACTCGCAATTCCGATACTAATGATCATGGAAATTTTGACTTCTACTTGAAAAACTGCTAAGATAAAGATGACTAGCGCAGGTAATAATAAAAGCGGCTGGGGATTGAAAGTTTGAAGAAGTTCTGAGTGCANTTCATTCAGATAAAATCCCCTCAAGGTAAAATCCAATAATTCCAGAAGACTGTATTGTTGATAAAATATAGCAATCACACTCGCAATTCCGATACTAATGATCATGGAAATTTTGACTTCTACTTGAAAAACTGCTAAGATAAAGATGACTAGCGCAGGTAATAATAAAAGCGGCTGGGGATTGAAAGTTTGAAGAAGTTCTGAGTGCAAAATTGTATTTGTGATTGAGATGGGATACAATTGTGATAATATTAAATAGATAAGACTCGTTAAAATAAAGGGAATTAATCCCGTTTTCAGCATATTTTTAATATTAGTATAAAGTCGAGTTTGAGTCAGACTCGCGATTAAATTCGCACTCGATGACATCGGAGAACAGCGATCGCCAAAATAAGCCCCAGAAAGAATCGCTCCCGCCACTAAATTTGAATTTACCGCACTGTTACTCGCCATAATCATTAAAGCAATACCAATCGTTCCCACGGTTCCAAAGGAAGTCCCAATTAAGAGAGAAACTAAACTTGTTAACAGGAACGCTAATAGGATAAAATAGTTAGGGTTAATTATTTGAATGCCATAATACACTAAACTCGGTACAGTTCCGGCTGTCATCCAAGTCGAAGTCACGGCGCCAATTAAAAGTAAAATGATGACAACAGAAAAAGACTTCTTTGCACCTGAAAAAGCCATTTGCATTAAGTCTTTAAGTAAAAAGCCTCGCCTCAGCAGAACCGCGATCCAAAGCAGTGTAGAAGCCAATAAGGAATAAAAAATAAAGTACCCTTTGAGGGTACTAAAAACTAACAAGATAAAAGATAAAATTAGGGTAATAAGTAAATCCATGCACATTAGAGCAGAGAGGAGACTAGAGACGGAATACGATGTTTAGAAGTTTTCTGACTCCATCAAGATGAATTGATATATAGCGCTACTTGAATCGGGAACAGGGAACAGGGAACAGGCAACAGCAGACTATGAAAGGATTCTAGGATGTAGAAATGTCCTAACCNGGGAACAGGGAACAGGGAACAGGCAACAGCAGACTATGAAAGGATTCTAGGATGTAGAAATGTCCTAACCGAATTTTGTACTGCTATATTAACGGACTTAAAAACAAAAAGAAAGGCAAAAACTTTATCTTTTTTAGGGCTAGAATTGAGTCAGGATAAGTTCGATATCCATCCCAAATAACTCAAAAATGCTTCTTCTTTTTTTTGGTGAGTCTGATGCACCCCAATCAAGCAATTTAGTTAGAGTTTCTAATCCTCAACTCCTTTAAATCATCGTTGGCTTCCGTTTCCGTTTCCGTTTCCGTTTCCCTTGGGTTTAATTGCTGTTTTTTCTCGTATTTTTCCAGCCAATCTCGCCCCAACTGAATCGTCACATCAGACTCTAAAAATCCCGTACTTTCAACCACCACTTGTCCAAATCCTAAAGCCCGTTGAATCGCTTCTGCACTCTGAGTATCGCCATCTTGAGCAACAATTCGAGTCACATCTAAAGGCTGAGTCCAGGGTTTAGCAACCTTAACATTCCAGAATCCGTCTTCGTTAAGTTCCACCACAAAACCATCAACCGCAGCCCAATCATCTGTGCTATCTTGAATCGCAATTCTCAAATCTCGGCTATCAACATTTTCAAAGCGCCAAGAATCATAGCCAAAATCAAAATGTTTAGCCAAAATTGCATCTAAGCGGCTGTAGTCTGGTAGCCAATAACTGGCTTTATAATCTTCTGGATCGCTAAATTTCCCCGGAACCATCAACATCTCAATATCTTCGGGCTTGACATTACTAGCAAAATTCACCAACGCCACTAATTCCTCTAAGCTTAAATTCGTGTCAATATGAGACTGAATAATCGAAACAAGCTTCGGAAGTCGGGAAATCGTCCCCACATTTAACGCCTGTTCCATGAAAGCTCGCATCAACATTTGCTGTCGCTGAACCCGCCCAATATCACCTAAACTATCGTGACGAAATCTCAAAAATTGCAACACTTGAGCGCCATTAAGGTGATGTNGAAGTCGGGAAATCGTCCCCACATTTAACGCCTGTTCCATGAAAGCTCGCATCAACATTTGCTGTCGCTGAACCCGCCCAATATCACCTAAACTATCGTGACGAAATCTCAAAAATTGCAACACTTGAGCGCCATTAAGGTGATGTTGACCCTGTTCCAAATTGATATATAAATGTTGGCTATCATCGCTATATTTCATCTCCTTGGGAACATAAACATTTACACCTCCCAAAGCATCAATCAGTTTTTCAACACCGAGAACATTCACCCGAACATAGCGATCAATACCCACACCACCTAACAGTTCACTCGTTGCTTTTGCACTCAAAGCAGGGCCGCCAGAATAGTTCGCATCATTAATTTTAGTCATCCCCATTCCCTCAACATAGGTACGAGTATCACGGGGAACAGACAAAACTTTCAGCTTCTTTTCCGCCGGGTCAAACCTCAGCAACAGCATCGTATCCGATAACCCTTTAAACGAATCTACAACGGCGTGATATCCCAAATCTTCCTGTGATTCATCTTCCAAGTCAGACGTGAGAACCTTAATCCCTAAAACCAGAATATTAACGGGACGAGTTAACTCAGGAAAACGCAAATTTCCCCGAGCCATTTGACCCTTAGAAAACACAGCCGCCTCTTCCGGTGTCAGCTTTTGCTGCATCAACGGCGTGGTTGACAGGGAAACGGCGAGTAATGCGCCTGCGGTTGCAGAGATTGTGGCAACTCCCGTTAAGCCTAAAGCCAATCCTAGCCATCTTCCGGGGCCTGATTGGGTGAATTTCTTGAGAACAGGTTGAGCAGTTCGATGTTGGCGCAATAAATGGTTATGATTTCTACGAGCAGACACAGGCTTCCTCACACGCAAGATAAGGTTTTTACAAAAAAAAGAGTAGTTTTGATCAGATCTGAAAACCGGGAAAAACTGTCTCCAGACTTAAGAAAGATGTTTGCCAAGCAACCGTTCCGCCAGTTGACTCATTCCTGGCAACCATAGGGGCTGACGTTGCCAAAGGCGAATCATTAACCCAAAACAGACTATAAAATAACTTGTGGTCAACACGCTACTACCGAGCAATAGAGGCAGGCTCCAAATTTCCACCGCACTAGAGCCAGCCTCCAATGCCAAATGTCCGAGTAGCCAGCCCAGAGCCAAGGTCACAGCTAACCGACTGGTGCGGAGATGTTGCGGTGTTCCCTGACGGCGATATAAACTCCAAAGCGCAGGGAATACACCAATCACAGGAACCAAATATACAAACAGTCGAACGTGTTGGTCATCCGGATATTCTAGGGGATCGATTTTATTCATAGAACCTCTTGTCGCTCCTTAGGCTTTCCATCAATACAAGTATATTTGGGGTTGAGATAGGTGTTTCCGACAAAACAAGTTGATCCCTGATGGCATTTCCAAAACTCCTAAGCTGCGGTACGGACGGCTGAACAAATTCTGATACACTGAATACAACCCCAGATGTAGGAGAACATATTACACCATGAGCCAGTCCCCAAAACACACTGTTATCTCTCCATCCATATTATCTGCTGATTTTAGCCGCTTAGGAGACGAAGTTCGAGCAGTTGATGAAGCTGGCGCCGATTGGATTCACGTGGATGTGATGGACGGTCGTTTTGTTCCTAATATTACCATTGGTCCGTTAATCGTAGAAGCAATCCGACCTGTGACTCGCAAACCCCTCGATGTTCACTTGATGATTGTCGAACCGGAAAAGTACGTTGAGGATTTTGCTAAAGCGGGTGCTGACATTATCTCGGTTCACGCTGAACACAACGCCTCTCCCCACCTCCACCGCACTTTAGGTCAAATTAAAGAACTCGGTAAGCAAGCGGGTGTTGTTCTTAATCCTTCGACTCCTTTAGAGTTGATTGAGTACACCTTGGATCTTTGTGATCTCGTGCTGATTATGAGCGTTAACCCCGGTTTTGGTGGTCAAAGCTTCATTCCCAGTATGGTGTCCAAAATCCAAAAGTTGCGTCAAATGTGCGATGAACGCGGCTTAGACCCTTGGATTGAAGTAGATGGCGGTTTGAAAGTTAATAACACTTGGCAGGTTTTAGAAGCGGGTGCTAATGCGATTGTAGCAGGTTCTGCTGTGTTTAAAGCGTCTGATTATGCTGAAGCGATTACAGGAATTCGCAACAGCAAGCGTCCGGCTCCAGAGTTAGCGACTGTATAAAAAAACGGCGTTTAAAATCTCAAGCTTAAGATGCACAATTTAGGAGTCAGGTTCATTCTGACTCCTCCTGTTTCTCACAATTAATGTTCATAGATTTCTAAGGGTAAATTATCGGGATCTTTGAAAAATGTAAATCGTTTTCCGGTGATTTCATCGGTTCTAATGGGTTCGAGTTCAACGCCTTTTGATTGCAGTAGAGCAATAGATTCATCTAGATTTTCTACTTCAAAGGCTAAATGTCTCAAACCGCAAGCTTCTGGACGGTTAGGACGTTCAGGTGGATTTTCAAAGGAAAATAACTCGATTTGATCGCGATCGCCAACTCTTAAATCCAGTTTATAGGAATTTCTCGCCGCTCTAAATGTTTCTTCAATAATCGGAAATCCTAAAATATTCACATAAAAATCTTTGGATTTCTCATAATCAGAGCAAATAATCGCCACGTGATGAATTCGACTCGGTTTCATAGATACAAATTAGGGTGTCAGGAGATAGTGAACAGGTGACAGGTGACAGGTGACAGGTGACAAGGAAAAGAACTGATAACTGTAAAAACTGGTCACTGATTACTGTTCACTGGTCACTGTAAAAACTGGTCACTGATTACTGTTCACTGGTCACTGTAAAAACTGGTCACTGTCAAGACTAGATTAACAGATTTTGCAAAAATGAGTTTGATCTGCTATAATACAGGACTTGTTTAACTCAAACTCTACAGTTGGAATATCTTCAGTATCAGTTCAGAATGAACTAGACGAAATACTACATATAGAGTTAAGATAAACAGACTATCCCCGAAAACACTATATATAGAAGCTTCGGGACAATATAAAAGTTCCAGGATCTAGGTGTAATCTATTATGTCTAAGAACTTAGTCACGGCGGGAATCATTGTTCCGGCTAAATGGCCATTGGCGCGAGTTTGGTTAGAAGTCTCAGCTTTGCTCGGTATAGCCCCTCGACAAATTGAACATTTAGAGATGTGGCAACACCAAATCTGGGTTAAAATAATAGGGTCAGGAGCAATCTTCGTAAGCTATCGCTGCCTACCGCTTTGGATAGAACAAGGGTTAGAGGCGATTTCTCAATGTCGCGATCGCGATCGCCTCAACCAACTCGGAGAAATCTTCAGTCGCGAAGTCCAACGCTATGGCTCCCAGTACAATTGTACCGCCGTTGAACAATGGCGATCAGCATGGGGTGAAAAAGCCAAGCAACTCAAAATAGATGAAGAACGGCTCAAACCCTTGCGAGAACGTCAGCAAGCCTGTCTACAATGGCAAGAAGGATGGCGGCAAGTTCTACGCTACTGTGGTAGTGTTGAATCCTTAGAAGGGCTAGCACCGGAAATCAAAGTGCAAACCCAGCAGTTTGAGGACTTACCGGAAAGTAAGACCGTTATGGAACTGTGGCATCAACGCTGGAAAGAAATCACCCACGCTAGTGCGTAGCAATTTGCACGAAAATTCCGGATAACACTGACATTTTTTCGGTAGAGACAGTATAGAAAGTCTCTGCTTTTTCAGTATAATCTCGCTGGTATAGCAGTACAAAATTCGGTTAGGACATTTCTACATCCTAGAATCCTTTCATAGTCTGCTGTTGCCTGTTCCCTGTTCCCTGTTCCC
>NZ_LATL02000131.1 GCF_000972705.2 Limnoraphis robusta CS-951 | reverse complement strand
CTCTGACACCCATTACTAAATTTAAAAAACCCGCCCCGCCCCCACAATATAATTAATCAACCGGGGTTTTTGGGTATGAGAGGAAAGTAATTGATAGAAAAAAAAGGTGCGTTAGGCGAAGCCAAACACACCCTACGGTTAAGAGATTGAAGGTTTATTTAGTTTCGGTGAAGTCCGCGTCAATCACATCATCAGAGGAACTACTGCTACTAGATGATGCCGAATCTCCATTATCGGGATTTGCACCTGCTGCTTCTGCACCGCCTGCTTGTTGATACAAGTTGCTGCTGACAGTATAAAGCGCCTGTTGTAAATCAGTGGTTAAGGTCTTGATTTTCTCATCGTCATCTTGAGAAATTGCTTCTCGCAAGTCCTTAATCAGCGCTTCTATTTTGGTTTTCTCATCGGCGGGAACTTTATCACCGAGTTCGCTGATTTGTTTCTCGGCTTGATAAGCTAAAGAGTCAGCTTGGTTTTTGCGGTCAATTTTTTCGCGACGTTCTCTGTCGGTAGACGCATTTTGTTCGGCTTCACGCACCATCCGTTCAACTTCGTTATCGGGTAAAGTCGAGGCGCCTGTAATACTAATCGACTGTTCTTTACCTGTTCCCTTATCTTTGGCGGTAACGTTGAGAATACCGTTAGCGTCGATATCAAATGTTACCTCAATTTGAGGCACACCACGCGGCGCGGGCGGAATTCCATCTAAACGGAAGGTTCCCAAACTCTTGTTGTCGTTGGACATTTCCCGTTCCCCTTGGAGAACATGGATTTCAACGTTAGTTTGGCCGTCAACCGCCGTCGAGAAGACTTCAGACTTCTTGGTGGGGATAGTGGTGTTACGAGGAATAATCTTAGTCATGACGCCACCGAGGGTTTCCACACCCAGAGACAAGGGCGAAACGTCCAGCAACAGAATATCTTTGACTTCGCCTGCGAGTACCCCAGCTTGAATAGCAGCGCCCACAGCAACCACTTCATCCGGGTTAACGGATTGGTTGGGGTCTTTACCCAGTACCCGTTTGACCAATTCTTGAATCGCCGGAATCCGAGTTGAACCGCCCACTAATACGATTTCGTCAATGTCGGATTTGTTCAACTTCGCGTCACGAACAGAATTCTCAACGGGAATGCGACAACGATCAATTAAGTCGGCGCAAATTTCCTCAAATTTACCTCGGGTTAACATGGTATCGAGGTGTTTGGGGCCTTCAGGGGTTGCGGTAATGAAGGGCAGGTTAATGTCCGTTTGAGTCAGGCTAGACAGTTCTTTTTTCGCTTTTTCTGCGGCTTCTGTTAAGCGTTGCAGGGCTTGCTTGTCTTTGCGGAGGTCAATTCCTTCATCCCGCATGAACTGTTCAGCTAAATAGTCTACGATTTTCTTATCGAAGTCATCCCCACCTAAATGAGTGTCTCCAGAGGTGGCTAATACTTCAAACACGCCATCGCCAACTTCTAAGATGGAAACGTCAAACGTACCACCGCCAAGGTCAAAGACTAAGATGGTTTCGTTGCTTTTCTTGTCTAAACCATAGGCTAAAGATGCAGCAGTCGGTTCGTTGATAATCCGCTTAACTTCAATACCCGCAATTTTACCCGCGTCTTTGGTGGCTTGACGTTGAGAGTCGTTAAAATAGGCCGGAACGGTAATAACTGCTTCTTTAACCTGTTCACCGAGATATTTACTGGCATCTTCAACCAGTTTACGAAGAATTTGTGCAGAAATTTCTTCGGGGGCAAACTGTTTGTTGCGGGCAGGACAATCGAGTTTAACGTTTCCGTTGCTATCGCGTAGCACTTTGTAGGAAACTTCTGTGGTTTCGTTGGCGACTTCATCGTTTCGACGTCCGATAAACCGCTTCACCGAATAGAAGGTGTTTTCCGGGTTCATTACGGCTTGACGTTTGGCGATTTGTCCAACCAGTTGGTCGCCGTTTTTTGCATAAGCTACAACAGAGGGAGTCGTGCGTAAACCTTCGGCATTAGCGATGACAGTAGGTTTACCCCCTTCCATTACAGCGACACAAGAGTTTGTGGTTCCGAGATCAATTCCAACTACTTTTCCCATAAGGGTTATTTATCTCCAATGACTACATAGAATCTGATACTGTTACCGCCCTGTTGTTTTGGGCCACAGAATACTGCACGTCAAACCTACGGGTTCGATTGAGTCGTGAGTCCGGCTTGAATACAGTTTTTAAGATAGATTGCATATTTCTATACTGTGGGCGGTTAGTCCTTTTTATGAAGGTGGGTTTACCGAACCTCTACCCGAATCGTCAAACTCAATAGGCTTGCGTTTTCAAGTGATTCTGTATTTACTACTGTAGGCACTGGAATTTTATCTCGCATTGTGGCAAACCGTATATTTGAGGTGTATTTGCCGTCAATTGTTATGGGCAATCTTGCAATAGGCAATAGGCAGAAGAAAATACTTGCCTCCTAAACTCCTATTAAATCTAGTCCTATGTGCGAGGACTTTGGTTTTCAGACAGGGATTAAAATCCCTGGTAAACTTACAGTGAGCAGTTTTTACTTCTATGATTAAACAATCTACACCTTTATCTCGATTAATTCTAGTCACTGGCCCTGCACGTTCGGGTAAAAGTGAATGGGCGGAAACGTTAGCCAAAAATTCCGGTTTATCTGTTATTTATATTGCGACTTCTCAACTCAATTCTACAGATACCGAATGGCAAAGTCGCGTTCAGAAACATAAAATCCGTCGTCCGCCTGAATGGAACACTCTGGAAGTTCCCGTTGAATTAGCCCCAACATTGCAACAGATTTCTCAACCTGATACCTGTATTTTAGTCGATTCTTTAGGAACTTGGCTTGCCAATATATTAGAACAAGACGATGAGGTTTGGCAAGATGTTTTAGAAGATTTAATTACTACTTTAACACAAACGTCAGGAGAGATTATTTTTGTCGCAGAAGAAACGGGATGGGGTGTTGTTCCCGCTTATCCCATCGGCAGAACTTTTCGCGATCGCTTAGGAATGTTGACTCGAAAAATTGGCATGATCGCAAATCCAGTCTATCTTATTATGGGCGGTCATGTTTTAAACTTAAGTCAGTTAGGTTCAGCGTTGGAATTGTAAATCTGATGACTCAAATTCAAACCATTACAGAAGTTTTTACCTGCCTCGCTGAAGTCGAAACTCGGTTGAATCTTCGCCAAAATAAAGATTTGCTGTTTTTTCCTGAATGGTATGATCAGCTTCCCTCACTCACACCTGCTGAAGAAAATTCCCTAGATCGAGTTCAAAATAGTTATCTGTATAATAGTTCAGAAGGTTCACTGACTGAAGCAACGGTTAACTTGATTGTTATTTCTCCGCTTCTTTATTTAGCAGGTTTTTGTGATCCACCATTTAAAATTCAAGCTGAGAAGACTGTTGAAGTAACAGCCGCAGATAATAATAACATCTATCGAGGTAGAATTGATGTATTAGTTCTCAAAAATCAATTTTGGTTAGGTATCATTGAATCCAAACAAACTCGTTTTTCTTTCTCTGTTGCCCTTCCTCAAATTTTAGCTTATATGATGGGAAATCCCAACTCGGAACAGCCTATCTTTGGTTTAGTCACGAATGGAGATCATTTTCTCTTTCTCAAACTGATCAAACAACCTGATGCTGAATATAGTCTATCAACCGATTTTTCTATTTATGGTTTACCGGAAAATGAACTCTATCAAGTCTTAAAAGTTATGAAACGAATTGCTGTAAATCTCAACAATTAACGATGAAATCCTCAACAGTCATTCTCAAAGATTTAGTTTTGATTGGCGGCGGACATAGCCATGCCATTGTCCTGAAAAAATTCGGTATGAACCCTATCGCTGGAGTGCGTTTAACTCTGATTACAGATGTGTCTCATACCCCCTATTCAGGAATGTTACCGGGATATGTGGCAGGTTTATATAATTTTGATGAATGTCATATTGATTTACGTCCGTTAACTCAATTTTCTCAAGCTAGAATGATCTTAGATCGGGCGATAGGTTTAGACTTAGAAAATAATCAGGTAATTTGTCAAAATCATCCGCCCATTTCCTTTGATATTTTATCGATTGATATTGGTAGTAAACCCGCGACTTTATCCGTTCCCGGTATCGCTGAAAACGCCATTCCAGTTAAACCGATTTCTAAATTTATTGATTATTGGAACACGGTTAAAAATACAGCCCTTGAAAACCCCAATCAAAAAATGCGAATTGCCGTTGTTGGCGGGGGTGCGGGTGGAGTTGAATTAATGTTTTCTATTGATGGATGTTTGTCTAAAATTTATTCTAACACTAAAAACCTCAAAAATCAACTCGAATTGCATCTCTTTCAACGGGGTGCAAAACTCTTACCGGAACGCAGTCAATGGGTGGGTAAACAGGTTGAAAAAATCCTCATAAGTCTAGGGGTTAACCTGCATTTAGAACAAACGGTAAATCAAGTAGAAGCGGCAGGAGAGGAGAAAATAATCAGTTGTGAATCGGGATTAAAAGTCACCTGTGATCGCTTGTTTTGGGTGACACAAGCTTCGGCTGCACCTTGGTTAAAAGAAGCGGGACTTGCAACAGATGAAAACGGATTTATTCAAGTTGATGATACATTGCGATCGCTTTCTCATCCTCATATTTTCGCGGCGGGAGATGTGGCGACAATGGTTAATCATCCCCGTCCAAAAGCCGGAGTTTTTGCAGTCCGTCAAGGTCAACCGTTGTTTGAAAATTTACGACGGGCGTTATTAGAAAAACCTCTCAAACCGTTTATTCCGCAAAAACAATTTCTGATTTTAATTGGGACGGGGAATGAACAAGCTATCGCCTCTCGCGGTCTAATCGGTTTAGGGCCGTATCCTTTATTATGGCAGTGGAAAGATCATATTGATCGCAAATTTATGAATCAATTCACAAACCTAGAACCGATGTCAGATAAACCTGATAAACCCGAAAAAATTCAAGTTAAAACTCCAAAAATGCGGTGTTCGGGTTGTGGTTCAAAAGTGGGACGTTCAGTTTTAGAAAATGTCTTAAATAGAATTCAATCTGAAACGCGAGAAGATGTTATAATCGGACTTAAAGACGCAGAAGATGCAGCCGTAATTCGAGTCCCACCCGAACAGGTAATGGTGCAAACCGTTGACTATTTTCGCGCCTTATTAGATGATCCGTTTATCTTTGGAAAAATAACAGCTAATCATTGTTTAAGCGATTTATTTGCAATGGGGGCGACGCCTCAAAGTGCATTAGCAATTGTGACGCTTCCCTACGCCATTTCAACCAAACAAGAAGAAACACTTTTTCATTTATTATCAGGAGTCAAAGAAGTCTTAAATTCGGCTTCCGCTTTGTTAATTGGTGGACACACAACCGAAGGCGAAGAATTAGCGTTGGGTTTAACCTGTAATGGGTTTGCTGAGGCGGATAAACTACTCAGAAAAAGCGGAATGAAACCCAACCAAGCATTAATTTTAACCAAAGCCATTGGCACCGGAACCTTATTTGCTGCGGATATGCAACTCAAAGCAAAAGGACGTTGGATAGAAACTGCAATTGAGTCTATGTTACTCTCAAACCAACAAGCCGCAGACTGTTTTAAACAGCATCAAATCACCGCTTGTACTGATATTACCGGATTTGGATTAATTGGACATTTACTCGAAATGATTCAAGCTTCAGATGTTGCTGTCCAACTCAATTTAGACGCTATTCCGATTTTAAACGGGGCGAAAGAAACCAGCCAACAGCGTATTTTTAGTTCACTCTATCCTGAAAATCATCATTTCTCCAAAAGCATTCAAAATCAACAACAAGCCAGTCAACACCCCCTTTATCCCTTATTATTTGATCCCCAAACTTCCGGCGGTTTACTCGCCTCTGTTCCCCTCGAACTAGCCAACTCTTGCTTAAATCACCTCAAAGGTTTAGGATATATTGAGAGTAGTATTATCGGTCAAGTTAAACCCGAAACTGCGGGAAAATTACCGATTACTCTCAAATTCTAACTCGATTTCTAAAGTTTATAGCACAAACAATGAAACTGCCAACTTTTAGAAACAGAATAAAAATCATAAAACCTTTGTGTCTTCCTGTCTTCGTGGTCAGTTTAATCTTATCATCAACCTCAGTATTAACCGAAAATATTCGCGCCCAGAAACCCACCTTAACTCAAGCACAAACATCTAGTAAAATTCCCAAAATTTTAGATGCCAATTCAACCTTAGAAAAAATAGCAGACGGTTTCCGATTTGTAGAAGGCCCAATTTGGCATCCCGAGGGTTTTCTATTATTTAGTGATATTCCTGAAAATACAATTTATCAATGGAAACCCAACGAACCTGTGAAAGTGTTTCGTCAACCATCAGGAAATGCTAACGGAAATACATTAGATTTACAAACCCGTTTAATCACGGCTGAACATTCAAACCGTCGTGTTTCTCGCACCGAAAAAGACGGTGAAATTGTCACTTTAGTGAGTGAATATCAAAACAAAAAACTGAACAGTCCAAACGATTTAGTGGTAAAATCAAATGGGAGTATTTATTTTACAGACCCGCCCTATGGCATCAAATCAGACCAAGAAGAATTAGGATTTTATGGCGTTTATCGGATTTCACCGGATGGAGAATTAACATTACTAATTGATGATTTTGTTCGTCCGAATGGGATTGCATTTTCACCCGATGAAACGAAACTTTATATTAATGATTCCCAGGAAAGTCATATTCGGGTATTTGACGTTAAAGCCGATGGAACCTTAACCAACGGACGGATTTTTGCCACTCAAAAACACCCCGAAAAAAAAGGAGTTCCTGATGGGATGAAAGTAGATAGTCAAGGAAATGTGTATAGTACCGGGCCAGGTGGTGTCTGGGTCTTCTCACCCTCTGGGGAGAAATTAGGCATCATAGAAACGCCAGAAACAGCCGCTAATTTAGCTTGGGGAGATACGGACTACAAAACCCTTTATATTACCGCTAGTAGCAGTCTTTATCGAATACGGTTAAATGTTCAAGGAGTTAAACAATAATTCATCCTATCAAACATTTTTTGACTTAAGAAACTCACAACAAAGACACAAAGCCATCAAGAAAATCTCTCTTCGTGTCTTCGTGTCTTTGTGTTTTTCCTTTACTAATAAACGAAACTAAGCAACAATTTCTTGAACTTGTTTTTCTTTAGCTTCTTTAGCTTCTTTAGCTTCTTGAGCTTCCATTGCTGCTTTTTCCTTCAAATATTCAGCCAATTGTAATTCAATTTGATCGCGAACAATTTTGCGATAGACATGGAAATGTTCTAAATGACCACAAAGAGAAATATAGCGGTCAAAAAGTGCAGGATTCTTCCTGAGAATATCCACCAAATAAATCCAAAACGTCCAACGAGTTTTCCGAAGAACACCTTGACGGAAACATATAGTTAATAACGCTCTTAATGTAACCCAATCCGTTAACTTACGGCGAGTAACAGGATTTCGCGGTTTACCAACTTTAAGGAAGTAACGATGAACCCGATCTAAATAGGTTTGAGGGTCATAAAGATACCAGAAACCCTCCACATATTCACGGGCAATTTCTTCAATCGGACGAGTGGGAACAAAGTTCATTAACGTGGTTTGGTTAACATTTCCACTGGCATTCAGTAGCCGTCCCTCCTTTTCTAAACGATGCCATAAAGCAGTATTTGGGAGCGCTTGCAACATACTAAACATTGCCATCGGAATTCCAGTTTTCTCTACAAACTGAACAATCCGCTCACCTGCTCCGCTTTTTTCCTGATCAAAACCAATAATAAACCCAGCCATCACGTCCAAGCCTGTTCGGGAAATTTTCTCAACAGATTCACTGAGAGAGTCGCGAGTATTTTGAAACTTTTTGGTGAGGGTTAAACTCGCTTCATCGGGTGTTTCAATCCCCATAAAGACAGAGTAGAAATTCGCCTCAACCATCAACTCCATTAATTCCTGATCGTTGGCTAAATCAATCGAAGCTTCTGTAAAGAATCGGAAGGGATAGTCATTTTCATGCTGCCAAACCTTCAAATCTTTCAACAACAACTTAACATTCCGTTTGTTGCCGATAAAATTATCATCAACTAAGAAAACAGCCCGTCGGAAGCCTAATTCTTTGAGACGGTCGAGTTCAGCAATCAGTTGAGCAGGTGTTTTTGTGCGCGGTTTGCGACCATAGAGGACAATAATATCGCAAAATTCGCATTGAAAAGGACAACCGCGAGAATACTGAATGGCGATCGTTTCATAGACCTCTCTTTCGAGGAGATCAAAGCGAGGGATGGGCGTTTTAGTAATATCTGCTTTTTCACCATTGGCAGTAAAAACCCCAGTTTTTTCCCCTCGTTCTAAGGCTTCTACAAACATCGGTAAGGTGATTTCGCCTTCGTCTAAAACCAAGTAATCTGCACCTGCTTCTTGAACTTCGTGGGGTAAAGAAGTCGAATAAGGGCCACCAACTGCCACAGGTTTACCGCGCCGTTTCGCTTCTTTAATTTGATCAATCAAGTCCTCTTTTTGAACAATCATCGCCGACAGAATGACAATTTCTGCCCAGTCCCATTCGGCTTCTGTTACGTCTCGAACATTCCGGTCAACGAGTTTAAATTCCCAATCTTGAGGTAAAATCGCTGCAACTGTAATTAACCCCAAAGGGGGTAATAATGCTTTGCGTTTAATCAAAGCTAATGTTCTTTCAAATGACCAAAAACTGGGTGGAAAAAGAGGATATAAAAGTAAAGCTCGCATGATGAATCTACTTCGTGTTGTAATGAACAGTTAACGCCAAAACTCTTTATAACGCACAATAACAGGTATGATGAGATCACCTGAAAATCTTGAGAGTGAAGAACTATTGAGTTTAGGCTACAAAATTGGACAAATCCCTCTAAATGAATGACAAAGACCTGCTTATAAAGCATAACAGGAATTCTCAGAATTGACTGGGAAGAGGTTAGCTTTTCATCAAGAATTACTAACCCCTATTTTCTCATGCCTCCCTAGTGCATTTTCTCGACTTCTTCTGCAAGAATCTCAACCGTCGAGCGAATTTGCTCCTCGGTGTGATTGCAGGTAATGAAAAAGCGTAGACGAGCGCCATTATGAGGAACAGAGGGATAAATCATAAACGGTACATTAATCCCGCGTTTAAACAAATTTTGGGACAGTTGCACGGATTTGAGGGAATCACCGACAATAATCGGAATCACGGGAGAATCCAGACTGGTTCCGGTGTTGAGGCCCTTTTGTTTCGCCAACTCCAAGAACAACTTAGATCGCTCATGCAGTCGGGTGACTCGTTGAGGTTCAGCTTTCAACACCTGAATCGCGGCCAACACCGAAGCGGCATTTGGGGGAGAAATTCCCACGCTAAACACAAAACCGGGCGCGGTATACTTGAGATATTCAACCACAGCTTGACCCCCAGCAATATAGCCGCCACAACTGGCAAAAGACTTGCTGAGGGTTCCCATCCACAAATCCACATCCGCCGCATCCACATCGAAATATTCTCGAATGCCGCGACCGTTGGCCCCCAAAACCCCAATTGAGTGAGCCTCATCAACCATGAGGAAGGCCTTATAACGCTTTTTAATCTCAATAAATGCGGGGAGATAGGGGATATCACCATCTGTACTGTAAACCCCCTCAACGATAATCAAAACCCGCTTGTAACGATGACGACGTTCTTGGAGAACCCGATCCACCGCTTCCCAGTCATTATGAGGAAAAGCAACGGCCGTTGCCCCTGAGAGCAAACAGCCTTGCAACAGACTATTGTGACTCAGACAATCATGGACAATCAGATCATTTTGTCCGAATAAATGACCCACTGTTGTAACATTGGTAGCATGACCCCCAACAAACACAACACTATCTTCAGCCCCAATAAAATCAGCAATTGCCCGTTCAAGCTGGCGATGTAGGGGTTTTTCCCCCGAAACCAAGCGACTGGCAGATACCGAAGTCCCGTAGTGATCAATGGCATCTTTAGCGGCTTGGGACACAATCGGATCACCGGACATTCCGATGTAATTGTAGGTAGCATAGTTGATCAGTTCTCGGCCCGCGACAATCGTCGTATTGCTGTTTAAGGCTTCTTGGGGGGTGAAGAACGGATTATTAATCCCCAGGGCGGCAATTTCCTGCTGTTGCTGCTTGAGCTTGCGATACTCCGGATAATGTTCAAAACGGTAGTATTCTAGAGGGATTTCGGGAGGCGTTGCTAATTTTGCCTTCTGACGCAGTAACTCGGCCAACAGTGATCGCTTTTCGGTGGGGCTAAGATGGGCAATTCCTTGTGATGTGTTGGTCATTAATGACTTTCCTCTTCTGACAGCATCGAATTTAACAGGTCATCCACCTCTTGATCGGACATTTGATCCAGTCGTTCTAACAGTTCCTCAGCTTTTTCGGGCGGAATGGGGTTTCTCTGAGGTTTAATGCTGGCATCGCGTGAAGTGTCCTCAGCCAAATATTCTGATAATGTTGCAATATTGGGATAGTCCCAAAGAATGGTGGGGGGCAGCCTTCGCCCCAGAATATTTTCCAAATCTCCAGACAGGTTAACCGCCTCGATGGAGTTCAGACCATAATTGGCAAAATCCTCATTGAGATCAATTTCGTCGATTTCAAGTCCCAGTCGCTCGGCCAGTTGAGCGATCAACCATACTTGAATTGCCTGAGCATCCTGAGATAATGCAGGGGAGTCCACAGGAGATTGCGGATTGAGCTTCATCCCAGTTGGCTCTGGAGCCGTTTTTCCATTCAAAGACTCGTTTAACAGTTGCATGATTCACTCCTCTATCACGCTAAAAATTTAGCATCACTCCAGTTTAGGGGGTAGCCCTGGGAAATTTGCCCTGTGTCTCCCCAATATTGATCCGTTCTCAATTCTAATGTTCGATTTGGGCAAGACATGATGGTTATTTTGCCATGAGACCCATAAAAGTAGAAAGATCGACTGAAAAATCTCTAGATTTCCCATAGACGCAAAATAGAGATAGCCTATGTTTTCGGTCTGAAGGCGTCCTCTTCCGGACAAAATTCCCCCTCTTGTCAAAATAACTTCACACCAAGACTTTTCAGCTTAATCCTCAATCCGGTTGAGGGTCTGATCCAGAAAACGAGATCGACAGATATGGCGTTGAATTTTACCACTGGAAGTCTTAGGAATTCCGCCGACTTTGAGCAACACCGTGTCATACACCTGTAAATCATGGTGTTGTGACACAGCACGTCGGATCGACTGGCACACCGCTTTGACTTTTGATGATTGTGCTGTCCCATTACCCGAGTGGGTTTGTACCCCAGAACCTTCTCGATAGTGGCGTTCGACTTCAGCCAGAATCACCAGGCGTTCTTCTCCGTCTACCTCCACTGAAAAGCTCGCTGAACAGTTGGGTCGTATGAGGGGATGACTTTGTTCCACTGTGCGTTCAATATCTTGGGGATAATAATTGCGACCGTTAATGATAATTACATCTTTAAGTCGTCCAGTGACAAATAATTCACCATTGGCTAAAAACCCTAAATCTCCCGTTCGTAAAAACGGCCCATCTGGGGAACCTGCAAGATCACCCTTAAAGATTTGTTGAGTTTCTTCTACTTTCCCCCAATATCCTTGAGCAATACTTGGCCCTAATACCCAAATTTCACCCACTTGATTGTCCCCACACACCTCTAACGTCTGAGGATCAACAATCACAATTTTTTGATCACTCAGGCTTTGACCGCAGCCCACCACCGTTCGACGGTTGTCGGGTGTAACAAAATCATAAATCACCTGATTTTGTTCTAAGGCTTTGGCTTGAACGCTTTTGAAAACAGGTTGAGCCGTTTTTTCTCCACCACTGACAATTAAAGTCGCTTCGGCAAGACCATAACAAGGATAAAACGCCTCTCGTCGAAACCCCTTGGGTGCAAACGCCTCAGTAAAGCGTTCGATCACTTCATAGTAAATCGGTTCAGCCCCATTAAACGCTAATTCCCAACTGCTTAAATCTAGATGTTCTCGCTGCCCTTGGGGAATCTTTCGCACACACAAATCATAGGCAAAATTCGGGCCGCCACTGGTTGTTGCCCGATAACGAGAAATCGCTTCTAGCCACCGCAGGGGACGTTGTAAAAACATTAACGGCGACATCAACACCACCGGAAACCCCCCATAAAGCGGCTGCAATACCCCCCCAATTAAACCCATGTCGTGATAGGGAGGCAGCCAAATCACTCCCTGACTCTGGGGAGAATGGGCAAAACAGTGATGAATAGCTGATAAATTGTGTAATAAGTTCCCATGAGCGATCATTACCCCTTTTGGCGCGGCTGTCGAACCCGAGGTATATTGCAAAAAAGCGATCGTGTCACGGGTTAAAACAGGCTCTTGCCAGTCCATAGCTAGAGTTTCAGCCAGGGTATCTGTAGCGATCCAATGCAGAGTTTGAAGCTGCGGAACTTGGTCGAACTGTCGCCGCATTAAAGATAAAATTGGCTGGCAAGTTAGAGCAACAGTTGCTTCGGCATCGGCTAAGATGGCCTCAATACGATCAAGGGAACGGTTGGGTCGAGGCGGATAAGCGGGAACCGCGACCACTCCTGCATATAAACAGCCAAAAAAGGCACTAATGTAATCTAAACCCGGTTGGTACAGCAGCAACGCCCGTTCTCCGGGTTGACAGATTGATTGTAAATGAGCGGCAATCGCCTTAGACTGTCGATCTAGAGCTTGATAAGTTAGACTAACTTCGAGAGTTTCACCGTCTACCAAAAATCTGTAGGCGATTTGCTCAGGCTGTTGGCTGGCTCGGTGACGCAGGAGGTCAACAAGGGTGTTAATTTCAGGATGATCTGAACCATTCATTCAGAAGCCGTAATTTGATTAATTATTAAGGATACAGAGTTTCTCGACCGTCGTCAGCATTATAGATCAGTTGTCTATCCATTCTGGGCGCTGCTCTGCCGCCATCTTCTATTCTAGGCGGAATTGTTGTCCAAACCGATGGAAACATTCTCTATCAAAATGCTGTAATTTATCGATAGCGTTCTTTTACCCCTTGACTGCCAATCTCAGCTTTTTGGTGCAAAATTCTAGATACCATAGGGCTATTCAACTCACAACTCCAATGAACTCAAGCCATTTTTCTTCTGTTTTCCCCAATAGTTGGTTTCGCATCGCCACCAGTGATGAACTTCCCCCCAAGGGGGTATTACCGTTACACTACTTTGGTCGGGATTTTGTCTTATTCCGGGCTGAAGGTGGTACTCCCCATTTACTCGACGCCCATTGTCCCCATTTGGGCGCTCATCTGGGGTACGGGGGGACGGTTGAGGGAGACACCATTCGCTGTCCGTTTCACGGTTGGCAATGGAATTGTCAGGGGGATTGTGTCAAAATTCCCTACACGAATAAATCTCCCCAAACTCAAATTCAAAGCTGGCCCGTGCGAGAATTGAATGGTTTGATTTTCATGTATTATCACCCTCAAGCTCAACAACCCAGTTGGGAAATTCCGAAAGTTCCTGAATGCTATTCTAAAGATTGGACTCCTTTGCGTTCAGTTCAGCGTTGGAAAGTGAAAACTGACCTGATTCAATACTTAGAAAATAGTGTTGATGTTTCTCATCTCTCCAGTTTACACCGCCAAACGTTTGATGATGCCATTAGTGATGGCGTTGAAATTGACGGCCCGACTTTAACCCATCGGATTACTCAAAAGTATAATCTCTCAGCTATGTTAGTCGGTAAATTAGTCGGAGAAGCCAATGGTTCGGTGACAACGACTTATTACGGGCCGGGATATGATGTTAGTTATTATTGGACAAAAGGATTAATTCAGTTTGGATTATTTACGATTTTTACGGGAACTCCCATTGATGAAGAGTATTTAGATGTTCAGATTTTTTCTTGTGTTAAAAAGGTTCTTCCCCCTCCTCTTAACTTAATACTCGCCGCTTTTGTTAAGCAAGATGTAGAAATGACGTTTAAGCAAGATATTGATATTTTAGAACACAGGATTTCCCCAACTCATCCGATTCTGTTTGAAGAAGATGGGCCGATTAAACCGAGTGTGCGTTGGGCGAGTCAGTTTTATTCTTCTGAAAAGAGCGATCAAAATCTTGCCGTTAAAAATTAACATTTAACCCCCACCAACCTCTCAAATCCCCCCTAGCCCCCCTTAAAAAAGGGGGTTGAGAGAAGACTATTTGGTTCCCTCGCCTTGTAGGAGAGGGTTAGGGAGAGGTCGAGAGGAGAGGGTTAGGGAAAGGTTGAACCTATTTAGAAGTCAAAACTTTCTCAGGTTGCTTTCGTTTAGCTTTCTGAGACATAACTTGTTCTAAGCGTTCATCCCAATATTTTTGATTGCGGTTGGCATCTTGAACAAAGGGAGTCATCGCAATAATATTGATGACTAACTGATTAACAAGATTCATCGGGAAACCTAAAGGTCGAACAAAATCAATAAATAAAACTACCCGCATCTCATCCGTTTCATTCCAAGCTTCATGGGGAAAAGCATCATCAAAAATCATGCACTTTCCTTCTTCCCAATGACGCACCTCATTTTCAACTCGAATGCGACATTTTTCTCTAGGTTCAGGAATTTTTAACCCCAATAAGCACCGAATAAACCCTTTGTAAGTGCCACGATGTTCGGGAATATGTTTACTAGGAAGTAAAATTGAAAAAAAAGCGGTTTTTACACCCGGAATTTGTTCTAATATTCGGGCTGTTTCCGGGCAGAGTTTACAATTGTTCTCTGCTTTCATTCCATAACCATACAGAAAATACGTTTTCCACATATCATCTGTACTGGTTCGGTAAATTTGATCGGGTGAAATATCTTGAAAATTCGGTAAGTGATCTCGATATTGTAAGATTTCATCGAGTTCTTTCCGAATGATTTCCCAATTGGCTTCGAGTTGAGGCACCCAGTTAAATTGTTCCCGTTCAAAGAAGGGTTTATTACCAATTAAAGAATATCGCGGAATGATATTCTCAAACTTCCAAAGCAGATTCGCGCCAATACCGTGTATAACGAGCCATCTGAGCCTCTCTTTTAAGAGAGATAAAGAGATTTTCTTCATTAACCTTACGTCTCCTCACACTAATTAAGTTAGGGTTCCATGATTGAATTGTTGTAATCACACCAATAAAATATTATCATAGGTTTTTAGTTTAGGTAAATTAGTTTTAATAAAAATTTAATATATTTACTGAGTCATTTGTGCATCAGGCTTTATTGATCCGGTAAAGTCAGGGTTTTGAGATATGTTTGAATGTCCTCAGTCTTTAATTAAACTCATAACAATTATGAGATAAAGAGGAAAAACCACAAAGATACAAAGACACGAAGATTTGCTTTTGTGTTGAACTGCTATAAACTTTTGTTGTATTATATTTCAATAGGTTGACTAAAAAACCCAGTCTCTTTGAGAAACTAGGTTAATCTGTCAGTCCTTTGATACAAACAAATCTGAGTCTATTTTGAGGATAAAACTTGTTGATCTTGTTCTTCCTCTTTGGCTTTCTGAGTAAACACTTCTTCTAATCGTTTATCCCAGTATTGTTGATTGACTTTAGCATCTTTAATTAAGGGAGAAATTGCAATCGCCTGAATTAACAGTTGATTGATAATATTCAACGGAAAACGTAAGGGTCTAACAAAATCAATAAATAAAACGACACGAGTTTCATTGGTTTCATTCCAAGCTTCGTGGCGAAAAGAATCATCAAATAACATACATTTTCCTTCTTCCCAGTGGCGCACTTCATTATCCACTCGGATGCGACAAAGTTCTTTGGGTTCTGGAACTTTCAACCCCAACAAACACCGGGTTAATCCTTTGTAGGGTCCCCGATGATCAGGAAGATGTTTTCCGGGTAAAAAGATCGAAAAGAATGCTGTTTTTAAACCGGGAACTTTTTCTAAAGCCGCTATGGTTTCTGGACAACGATCACAGTTTTTTTCTATCTTATTTCCATAGCCAAATAGAAAATAGGTTCTCCAATCGTTATCAGCACTAATTTGTGCATTCTGATAGGGTAAAATTTCGTGGAAACAGGGTAATTCATCCCGATATTTCAAGACTTCATACATTTCTTCACGAATTGCTTCCCATTGTGCTTCTAGTTCAGGAACCCAGTCAAACTGTTCTCGTTCAAAAAAAGGATTACTACCAATTAAAGAATATTTAGGAATGAGTTTTTCAATAGTCCAGAGTAAATTTGCTCCCACTTTAAGAATCAAAAACTCCATCACTCTTTTTCTATTTTTTTGCCAAAATTTGGAGGGTTCTGACTCTTGACTGATTTCGTTTGAGCTGGGGTTCATCCTGAAAATTTTCCTTGTTCTAATAATGACTTATAAATCATAACACTATCCTGTATATCTTGTGTGATTTTTTATAAATTTATACAGTCAAAAAATATCTAAATTCAAACATCATTTTTACAGATTTATTATGAGAAATCCTTAAGGTTTCCTATATTAAAAACGAGATGATACACCCTAAAATTAAATGCGATTTGCTAAATCCTGCAAACTACTTTCTTCAGCGTTTTGCATCCATTCACCGACAACCGCCAACTCTCCATTTAAAAATTGCTGACGACAGGTGCGACGTTGAATTTTACCACTGCTTGTTTTAGGAAGACTCGCGGTTTTTAATAACACAATCCCATAAACTTCTACAGTATGCTGTTCTGCGATCGCTTGACGAATTGCCGTTACAATTTCTTCAACATTCAACGACTTTAAATAACGCCGTTCCACTTCATAGGCTATCACCAGACATTCTTCTTCATTCACCTCAATAGAAAAGGCCGCCCCACAGCCTTTTCTTAACGCCGGATGACTATTTTCTGCCGTTTGTTCCAGGTCTTGGGGATAACGATTTCGACCCCAAAGAATCATCATTTCTTTGATGCGACCCGTAATAAAAAGTTCCCCCTCTTGCAAAAATCCTAAATCTCCCGTCCGTAAAAACGGCCCTTTTTCGCCCAAAAACCCTCTAAACATCTGTTCCGTTTCTTCCGGTTGGTTCCAATATCCTAAACCAATTCCCGACCCTTTTACCCAAATTTCACCCACTTCAGCCTGACTACAAGCCGTCAACGTTTGAGGATTTACAATGATCACTTCATCGCCTAAATTGGGTTGACCACAGCCAACAATCGGGCGAGAATTAGGATGTTCTGGAGTCACTTCGATAACGCGATTTTCTTCTAATTCTTTCGCTTCGATATATTTAATAATCGGCGGTTCACTTCTGCGTCCTCCCGTAATAAATAACGTCGTTTCCGCCATTCCATAACAAGGATAAAACGCTTCTCGACGAAAACCACAATCTGCAAAAATTTGAGAGAATTGTTCTATCGTATGGGCGCGAACAGGTTCAGCCCCAGAAAAAGCAACTTCCCAATGACTTAAATCTAGGGTTTCTAACTGTTCGGGTTGAATTTGACGACACAATAAATCATAGGCAAAATTCGGCCCCCCGCTTGTTGTGGCTTGATACCGAGAAATCGCATTTAACCAGTTAATGGGCTTTTGAATTAACGAAACAGGCGACATCAATGTTACCGGAAATCCGCCATAAAGCGGTTGAATTACACCGCCAATTAATCCCATATCATGGAATAATGGCAACCACATCACGCCGCGACTTTGGGAAGAATGTTCAAACCCTTGATAAATTAAAGCGGAATTGTGCATCACGTGGCGATGCGTTACCATCACACCTTTGGGGGTTCCCGTTGAACCGGAGGTATATTGCAAGAAGGCTAAGTCATCGGGAGTGAGTTGGGGTTCTATCCAGTCAGAAGCGGGAGACTGGGGTAAAATATCGGTAGCAATACAGGGAAACTGATTAAAAAGATGTTGAAATTCTGGGTATTGGCGGCTTTGCTGTTTGAGATGGGATAATAGCCCTTGAGTCGTTAAGATCACAATAGACTCAGAAGACTGAAGGCGATGATAGATTTTCGCTAAATCTTTCGCGGAATGAGGGGGGTTATTGGTGACAGCGACAAACCCTGCATAGAGACAGCCAAAAAACGCGGCAATAAATTCAAGTCCATCGGTGTAGGGATAAATAACGAGCGCTCGTGAACCGGGTTTTCCGATAGACTGAAGATGAGAGGCGATCGCTTGGGCAAGTTGATCGAGTTGTGCGTAGGTGAGAGATCCAGACTCCGTTTCACCATCGGGTAAAAAGGTATAAGCTATTTGGTTGGGTAAGCGTTGCGCCCTCTCCCGCAGCAGGCTAACGAGCGTTAAATCGTAATTCATCGACTGTGGTAGACCATCCGTACTAGATTTTTTCCTCAAGTCCGTTTTCCCGTACCGTTAAACCGACTTTGATTATAGGTTTTCTGTTAAATTAACGCACATTCCCGATAATTTTTCAAATTTCTGGGATGATCTCCTGTAGGTTGGGTTGAAGAATGAAATTCGTTACCCCTGATGATCTTGTATGTGTTGGGTTTCGTTACCCCTGATGATCTTGTATGTGTTGGGTTTCGTTACCCCTGATGATCTTGTATGTGTTGGGTTTCGTTACCTCAACCCAACCTACTGTTGAAAAGCGGTGATTATTGAGTGCGATCGCTTGTCTGTGAAGTCTCAAACCCGACATCCACCGAAGATTTATTTGTTCCTCAAGCCAACCTAAATGGGAATCATTGCATAAGCGATGCCATCTCTGTGATATATCCAATTAGAGTCAAATAAATCTCGGATTTGAAAAATATGTACATGAATCCATGAAAATTGCAATTCTTACCTCGGGTTTCCCCCCGGTTTTAGATGGCGTCAGCGTTAGTGGACTGTATCGAGTTCAAAAGCTGAGTCAATGGGGACATGAAGTTTTAGTGTGTTATCCCGATTATAGTCCTCTGGCGAATCTTTATCCGAATTGGCGGGATTATGTCGGTGATATTCTTCCGGGTGTGCGGGTTATCGGGTTAGAAAGTACGCCGATGTTTGGAGTTGATTTTGAACGAAATGTCAGTTGGAAATCTTATCCGACAGTGGTTCGAGAGTTGGAGAACTTTCAACCGGATGTGATTCATGTTGATGAACCGGAACGTTTATTTTTTGGTTTCTTTCGTCTGGCGGGAATTCACTATGCTAAAAAGGTTGGGATTCCTTGTGTAAGTTTTTTTAGAACGAATTTTATTGAATATGCTGAGGATTTTTTGCCCGCACCGCCTGTTCTAATTCCGATGATTCAAGGGATTGTCAGTCGAATTTTTGCCAAGATTTATAATGCTTATGATCTGACTTTGGTTTCCAGCAAAATTACGGCAGAAAAGTTGCTAAAAATGGGGATTAAAAATCTTAAATATGCGAATTTATTGGGGTTTGATGCGAGTCAGTTTAACCCTAATTTGCGTCAAGAGAGGTTTTTTGAACAGCATTATGGACTGACAGATATTGATCGCAAAGTGAAGTTAATTTTCTTAGGGCGTCTCACTCCCGATAAGGGTTGGGCGTTTACCTTGAGAACGTTTGAACGATTAGTTAAAATGGTAGATCCGGATCAATTTGCTGTTTTAATTGTCGGGGACGGACCAATGCGATCGCAGATTGAACAAGAATTAAGTTTATTAATTCCAAGTGTCCAGTTGTTGGGTCGAGTGTCGCCCTCAGATGTTCCTGCATTACTAGCTAATAGTGATGTACACGTCACTGCTTCGGAAAAAGAAACCCGAGGGTTAACCGTCTTAGAAGCCTTTGCAGCCGGAATTCCAGTGATCGCGCCCCGTGCGGGAGGTGTCGTTGAAAATATCCAAGACGGTGAAAATGGATGCTTATATACCCCTCAAGACGGTGAAGATTTTGCCCAAAAATTAAAGCTGTTAATTGAGAATGGAGAGTTGCGAAAAAAAATGGGTTTAAAGGGTTTGCGCTGTGTTGCAGATTACAGTTGGGATGAAACCGTGAAGAATTTAGTAGGGATTTGGGAGGCTCAAATCACGCTGAAAAAGCCAACTCAGCCGACTGCATCTCATCTGAAAATTAATCAAACTTCATAGACTTAGGATCTAAAATAGCATTAAGGGGGTGAGCAGTGGATTTTTGCTGAATAACCGTTGCACAAATCTGAAGTAAATTAGAGTAATCTAACAATCACTTAACCCTAGAAGTGCTGAGTATGTGACAGTTTCAGAATCTGCACCCCCAAACTGTAAACTTTCAAACAATATTGAGAAGTTTCCGGGAATATTCCCGCTTTTAGCGAAAACGACAGCAACACAATCAAAAGACAATAGGGTGTTTTTTCACTCTAGACAATTGTCAATGGCACAATGAACAACAATCATTGACAACCCTTGTAAATTGCGGGTCAATTTTTCTTAAGTTCATCTGTAGCAGACACAACCGATCGCAAAGCCTATGCAGACATTTTTTATTATCTGGTTGGGGCAAGTTGTTTCCGTCTTGGGAACCTATATTACAGATTTTGCCCTGGGTGTATGGGTCTACCAACAGACAGGTTCCATCACCCAATTTGCCATGACTATTGTGTTCATGCACCTACCCAACTTGATGGTTTCAGCCTTTGCTGGAGTGTTGGTAGATCGCTGGAACCGAAAATGGATAATGCTTGCCAGTGACTTCTCGAAAAGCGTCATGGCGGTTATTCTGATAGTCCTGGCTACCTCAAATCAGCTTGAGGTTTGGCATATCTATATTGCCGTTTCGTTAGGTTCATTTTGTACCGGGTTTCAATGGCCTGCATATACGGCAGCGATCGCCCAACTGGTACCGAAGCAAAACCTCAGTCGGGCGAATGGGATGGTACAAATTTCCCGTGCGGTGGCGCGGATTCTTGGCCCAACCATTGCCGGATTTTTAGTTCAAAGCATTGGTATTCGGGGTGTCTTGTTGCTGAACTTCTGCACCTTCAGCGTTTCAATTATTAGCCTGTTAGCGGTGCATTTCCCCGATGTACAAGCTTCAATTGAAACTCGGGTTAAAACTTCCGTTCAAAGTGTTGCTGAAAAAACGGCTTCTCTGGCTTTAGTTTGGGATGAGGTTACTTCCGGTTGGAATTATGTCGCCGAAAGACCCGGTTTATATCGGTTAATTCTATTTACAGGCGTCATTTATCTCACCGAAGGCGTGGTTCAGGTGGTATTCTGGCCGTTGGTTTTGAGTTTCGGTTCAAGTTCAGAACTCGGAATTGTCCTTTCAATTAGTGGCTGTGGAATGCTGTTTGGCAGTATTGCTGTCAGTGCTTGGGGAGGACGACTCGGACGGCGAGTTTACGGGATTTTAGTGTTTGTTGGCTTGCAGGGTTTGTGTCTGTGTTTAGGTGGCTTTAAGGCGTCTATAGTGGTTGCTGCGATTGGCGGTTTTGGTTACTTATTTGCTCAACCGATTATTATTAGTTCTAGTCAAACGATTTGGCAATGTAAAATCCCGATTAATTTGCAAGGACGGATTTTTGCTCTCCAAAGCTTGATTGAACGTTCTGCGATGATTTCAACTCAATTAACAATTGGGCCGTTAGTGGATCGTTTATTTGAACCGATGATGGCTGAAAATGGTTTACTTGCTGATAGTGTTGGGAAAATGATTGGTGTTGGGCCAGGACGTGGAATTGCCCTGTTGTTGATTCTACTCGGTATGGTGAATATTGGGGCTTCTATTGTTGCTTATCGCACGCCTCGTCTGCGTCGGGTTGAAAAAGAACTTCCTGATGCGATCGCTTCTAATGTTGTATCGGGATAGTAGGGGCGGGTTCCGACCTTATTTAGATTTTCCCACAAATAACTCACATAAACCCAGCGTAGAGGCGGGTTCTGTCAAAATTTATAGTGCCGTTGGGATAGATCCCAAACACCCGGTTTCTCAATAGAAATCGGGTTTTTAATCTATAGCAGAGAAAGAGTTGATTAGGACACTGTTTTTCTGTCAAATCCTTTTATGATAAAGGTTTCAATTCTGTCTCCTGTCTCCTGTCTCCTGATTTCTGCTATAACAAACAATCTAACTCAAATTTTTAACAATAATTTCCCGGATTGAAATTTCAATATTGAGTAATTTTGAGTAAGGCAATACTACTTCTACACCTTTGAATAACCAGGTTAAACAGAAAAATATGTTAAAAACATTAACCACAGTTTCCCTTAGTGTAATGATTACCCTCTCGGGATTTTCTACTTTGATGTCGAGCAGTTTAGCTGAACCTGTTCAAATTGCTCAAGCGGTGCAATGTCGCGAAGATGGCTCGACAATCGAAATGAGAAAATGCGCCCAAGATAAATATGCTAAAATTGATAAAGAACTGAATCAAGTTTACCAAAAGTTGATGACGAATCTCAGCAATCAAAGTCAACGCAAACAACGCTTGATTTCTGCTCAACGGTCTTGGATTCAGTTTCGAGATAAAAGCTGTAGTTATGAAGCCAGTGAAGCTCTAGGAGGAAGCGCAGAAGGGCTGTTATTAACCAACTGTTTAACACGAGTTACTGCTCAACGGACTTCTGAATTAAAACAGTATTTATCGAGTCTCAGCCAACGTTAAACTTCACCTTTTAAAGCTTCTAATTCTTCCCGAATCGATAAGGGTTTATAGCCTAATTCAAAGGCTTTAGAACTATCGAGAGATACATCAGGCGGACGAGAAGCAGGCATTTGTACATCTTGTTGTAAACAGGGTTTAATCTTTTCAACGGGAAGTTCTTGAACTTCTGCTAGGACTCGCCCAAAATCATAACGAGACAGTCTCTCTTTTCCGCCTAGATGTAAGATTCCTGTTGATTTTTCAACGGCTAATAATAATCCTTTTGCAGCAGTCGTTCCACTCACAGAGGTTCGATATTCGTCGGTAAACAGTTGCAGTTCTTTGTCTGCTTTTAACGTCTGAATAAATCCCTGAATAAAACTTCCCGCATGGGGTGAAGCTTTTCCAAACATTAACGGCATTCGACAAACAGCAATTTGAGGATTCCGTTCTAATATACCTTGTTCTGCTTCTACTTTTTGTTCACCATAAACACTAATCGGAGAAACGGGATCTGTTTCTTTGTAAGGCGGGTTTAAACCGTCAAAAACTAAGTCCGTTGAAGTGAACGCACAAGCAATAGAATAATCAGCAGATAATCCGGCAAGATTCACCGATGCCCTCACATTAATCGGATAAGTTTCCTCGGGATGAAGTTGGCAATAATTGGGTTTAGATTGGGCGGCAGTGTGAATAATAGCGGTAGGTTTTATTTCCTCAATGATAGATTTTAAAGCGTCAAAGTCTGTTAAGTCAAGTTGAAGGGTTTTGACACCCGGAATTGTTACCGATTTTGAACGGTAAGTCCCGTAAACTTCCCATTGAGAGGCAGCCACCTGACAAATATTCCAACCGAGAAAACCGCTTGCGCCTGTTACCAATAATTTATTCATTTAAACTTTAGTTAACTGATTTTATTCGTTAGTTTATCAAAAAAAGGGCAAGTTGGGGTGATCGGTTAAAATACCTGAGAACTTTTGGGAAATCGGGGATTTGGCTTAAACCCTGAATAACGTCTTGGCATTTAACGAATCCTATGGATAGAATTGAAACAGAATCAACAGAAGCAAATATCAGGTCAAACCCTCGTCAAACCAGAGGATTGATCGACCTATTGTATTAAGTATTTTTAATTGAGTAAACTTTATTAAATTTAGAAAGTCCTGTGAACGAACTCACCTTAAAATGGATAGAAGCCAATCAACTGCACATCCAAACGTTTAAAGAGGAACAACCCAGTAAATATCCCGGTAGGATTCGCATTGGACGAGATCCTCATCGCTGTGATGTCGTTTTATCTCATCCTACCGTTTCCGGGTTACCAAAAATTGCCGCACACGCCCCTACCTTCAGGTATGGGGATATAAGGCTCTTTCTAATGCTATAATAACTCTACTGGCAGGGTATTCAACCAGTTGAAAAACCCAGCATCTAATCGATGCAATTAACCTTGAAAACTTAAGGTATGGGGTTCTTGCAAGAAATGCTTTGGCCATATAAAACCTTAAAGCACCAAGTACAGAGAACAAAGCATTTTTTTCTCAAGTACGGTAGGGCATACCGAAACTATCTCTGAAATGGGATGAACGACTGGGGAGACTCACCCCTCAAAGAGTAGGTTAGGAA